>NZ_OZ034692.1:0-340288 GCF_964026735.1 Wolbachia endosymbiont (group E) of Neria commutata
TGATAGTTAAAATTATTAAGGAGTGTAGGCCGGGCAAAAAAATACCAATTTGGCTAATGCGTCAGGCTGGCAGGTCCCTTCCTGAATACCGCAAAGCAGTGGAAAACATGAAAGATTTCATAGAAATGTGCTACAACACAGATTTGATAACAGAATTAACATTGCAACCAATAAAAAGATTTGACATGGATGCAGCGATAATTTTTTCAGATATTTTAATAATAGCTGATGTTTTAGGTTGCGATGTAAACTTTATACGCGGTGTAGGTCCAAAAATAAAACCTATAGAAAGCTCTGAAGAGCTGCAATACTTACAAGAGGAAGAAATTGAAACTAAAACCCTGCCGATTCTAAACGCTATAAAAAAAGTCAGGAGCCAACTGTCAAAAGAAAAGTCTCTTATAGGATTTTCAGGAGGACCATGGACAGTAGCCTCTTACATCATAGAAGGTGGAGGCAGTAAGACTTTTTCTACAATATTAAATTTTAGTCCACCTGATTTAAAGAAAATAATTGAAATCATTACGGAAGCAACGATTATTTATTTGATAAAACAAATAGAATATGGTGCAGACGTAATTCAGATATTTGATAGTAATGCTGGTGCATTGTCAGAACCGTTATTCAGAGATTATATTATAGAACCAACAAAAAAAATTGTTTCAGCAATAAGGGCTAAGTTTCATGATTTTCCGATAATAGGTTTCCCAAGGTCCGCTAGAAAACTTTACAAAGATTACTGCGAACAAACAGATGTGTCTGCAATTAGTATAGATTATGACGTTTCAATAGAGTGGGCAAAAGAAAATCTAAAACTTCCTCTGCAGGGAAATCTTAATCCTAGTCTTTTAGCTTATAATAAAAAAGAAGCACTGGAAGAAGCAAAGCATATATTGGATTGCTTTAGAGATTTACCTTTTATATTTAACCTTGGCCATGGTGTACTTCCTGACACTCCGGTTGAGAATATTGCTGCACTGGTGGATTTAGTAAAGAGCTACTAACAGTTATGATCCAAGTGGCCCTCCTCCTCTTGTCATCACTGCCATTAAGTTAAGAAAAAAGAGCTTACTTCCCTACAAAGTAATAGCAGAGAAAAAATAAGGTTATATAATAGTTTATGTGACCTTTAAATTAATACAATGGATAAAATATAGTGTTGCGTACTAAGTACAGATATAGAATACTCACTGGTCAAATAGCAGTTCGTGCTAGAGAAATTATTAGGGAAGTATGTACTGCAAATTACATAGATATTGTAAGTGGCAACGTTACTCCTGACCATGTGCATATGCTAATCTCTATGTCTCGAAGCATGGCTCTATCCAAATTAGTGCAATATATCAAAGGAAAGAGTAGTCGTAAGCTATTCCAGGAATTTGAGCTATTAAGGAAAAGATATTGGGGCCAGCATCTCTGGGCCAGAGGATATTTTGCTGTTGCAGTTGGCAATGTCAATGCTACGGACGTGCAGAAATATATTAAAGAGCAAGGAACACACCATAAGAGTAATGATTTCAATATTTCAGAGTTTTAAAACTTATAATCTGCTTTACAAGCGTTTACTCAAACCACCAGCTTCAGCTGGTTGTAATTGATATCGATTTTTACAGAATTTCAAGATGATACCTTTATTATCTATTCCAGATTCATCAATATATACCAGATTATCAGGAGCTTACGTTGCTATAACTTTCAAGAATTCTGCTCGTTTTTTTTTGCTTCTTTCTTTGTATCCATAGGTCTTTTTTTCGTGTAAATCCAATATTTTTGAGGGCAGGGTGGATCGTTTGGTGGCTGATATTGCCCCAAAGTTCAGCCATCTCTGATTGAGTTTTACCTCCATGTTTTTTCGCAAATTCAGCAAAGGCATTCCAGTCGGTAATTTTATGATTATAGCCTACACTTCCCGGCTTTTTCGATGCAAAACTCCCGTTTCTTTGCACCTTACTTGCCATTCGTACAAAGTTGTTTCTCCTATCTTAAATCTTTTTGCCACAACTTCTCTGCTTTCGCCTTCATCCAAGGCTTCCATTGCTTTTTTCCTTAAATCATAACTATATGCTGCTGGCATTTAATACTTCTCATATCCTAAATCCTTATCTTACACTATTTGGATTATTGGGAGAAGGGGTATACTGTCCATTTTTTTGTTTACGGATAACCTCTGAGCAAAACTCCATATTTCATTCTATTCTACTGCTATTTTGGATAGGTTTCCATTGACTTTCTGGAACTGTACATCCGAGAGTTTAGTGTTAGCTAAAAATTTTTCTTAGTTCCTTAACGTGGCCAAGTTTTATTATCTCAATATCATGAGAAGAGTAATTGCCATTTTGAGGCATGATCGCTTTTTTAAATCCTAATTTTTGTGCTTCTTTTAATCTCAAGTCAGCATGCGCAACATTTCTAATTTCACCCGAAAGTGCAACTTCGCCACAGATTATCGAAGAAGCTGGAAGTGGTAAATTCACTACACTTGAAATCAGAGAAGCAGCAACGGCAAGGTCAGCTGATGGTTCCTGTATTTTGAGTCCCCCTGCAATGTTTAAGTATACCTCTTTATCATGTAAAAATATTTTGCAACGAGCGTTTAGTACCGCAATAATCATAGCAAGCCTATTAATATCCCAACCCACCACTGCTCTTCTTGGAGTTGCCATATTCGTTCCTGCTATCAGCGCTTGAACTTCCATTAGAATTGGTCTTGATCCCTCAATTCCTGCAAATACTGCACTGCCAACTACTTCTCTATCATGAGTTCCATTTCCCATAAGAAATAAAGATGATGGATTATCAACAGGCGCAAGTCCTGATTTTGACATCTCAAAAACACCAATTTCATTTGCAGGACCAAATCTATTTTTAATAGTACGCAAAATTCGGTATTGATTACTATTTTCACCTTCAAAATATAATACCGTATCCACCATATGCTCTAAAGTTTTTGGTCCAGCTATTTGTCCATCTTTAGTAATATGGCCAACTATTAGTAGTGAAACACCATATTGTTTAGCAAGAACAGTTAACTCATGAGCACAAGTACGCACTTGAGTTACAGTGCCTGGAGCTGATGTGACTCTACTATCATACATGGTTTGTATGGAATCAATTATTAAGAATTTGATGTTTTTGTTTTCCTTTACTGCTGTTATCACATCTGTTGAGGAAACTGTAGATAAAAGCTTTATCTTCGGTTCATTTATTTTTAGACGTTTTGCTCTCAAGCTTACCTGCTCTAAAGACTCTTCGCCAGATACATAAAGACATTCAAAAGAGGAAGACTTTGTAAGGTTTGCCGCAATCCTAAGCAAAAGAGTGGATTTTCCAATTCCAGGCTCACCACCAATTAAAATGCTAGCGCCTTGGACAATACCTCCACCAAAAACTCTATCCAGCTCTTCTATTCCAGTTAAAAAACGTTCAGGAGTGATGATTTCACTATTCGACAACGCCTTCATTAAAATTGGCGCAGATATATTTTTTTTATCAGTTTTTACTACTATTTCTTCAACAACTGTATCCCAACTGTCACATGCAATGCATCTCCCTACCCATCTACCGGTAGTATGTCCGCAGGTTTGACACACGTATATTGTTTTCATCAGAATCAAAATTCTTTATATCGCTAAGTATAGACCTAATTATTTGTGGTGACTAATGTAAAAATAGACTACCCATAAGAGTGGGGTAGCTTTAGCTTGTTAACGCACTTCCAGTGCAATATACAACCTACATTTACTCAAGATGTTATAGTGAATCTAGTATTAATTCCGCACTACTTACAGGATCATCACTTTTTGTAATAGGCCTACCAATTACAATGTAATCTGCTCCAAGTGTAATTGCCTCTTTTGGCGTTGCCGTTCTTTTTTGGTCATCATGATATGGATCGATGCGAATTCCCGGAGTAATAATTTTAAAGTCTTTACCGCATTCTTTCCTAACTTCTTGAGCTTCCAATACAGAACAAACTATCCCATGTAAACCAGCCTCCTTTGCAAGCTTTGCAAACAAAATCACCTGTGATTTTACTTTTCTCTCGATTCCAAGTTCGCTCAAATCTTCATTACTCATACTAGTTAGTACAGTAACCCCAATCAGCTTTATTTTTGTATCTTGCACTGTATTTAGCGCTCTTTTCAGCATTTCTATTCCACCACAGACGTGCAATGTCAGCATTTCAACGCTCAGATCTTTTATCACTTCAACTGTTTTGGCCACAGTGTTTGGAATATCATGTAATTTAAGGTCTAAAAAAATCGGCACATTACATTTTGCAACTTCTTCTACTCCAAGCAGACCATTAGCAGCAAAAAACTCTAACCCCAGCTTTATCATGCTTATCTTATTGCGTAAGATATTAGCTAAAGAAACAGCCTTATTTAGATCTTGTGTATCCAGTGCACATATTATTGGGTTTATCATCCCTTACAGGTAAAACGACTGAACGGCTGTTATGTTAGCATGCATATCAAAGAGGCTCAAGCTAAAATTACTGTCTTTCGCGCAAACTAAATTTAATTGTCCTATACCCTACTATATTTTAACCGTTACTTCAAGTTCTAGATCTCCCTATCAAAGTTGCTGAATAAAATTCCTTGCTTGCTATAATTACAATTTATCTTGAGCTTACTTTATAGTGAAAAAGATTTCAGTTTTAGGATCCACAGGAAGTATAGGAAAAAAAACTGCAGATTTATTATTAAAGAGAAAAAAAGAATACCAAGTAGAAGCATTGAGCGCTCACTCAAATTTTGCTCTACTGGCCAGCCAAGCAAAACTGCTGGGTGCAAAATATGTTACTATCTCAGATGAAAGGTTCTACAAAGACCTCAAAGAAAATTTACTCGATACAAACATCAAAATAGAAGTAGGCAGCGAAGGTTTAGCAAATATTGCTTCTCTACCTGTTGATCTTTCAGTTGTTGCAATAGTTGGCATCGCAGGTCTTGAACCAGTTATGCGTGTCATAGAAAGTGGCACTAGAATTATTGCACTGGCAAACAAAGAAAGTATCGTTTGTGGTGGAAAATTATTACTACAAAAAGCCAAAGAGAAAAATGTACAAATAATTCCTATTGACTCTGAGCACAATGCAATTTTTCAAGTTTTGCAAAATGACAATCAATGCATAGAAAAAATCATACTCACTGCTTCTGGTGGACCATTTTTAAATTATAGCCTTGAACAATTAAGAAATGTCACGGTAGATGAAGCGCTTGCTCATCCAACTTGGAACATGGGAAAGAAGATTTCAGTGGACAGTGCAACAATGATGAATAAAGCGCTAGAAATAATAGAAGCGCACAACTTGTTTAACATTAGTGCGAATAAAATTGAAGAGATCATCCATCCTGAATCGATAGTACATGGGATAGTAGTTTATAATGATGGTTTTAGCTTTGCTGTGCTTGCAGAAACTGACATGGCAATTCCCATATCATATGCTTTGTCTTGGCCAGATAGATCAACCTCAAATTATAAATTAAATTTAACAAAGCAAAAAAAATTGACTTTTCAGGAGCCAGATTATATACGTTTTCCAGCACTAAGTCTTAGCATGGAAGTGCTAAATTCTTCTACACCACACACAAATAGCATAGTGCTCAATGCTGCAAATGAAATAGCTGTAAATGCATTTTTGAAATCACAAATAGGCTTTTTAAGAATAGTGGAAGTAGTAAGATCAACAATAGAAAGTTTCGATAATCATAGGTGTATTAACTCGCTGTCTGATGTAATGAATATTGACTGTGAAAGTCGTGCTATTGCTCATAAAATTATCAGACCTCTTTCAAAATTGACAAAAAGGGAAAAATTAGTATAAAAACATACAATTAAAGGTATGAGATACAGAGAAATAGAAAAGTTGAAAGGAGAAAAATTCCTGCGTTTGACAGGGTGGGCTTTGTTGCATAGCTACTTGCATTAATGTTTTATATAAAAAATTCAAGCAGCCATTTCAAACTTTGGCATACCAATTTCAGTAAATCTATTCATTAAATGGCATTTAATTAACAGCTCTTTTTCACGATTCATTTCAGACTTATTTTTCAGGCTAAATCCAAATGTTTTTTTGAACCTAAAGAAAAAGCCTTCAATATGTGATCTTAAGCCATATTTCATCATCATCTTCCATTCTTTCTTCATAGTTTTCGTAAGATTGTATAATCTTCAGATTGTTATTTCTTTCCGATAAATAATCTACTTTTTCACGGAGTGTTGCATTCTTTATAGGTCGTATTATAGGTTTTATACTAAGTTCCTTACAAATCTTATATACATTTCTTCCATCATAAGATGCATCTGCACGAAGAGATGAAATATCATACTTGCCGTCTATTTCTTCAAGCATAGTACATGCTGTCCCGTAGAGTTGCGTTGGTATACTTGATGGCTATTACTTTTTTGCTACCTATATTTAAAGTAGCATGTAGTTTTCTTACTTGATCTGCTCCATTATATTTTCTTGTTTCGACATTATCTTTATTATGCTGACCACTATTACTATAAATACTGATTACTGTGCTATCCATAGCAATTTCAATATTTTCTATATCATCTTTATTCACTCTATAATCATTGATTTTCATATTGAGCTTACTTAGTCGACAACAAGCCTGGGAATAGCTAATGACTTTCAAGTCCTTTCCTATCTTTTCTAGAATCCTTTTACAAAACCTACTGCCTGCCTTAAACCTATCCTAAATAGGTATATGTATTAAAATTACGGCCCTATCACTATAAACATTGTTACCGCCGGCCAATTTTGGACTGTTTTCATACCAATTTTCTATTGCTTCATCAATAAAGTGAAAAATATTTCCTCTTTTTTCGAGAAATTAGTTATATTCTCTTTGGTTGCTGACTCTCATTTTTTGTAGCATAAACTATATTTGTTTGGAAAATGCCTATTTTACAATAAAATGTGTTAGTAACCCATACTTTTAAAAGGCTTTTCCCCTCTCTAAAATATTCTTGCTATGCAACAAAGCCGGCCAGGAGTGTAGATCTAAACTAAAACCAAATATCTGTTTGAGCCTATAGAAAAAACTTCAATATAAGACCGTGCTCCATACTTAAGCTTTTTTTCCATGTGCCAATACCATCCTAATAGTTTTCGTGTATGTTAATGTAGCTGTTTGAGATTTAATATTATTGCGGGTATTGTGAATTTGCGGCATAGTTTTTAATGATTTTTGAGCTGGGGATTTCTTACCAGATTTTATCAGCAACTTGCTTCACGTTGTTTCCCAGGGGGTCTAACAGTGTTTACACATAGAAAACCCAAAAAAGTAGTTCTGTTTATCGGACAGACAAAGAAAATTGGATTTATATAAAAATAACAAGTATAATTAACGAGGACTTGTTTGATACAGTGCAAAAACAATTGGCTGAAAATAGAAAAAGAGCCAGAGTACAACGAGGTATGGGAATATATCTGTTACAAGGACTAGTAGCATAGCATGTAGGTGTTGTAACTGTGCTACTATGGAGTAAGTAATGGAGGATACGGTTATTATCGTTGTTTTGGTATGGATGCTAGCCATTTTAATGAAAATAAGATATGTAACAGCAAATCAATTCGTGCAGAAATACTAGAAAGACTATATGGGAAGAAGTGAAAATAGTGTTAAAAGAACCAGAGAGAATTGCAAAAGAGCATCAATTTAATCTTTTAAAATATGAGAATAAGCAACCAGATGACATACTTGAAAAGCAGGAAAACATGCTAGATCGCAAAAAATTACAACAGGAATTAGATCTTAATTGTTATAGGACTGTGGAATCTAGGTATAAAAATACTTGCAAATCATGCAATAGAGAATGGATTTTAAAAGCATGCGTCAAAAACAATTTCTATGATGAAATAGGCTGGATCCCAGTGTCCTCTACTTGCATGACAGAAAAAAGGTGAACTGGAATGACAAAAAAGGAATGTTGGAATGACACCAAGAGGTTTATTATGAAATTTTCTATATACGCAATATTATCAATTTCACTAATACTAGTTCTTATGCATGTTGCTGCGACTTTTAAAGACTGGAGTGGCTACAAAGGATATATTATTCAGGAATTGGAGAAGACATATGACGCTAAGGTGCGCATTGGAGGAAAAATTGAAGTTTCATTAATTACTCCAAAGCTAACTATCCATAATGTGTATATACAATATAACGAAAATAAAGAGCAAAAGCTATCAGATTTAATTAGTGTAAATAAAATTGAAGTAAGGCCATCATTCTTATCGTTGTTCTTATTTTCATTACAACCACAGTCAATTACCTTACTTGGCATGAAAAGTAATAAAGAAAATTTATTTAATGTCCTGAATGCAAAAAGCAATAGCGACATAGCTGATATAGCAATAAAAGATAGTCAAATAAGCTTAAAGAATAATTTTGCTGATTATGACAATGTTGTGAATATAAAAAAGATTGTTGTAAAAAAAAATAGACAATTATTTGGTGAAATAAAGATAGGCAATGATTATTATGATTTTTCAGGGAAGATTAACATCACAAAAAAGAATGTAGATATTAATGTTGAATCAAATTTTATAAATTTGCTATTTACAGGTAGCAGAAATAAAGAAGAACTCCAGGGTAATTTAACACTCAGAGTTAATAATAATTCGGATTCCATAAGTAACTTGGTGAAAGCTGTCAATCTTAACTTCCTTTCTTATGCTATTCCTAGTGAAGATATTAAGATAACATCGAATATTAGCGTCAATAAAAACGAATTTGCAGTAAATGATTTAGAAATTAATTCCAAAAGTATACAAGGCAGCGGTAAAATACAAAATAATAGAAAAGATGGTCACACTAATGTCAATATTAGCTTTAGCAAGGTTAATTTAGATTTCATACATAGTGACTCAAAAAAAGCAACAGATATAAAGGATCTTCTAGAAGGTTTTAGAGAAGTTGTGCCAAAGAGCTTGAGTTTAAATTTTAATATGGAAGCTTCTAATATTCACTACCGAGAAAAAGTATTAGATAATTTTCGTGCTATATTAAAATTTGCTGATGGAGAAATAAAAGTTAATACGCTTCTTAAATTTCCTGGAATTAATAATATATCTTATTTGTCAGGCAAGGTTTCAAATAATGATACCTTATCCGAATTCAACGGTGATTTATTAATTGAAGGGAATGATTTTGGGTCGTTCATTTCATGTTTTTTTCCTTCTGTAAAGATGGAAGAAAATCAGAAAAATCAATTCACACTGCGCTCTAAATTACACTTTGCACCAAGAATATTATCTATCTCCAAAATTAGATTATTAAATGGCAAAGAATTTTTGGAGGGGTCGTTTAAAGTAAGTCACACAAAGAAACACAATGTGATTAATGGTGGGTTTAGTGTACATAATCTTAATACAGATAAATACGATTATTCACTATTTAGCCATTTATCTAAGGTAGAATGGCTAAAAAATTTGAAATACGGCGGCGATATAAAGATAAGTGTTAATGACTTTACATTGAATAATACGAAAATTAAAGGTTTAGACTTTTTACTGAATATGGAAAAAGGTAAGTTAACTGCAGATAAAATAAAGCTGTATGGAGATGATTTCAATGTAGCTGGTAATGCAAAAATATTAATGGATAAAAAATATACCAAACCATTATTGGATGTTAATCTTACTGGCAGCAAATTTAATGGAAATATCTTAAAGTTACCGCATTTACTCGAGAAAAAAATAAATTCAAGGAACGAAATAAATCAAATTGGATGGTCAACAGAACAATTTAATTTTTTGGATGATAAAGTAGACTTTGATGCAAATATACAAGTCAATATCGCAGAATTTAAAACTGAACAAAGTATTTTAAAGGACTTTAATCTTGATGCGATGATGAGAAATAACACTATCACTATCAGACAAGTAGATTACACACTAGAACATGGGCAAGTGTTTTTTCAAGGCTATTTAAGGTCAGATTCAATGTATGCAAAATTTTTTATTGCAAATTTGGATACTAAAAGGATTGGTAATGTTATAGGAATTGACAACGTAAACGGTAAGATAGACTTAAGTGGTGCAATCAAAACTCAAGGCAAAAGCTTTCATGATTGGGCAAATAGCTTATCAGGAGATGTAAATTTACAAACACAAGGAATAGAATTTACTAATGTGGATTTCAATTCATTTATCACTAATTTGTTAAGCAGTAAGAATAAATCTGAAATTTCCAAATTTGCTCATGTTGATATATACAATGGGCGGACGTTTTTTGAAAATGTTAGCGGAAAAGCAAGTATTAGCAATGGCACATGTTCAATTAGTTTACAATTCGGAATTGATCAAGCATCAGGGTCAATGTCTTCTAACTTAACCTTATCTAACTTTGCTTTAATTTCTATATTCAGGTTCTTTTTCATTCCTCCAGATCAAAGTAGTCCAATCTACGTAGATATGCATTTGGATGGTCCTCTTTGGCGTCCTAAGTTAAGTTTTGATATAGACCAAATATTTGTTACTTTGGTTGGCAAAAGAAACAGTTAGGTGCATACGTGTCAAGTTTAGAAGCAAGGGTTAGAAAATTTAATGAACTTAAGGTTAGTCTTTCTATACCTGTCTTTCACAAGACCCCCTGCGAAACAACGTGAAGCAAGTTGCTGATAAAATCTGGTAAGAAATCCCCAGCTCAAAAATCATTAAAAACTATGCCGCAAATTCACAATTCCGGCAATAATATTATACCCCTTCTCCCAATAATCAAAATGATTCATGAGAAGGTAGAATCAACAGCCAGGCGGAAAGATTTAAAGAACGGGATATTTTTCCTTGCTCTATTTTAATAGGAAACCACTGGTGCTCAATTTATTAAAATCAGGAGAATACGTCCGAGATTCCCGCAAGTATTCCAGTGCAATAAGCAGCATACTCTCCCCGCTCAGTTTATTTTTTCTACCGCCTTTAGCCTTCTTTTCCTTATTTGCCTTCCATAAAATCTCTCTCCTTTTTTGCAATATTCATAAGGATAATCTTCCGTATTATCTATTCCAGATTCATCAATATATACCAGATTATCAGGAGCTTACGTTGCTATAATCTTCAAAAATTCAGCTCGTTTTTCTTCATTTCTTTCTTTGTATCCATAGGTTTTTTTTTCGTGTAAATCCAATGTTTTTGAGAGCACGATGAATCGTTTGGCGACTGATATTGCCCCAAAGTTCAGCCATCTCTGATTGAGTTTTACCTCCATGTTTTTTCGCAAATTCAGTGAACGCATTCCTGTCGGTAATTTTATGATTATAGCCTACACTTCCCGGCTTTTTCGATGCAAAACTCCCGTTTCTTTGCGCCTTACTTGCCATTCGTACAAAGTTGTTTCTCCTATCTTAAATCTTTTTGCCACAACTGCCCTGCTTGCTCCTTGCGTCCAGAGCTTCCATTGCTTTTTTCCTTAAATCATAACTATATGCTGCTGACATTCAATACTCCTCATATCCTAAATCTTTAGCTTACACTATTTGGATTATTGGGAGAAGGAGTATACATAAAAAATTGCATCTAATATCTGCCGCTTATAGTATTTTGGCGGCCTTTCCCCTTTATCATACGATATTTTGAAGTACTTTTCTATCAATTATCAATTCTCTGTCTTTTAAATCTGTTGAATACTTTTTTCTAATCTTTATTACATATTGGACTCAGTATTACAATATACATTTCTCAGTTTGTGGACAAGCTCTTATACTCACTTTTTTGCAATACTTCTATTATTTCTATTTTCTCTATACTTTTATGCCAATTTTATAAATACCCTTGCTTAATAAAAAATCGTGTACGGTTATAATTAAAATTCAAGTAAAATATAATTTATTTTGCAGCATAAGACTTGCTATAACTCTATACTCAAAACAAATTTTCCATCCTCAGTTTCAAGTCCAGATTGTATATTTTCGACCCACTCTATCACTTCTGCATTGCATACTGCTTGCAAATCATCCTGTGCAGACTGATCAAGTTTACTTTCTTGAGTATTTACTTTTATCGTCAATTTTTTAATTGAGTGCTTAACTGAAACGTTATTGTCTGCCTTTATTTTTCTTATGAGATTTAATATTTGCATGCAGTCATCTCCAATTTCTTCTGAGTGCTTATCATAGGTAAGCTCTTCAATATTTGGCCAATTACCCTGATTATGTACTGAATTATAACTATATAATTGATGATATATCTCCTCTGTGATATAGGGCAAAAAAGGTGCAAATAATCGCAGAATAACATTCAGTGTATATGCAAGGCTTTGCTTTGCGCTTAAATTTGCTTCGTTACTCACTGTTTCTCCATATGCACGTTTTTTTACCAATTCTAAATAATTATCACAAAAGTCCTTCCAAAAGAACCCTTCTATTGCACTTAAAGCTTCACAGTATTCAAATTGTGACAGGTTACTCGTTGCTTTTTTTATGACTTTATATAATTTAGATAATATCCATTTATCCATAGTTTCGCTTACAGAATCTGGGCTGAGTGTTTGATGCTTTTCTACAAACATAGACGCGAACTTGCTGGCATTCCAAAGTTTTGTAACTAAACGTTTTCCAATTTTGAATATATTTTCAGAATAAACAGTGTCAACTCCAAGTCTTGAGTTCGCTGCCCAATAACGTACTACATCAGCTCCATACGTATCAAGCATGACATGGGGAGTGATTATGTTACCCTTTGATTTACTCATCTTTTTCTTATCATCAGCTAAGCACCAACCGCTGGTCATAATATTTTTCCATGGCAAAGAATCCGCGTGGTAGTGTGCTTTTAAAATCGTATAAAAAGCCCATGTTCTTATTATTTCATGGCTCTGACTGCGTAGATCTGCAGGAAATATAGCGTCATATCGATGATTTGGCAGACTAAATTCATTATTTACTGCTAGTGCATTTAGCTGAGGAGTGATCGCACTTGTCGCCCAGGTATCCATTACATCTTGATCTGATGTAACTTCATCTATGCTGTACCCCTCAGGTAAATCTCTTAGTGGATCTATAGGTAATTTTTTCACCTCTGGCAGAACGATTTTACCCTCTTCACCCTTGCGTTTTGAGTACCACACTGGAAATGGCACACCAAAGTAGCGTTGCCTTGAAATACACCAGTCCCAACTTAATCCTTCTATCCACACTTCCATACGCTTGCGCATATTACGGGGATGCCAATTGCATTCTTTTACTCTCTCCAGTATTTTGGCTTTTTGATCCAAGATCTTGATAAACCATTGGTAAGTCGGTAATATTTCAAGTGGTGCACCAGATCTTTCTGCGCATTTAACAGAATGAGAAATAGCAGTACTTTCAATCAGAAGCCCATTTTTAGTCAAAATTTCAATTATCCTTTTTCTTGCTTCTTTAACTTTTAGTCCATTGATTTCATCATAGATCCCAGTGTTGGAGCACTGGGATGATAGGTGTTGAGAAATGACATCTTGCAGGTTTATCTTCCCATCCTGATCGATGATGATTTTCATCGGGAGATCATGTTTTTTGTGCCAATATATGTCTAGTTCATCGCCGAACGTGCAGCACATAACAAGCCCAGTGCCTTTATCTATTTTTACCTTATCATCAGCTATTATGGGCACTTTCTCCCCTATTATTGCTACTATGGCTATTTTTCCTATCAGGTGAGTGTAGCGTGTATCTTCTGGATGGCAGAAAACTGCAATACATGCAGGTAGCAACTCAGGCCGCGTAGTTGCAATATTAATTTTCTCACCTTCTTCAGTTGCAAAAGCTACTGTATTTAATGATGATTCAAAAACTTTGTCCTCTATTTCTGCTTGCGCAATTGCTGTTTTATCAATTGGATCCCAAAGAATAGGTTGCATCTTTCTGTATGCGTGTCCCTTGTTATATAGATCGATAAACGACATCTGAGAAAGTGTGACGGTTTCTTTGCTAATCGTGTGATACTCCAAATCCCAGTCATAACTAATCCCAACAGACTTAAATAATTCCTTAAACTCCTGTTTTGAATTATTAATCACTTCATGGCACATTTCTATAAATTTTTCTCTGCCAATCTCTTTTGCACGTGTTTTATAGGTTTGTTCAACTAGTCTTTCAGTTGGAAGTCCGTTATCATCAAAACCAATTGGATAAAAAACGTCTTTTCCCAGCATGCGTTGAAACCTTGCAATAAAGTCCGTGTGGCAATAACTGAATATATGACCTATATGCAATTTCCCTGATATTGTCGGTGGAGGCGTGTCAATAGTGAAAGTGTTATCCTTTGTTCCACTCCATTTATAAACTTTGCTGCCTGCCCATAATGTGTTGTACTTACACTCAATCTCTGTAAATTTATATTTTTCGGTTAACATTACTGTTGAAATATTTGTTGCCTTCAAGCTAAAGCTAGCACAATTCAGTCAATACAGCAATTTTAATTGACATATTTTGCTTATTTTGGTATGATTACTTAACAGAATAGACCAAGGTGAAAATAGGGGGTATTTTATGTTTACATCTAATCCAGGGCCTTCTTGGCAGCGTCCGGTCGTTCCTATAAGACAACAAAATGCAGATGCAGCGCGTTTAAAAATATCGGAATTATCTAGGCAGTTAAAAATAGCAAAAAGTCATTATACTCATGATAGTGATCCTGATCGTCAACAAACAGCTATTCCATTAGTGATAGCACTAAGAGATTTTGCTGAAGGTTGGGGCAAGTTTGGAAAATATCAAGAACAAGATAAAGATAGGATTAAAAGCTATACAAAACAAAAGGAAATCCTTGAAACGGCTTTGGCAATAAGTAGAAAAGGTGCTGATCATGAAAAAATAGCCAAAATGTTACGCAAGTGGGGCGAACCTAATTATAGCTTGAAGGGTTTTGATAAAAATAACCTTGATGAAAAATGGGTCAATTCTACAGAAACAGTTAAAACGTTGCACAAATTGGGCAATGTTCATTATCGCTTGAAGGATCTTTATGGAGAAAAAGAGAGTAGTGAGAATCTTAAGAAAGCAAAAGGGTATTATGAGGAAGCTTTAAATGTGCGATTAGAAACAGCTGAAATGCTGTACGAATTTGTCAACGATTATTATAGTTCTAATCATCCGAAGGTAAAAGAGTATTATGAGAAGATTGTAAATATCGACAAAAACATGCAATTAGAAACAGCTAATATGCTGCATGAATTGATCAACGCTAATTATGACTTGAAAAATCCTGAGGAAGTAAAAAAATGTGATGAAAAGGTTTTAGAAATCAGCAAGCGGATTATCTGCGTACCAGAAGCAGAAATGGCTGACATATTAAATAATCTTGGTAGCATTTACCACGCTTTGGGAGACTATCCAAAAGCACAGGAGGCGTTTGAACGGGTTTTGCCTGTTTTTGAGGAGCTTAATGGCTCTGGTGACATTAAGGTAGGTTTAGTATCGCGTAACATGGGCAGGGTATACCTCGATTATGAAGACCCTCAGAAGACAGAAGATCTTCAGAAGGTAAAAGATCCTCAGAAAGCAGAAGAACTTCAGAAGGCAAGAGACCTTCAGAAGATAGAAAATCTTCAGAAGGCAAAAGAATCATTTGAAAAGGCTTTGCCGATTTATAAAGACGTTTATGGTTCTGAGCATATTGAAGTTGGCATAACATTGAATGTATTAGGTAGTGTTTTCTACTCTTTGGCAGGTTTGCAAAAAGAAAATGAAGCAAAGGAATCATACAAAAAAGCAAAGGATTTACATGAAAGCGCTCTGCATATTTATAAGAAATTCTATGGTTCTTACGATGTCGCAGTAACTAAAGTGTCAGGTAATTTAGATAGAGATTACTATGCTTTACAAAATCTTCAGGAAGCACAAAAATCATACGAAAAAGAATTAATAATTTATAAAAAAGATTTAGCAAGTAAAGAAAGAGATAATCCTAATAGCATTGAAGTAGCTGAAGCTTTATGTAACTTAGGTGATACTTACTATAATTTGGATGATTTTCAAGACGCAATTGGGTCATATAAAAAAGAGTTAAAAATCAGAGAACAGTATCATGGTTCTGATGTTGTTAAAATAGCTAAAGCGTTAGGTAATTTAGGCGATGTTTATCATCCTTTGGGAGATTACAACAAAGCAAAAGAATCGTTTAAAAGAGCTTTAGCTATAGAAGAGAAGCATTATGGTTCTGACGATCCTATTATGGTTAAAACATCAGAAAAATTGAAAAAAACTAACGTAGCTTTAATTAAGCAACTAAAAAAAACTTTAGCAGAGCAAAAAACGAATTATCCAACTGGTCACCTTCAAATAGGTCAGACGTTAAGAAATTTAGGTGATGCCTATGGTGAATTAAAAGATTATCAAAGTCAGAAGGAGTCGTTAGAGGAAGCTTTGCCTATTTTGAAAAAGTATCTAGGAGATGTTAACCCTACTATTCAAAAAGTGTTAGAAGGTCTTGCCGATGCTTATAATGGTTTAGAAGATACACAAAAAGCACAAGCACTATATAAAAAAGCAGCAGCAGTAGAAAGTGAATGTCAGAAGATAGCTTTAGGAGTTAAAAATCGCAATAAACCAAATAGTACTCTTGATTCCACTTCTGCACACGCTGCTTCTCACCCACGATCGTTCTTCTAAAATTATACTTCTCACATTCATTGCTTTAGCTTGTATATTAATAATATAGTAATTTAGTTAAAAAATCAACTGATCATTGATTATGGAGCTATATTGTATATACTCTACTTTTAGGAGTGTTTCCCTTGTCATGTTAGAAATTGCCATAATAGGCCTACCAAATGCCGGTAAATCAACTCTTTTTAATAGGTTAGTGGGAAGGAAAGCGGCAGTAGTTAGCAATATCCCAGGGGTGACAAGAGATAGAAGAGAAGGAATAGGTAGAATCAGTGATCTAGAATTTAGAGTAATAGATACAGGTGGCTGGAATGACCAAACTAATTTTTCACTGCAAGTTATTGAGCAAATAGGATTTTCTCTATCCAACTCAAACATCATTTTCTTTCTAGTTGATGCAAAAGTGCAAAATGAGCAAAACAAAGAATTTGCAAAATGGTTGAAGAGAAAAACGGATAAACCTGTAATATTGATAGCAAATAAATGCGAAAGTCATAGATCAGAAAATGTTGATTATTTGCAGTTTTTTAAATTTCTTGGCCCGGTATATATTTCCGCTGAGCATAACCTTGGCATGGTTGATCTTTATGATGCATTAGCCAATACTATTAAAAATTTGAATGAAGATAGCGAATTAACTGAAGATAAATCTAGCAAGTTAAGGATTTCAATCATAGGTCGCCCGAATGTTGGAAAGTCAACTTTTTTAAATAGCTTATTGACAGAAAATAGAGTCATAGTGAGTGCAGAGCCAGGCACAACACGCGATTCTGTAGATATTGTATACGATCATAATGGTAGATTGATTACTCTAATTGACACTGCAGGGATTCGTAGGAAGGCAAATGTCACAGATGATTTAGAATCAAGATTTGTTGAAAAAAGCTTGGAATCAATTAAGCGTTCTCACGTTGTGATTTTGATGCTGGATTCTCTGCTTGGCATTGAACAACAGGATTTATCCATTGGAGAAGCTGCAATCAAAGGAGGTAAAGGGATCATCATTGCTTTAAATAAGTGGGATCTAATAAATAAGAATGACAGAAGTAAATTAATAAAGTTTGTAAAACAACAAGAAGTAACCAGGCTATTTTTGAAAGTGCCAACTATAACAATATCTGCACTTAAGGGCATGCGCTGCAGTGATGTAATAGATAAATGTCTTGAAATAAATGAATCTTTAAATGAAAAGATTAGCACTGCGAAACTTAATAAATGGCTTATAGATGCTGTAGAAAAACATTCTCATCCGCTTGTAAAAAATAGAGTTATTAAATTTAAATATATTGCTCAAATTGGTACTAAACCTCCTGCTTTTTCTTTGATATGTAACATACCTGAAGATGTTGATGAAAGTTATAAGCGCTATTTAATTAGTGATCTTAGAAAAAATTTCTTTGTAGATGGTGTACCAGTTAGGCTGCTTTTGAAAAAAAATAAAAATCCCTATGTGAAATATAATAATTCCTAAAATCTGCTTATAAATGACGTCAAAGATTTAGCTTAACTTTCTAATAGACGCTGCAGAATTTAGCAGTAACCCTACACATATTAAACTTGCAGATGTTGTGCTTCCCCCATAGGATAAAAATGGTAATGGGTCGCCTATTACTGGTAAAAGTCCTATTGTCATTCCGATATTTATGAAAAAATGGGCACCAAAAAAAGCAAAAATTCCGATAGATATCACCTTAGAAAAATAGTTTTTAGATCTATAAGCGATAGAGAATATTATGACTAGCAATGAGGTATAGAGTAAAATTAAAGCCATACTACCTAAAAATCCCCACTCTTCACTCAGCACAGCAAAAGCAAAATCTGTGTGCTTTTCTGGTAAAAATCCAAGTTGAGATTGACTTCCATTAACGAAACCCTTGCCAAGTAGTCCCCCAGAACCAATAGCTATTTGAGATTGCTGCGCATTGTAACCTATACCAAGCGGATCCACTGATGAATCTAAAAATGACAATATTCTTTTCTTGTGATAAGAGTGTAAAAAAGGCCAAATAGTTGGTGCTGAAAATATGCCAAGTATCCCACAAATTACTAAATGAGATCTTTTTATTATCACAGTAAATATAATTGATGCTACTACGAGTAGCATTATTATAGCTGTACCTAAATTAGGCTGCTTTAATACTAAGAACACCGGTAGGAAAATAATTATGAGCGCTTTAAACAATTTTTTAAATTCCATTATTTTATATATACTTTGCTTATCAAAATAACGAGCAAGTGCAAGTATTAAGCTGACTTTTGCAAACTCTGATGGTTGTAAGCTAATGGATCCTATTCTTATCCACCTTGTTGCACCCATGATGTGTGCACCAAAGAAGTTTACAAATAATAGCAAAATGATTGATGATGTATAAAAAAAATAAGCATGCCTCAGATAAAAGTCTGGCTCTATAAATGACATAGTTATAGCTAATAAGAAAAAGACGAAAAATATGACTAATTGATGTACCGCAAACGGCACCCATTTCCCGCCAGCAGAAGAGTATTGAACAGCTATGCCGATAGAAAATAAGGCAATCACATTAATCATTAGTAGCCAATAAGATTTTCCGATCCTGCTCACAATAAAAATCTTTTATATTCTGAAGTATAATAAAATAAACCTATAAATCATCAAGTTCATGTTCAGTATGCAAATCTCTAACTAAAGCTTCAGCGTGTACTTTTTGAATGATTATACTAATTTTTATTTCAGACATTGCAATAGCGAGCACTTCTACCTTTTTTTCGCTTAAAACCTTTAGTGTACGATGCATAACTTCAGTATTAGACATAATACCAATGCCAATGATTGAAATTTTAGCTACCCCATCATTTACAATATAATTTGTATTCTCATTCAGTATTTTTTTTATTAAATCAACATCAAATTTTGAAACGACAAAACTTGACCCATGTATCATATCAATTCTAACGTTTGCTCCTGCTATATCTTTGAGAATACCCAAGATATGAGCAATATTAGTAAAAGTTACAAGAGCTTCATTAGCGCTATGAGTTATTCCTGTAATCAAGTATTTCTCTAGTGCATCTTTCTCATTTACTACTGTAGTACCTTCTACTTCTTTAAAAGCAGAAAGCACTTGCACTTTAATGTTATGTCTCATTGCAAGTTGTACTGAACGATTATGTAAGATTTTAGCACCAGATGACGACATTTCCAACATTTGATTATAAGAGATAGATTTGAGTTTACGTGCCTTTGGAACAATTTTTGGATCAGCTGTATATATTCCATCAATATCAGTAAAAATTTTGCAAATCTTAACATCAAAAGCTACCGCCAAGGCAACTGCTGATATATCGGAGCCACCTCTTCCAAAGGTAGTAATTCTATTATCATATACACCTTGAAAACCAGCAATGACTGCAACAGTATAACCTTCAACGAAAGATCTTTTTAGATGATCTGTCTCTATTGTTTTAATTTTAGAACCAGAATAAAAACCGTCAGTTATAATTGGTAATTGCCAGGCGAGCCACGATTTAGCATTAACACCAATAGATTGGAGAGTAATCGTCAATAACCCACAAGATATCTGTTCTCCTGCAGAGAGCATCACATCATATTCTGCTAACTCTTGCCTAGAACTTAGATTTGAGATTTGTTTAGCCTGACAAACCATTTCATCAGTCAAGCCTCCAATCGCAGATACAACAACAACTACACTATAGCCTTTCTCAACGTCGTTTTTTATCAAATTTGCAACTCGGTTCAAATTAGTCAAAGACGTTCCGCCAAATTTTTTTACAATTATGTTGTCCATAGTTACAATATAGCTTTCTTCTAAGGAAAAATATAGTTTTTATATAGAGGTTAAATAATTTTTAATAAAGTTAGTGCTAATATTAATCCATTAGAGGCAAAAAATATATAGCATCCGCACTAGCTTTGGCTGATATATATTAATTATGGAGGTAAAAAATGACAACATCAACTCATAAAGAACTAATTGATATTCTCAACGAAATTTCAGGCGGTAAAATAAATGAGATAAGTGATAAACAAACGCAGGCTTTAATAGACGTATGCGCTCTACTATCTCAACGACTGAGAGGCATTGTTCCACCTCCACCACCTCCTCCTCTACCTTCTTTAGGAATGCAATTTTCGCTCAATGGATTTAATAAGCCTATGGGTGATGCTTTAGCTTTACAGCTAGGTAACTTGAAAAAGACTACTAAAAATGAAAAAACAACAGAAGCTAAGAAACTTCCTAATGCAATTAAGCGTAATAAAGATCAAGATTTGCTTACACAAGAATTAGAAAAAGCAATTAAGCGTAAAACTTCAAAAGCGGAAGGAAAAGGCAGCAAAAAACAGAAAGCCACTACGGTCAGTGAAATCCACGACCCATCTCTTCTTTCTATTAAGGATCGCTTTGCATTATGGAAAAAAAGATAAGATTATAAAAGATGGAAGTGCGCTGCACTTCCATTTATTTTAAAAATTATTTATCAAGTATGAGCATCAGTTCATCCCATTCTCTTTTACCAATTCCACTTTCCTCTCTGGTGATTTTCTCTCCTTTGATTAATTTTCGAACTATTTCTAGCCCTTTTTTTGAAATACAGGCAGAGTCTAAATTGTATTCAACAAAGGCGCTGTAAGCCAATGGAACCCATTTTTTTACTATATCCAGCATAATTTTAGCATAGACTCTGATTTCATATTGGGCATGCTTATCGGCTCTAAGTCTCAAAAAATGAAGAAGATTATGCAGATCTATTTTCCAGTAAAATTGTGTATAGTAATTAAGCGTTAGATTTGTACGTGCTATTTCCCTTGCAAGCCCATGCTCAATAAATTTTTCATAATGAGAATATACAAGATTAGAGTCATTTGTTAGAGAATCTATTATTTCGCTTGAAATATCCGAATCAAAAGCTTCCCCGCTACCTTGTTTATTATTATCAGATTGTTTTGCAACTTGTTCTGGTTTGGGTATATAAAATTCATTGTCAAGTATTGAATATCTTGCTGAATATTCATTTACATTTGCAGTTCTATGCCTTATCCATTGCCTTGCAATAAAAATAGGAAGTTTCACGTGAAACTTAATTTCACACATTTCAAATGGCGTGGTATGATGATGTCTCATTAAATACTTGATGAGTGCTTCATCTTGACTAATTTGCTTCGTTCCCTTTCCATACGAAACACGAGCAGCTTGGACTATAGCGTTATCAGAGCCCATATAATCTATTACTCGAATAAATCCATGATCCAGCCCCTTATGTTCTTTATATAGAATTTCATCTATCTCTTTTACTGTGGCGCGTTTAGTTGTATAAAATTCTTCATCCATAAAGTAACCTCACATAAAAATAGAAATATCAGCTCCACATGAATTGAGCTTTTCGTGCATTGCCTCATACCCTCTAAACAAGTGGTTGGCATTGCTTATTATAGTTTCTCCACCTGCTACCAAAGAAGCAAGGATCAAAGCTGCTGTTGATCTTAAGTCAGTAGCGCATAGATTAGCTCCAGATAGGCTTTTTACTCCAATTACAGTAGCTTTATTTTTTTCTATACTAATATTAGCACCTAATTTTCTTAACTCATTTGTATGGGTGAATCTATTTTCAAAAATATTTTCCTCAATTATTGAAGCTCCTTCAGCAACGCACATTACAGACATTAGTTGAGGTTGCATGTCACTTGGAAAATTTGGATAAGGGTTTGTTGCGATATTAATAGAGTTAATATGACCATTTTTTCTGGAGACGATAATTCCATCATTATTCTGGATCCCAGTATCAGCTGCTTGGATGGCATTTATAGCCGCAAGAGATTCAATATTAGTCCCTATAGCTTCCAATTCATGTATAATACATTTTATATCTGATATACCTATTCCTTCTAATTTTAGCTCACCACCAGTTATTATGGCAGCGAGTGCATATGTGCCAGCTTCTATACGATCTGGTATTATTTTGTGGGTGCATCCGTTTAATTTTTCCACTCCTTTTATTATAATTCTGTTGTCATGAGCATTTATATCAGCTCCCACTTTTTTTAAGAAGTCTATAAGATCAAGCACTTCCGGTTCAATTGCAGCATTATTTATCGTTGTTGTTCCTTCAGCAAGCGTCGCTGCCATGATTATGTTTTCTGTTGCTCCAACACTGATTTTTTCAAATGTTATTTCTCTTCCTTGCAATTTTCCTTTTGCTGTTGCTATTATATTATTGCCATTTATTTCAATCTTAGCTCCCATTTCTTCTAATGCCTTGATGTGCATATCAACAGGACGCTTTCCGATGTTGCACCCTCCAGGAAGTGTTATTTTTGCTTCACCAAATTTGCTAAGCATTGGGCCTAGCATTAAAAAAGAGGCTCGCAGTTTACTTGCAGTTTCGTGCGATATTATGTAATTGTTGATATTGCTACAGTCAATTCCCAAAGTATGATTTGCTTTATAATCTTTATTGTGAGTAAATTTCACTTCTGCTCCAAGGTTTTTTAGTAAGTTAATCATTATCTGTACGTCAACCAAGTCAGGAACATTGAACAAAGTAATTGGAGAATCACATAGCAAACTTCCTGCCATTATAGGCAAAACAGCATTTTTTGAACCATTAATCTTGATTTTTCCAATCAGGGGTTTGCAGTTATTTCTTATTAATATCTTATGCATTTAATTAAGCTAGGTCTTGTTAAATAAGTATAGTGAATTGATTGTAAAAGGCAAAAATTTGCTTTTTCTTTTTTGTCAACCCAGTGTAGGGGAACAAGATAATAAAAGGAGGGCTACTTGAATTCTACATTCGCTTTATCACATTACCAGATAATGCTACATCACATAGTGAAGATGATGGCTTTTGCTCATTCACTACTTTGACTAAAGCTGAACGTGCAAGGTTGTTAATCAATTGCCTCATAGATAGCTCGACCAAAGTATTAATTTTAGGATTACAATTATCATTTAAAATTTGTTGAGCAGCTATATGCAAAGTCGATTTAATAACAATTTTAGCTAAATATGAAGTATAATGATCTATGTGCTCACTATACTCTTGGACCAACTTGAGTTGTATATCAAGGTGTGCCATAGAGACACAAAGAATGTTCTGAAAAGAGCAAACTAAGTGCAAAAGCTACGCAATAGATGAGGGTGGGCCCCTCGAAGCCGGTTTACAAGAGCAGGCTTCAAACAACCATAAGCTGCTTTGGTAAAGAGCCAAGGTAGTGAGCATTATGGAAAAGGCGTAATTATGCGTCATGTATGGAATAGAAAGATGAACGAAAGTGAACCACTGATGAAGTGTCGAAAACAATTAGGTGGCGTCAAAACCAGGGGGTCTTGATTAACCTGGGATAAGTCTATCAGGAACTTGTTTACTGGGTAGATGGCGTCCGGCATAGAGGTGGCATGAATCTATTTCAGGCTATTGTGTGGAACTACGGGAACCTGTCGTTTCGATGATAAGGGAGAAATCCAAGGAGCTAAACTCCAAGGGTGAGAGTACCGATACGGAAAACAGGGGCGGATCAGCTCGTAGTAGTGAAGAAGTTTCTGTAATGGGAATGGAGCGAAGGGGCTGAGTTATTCAGTTTTAGTTATTTGTCAACCGAAAGGGAGGAGTAAATGAATAAAACAAAGTCTTTTGATATACCGAAGCAACTTATTAGGAGAGCTTATAAACAAGTGTCCAAAAACAAGGGTGCTGCTGGTGTAGATGAGGTTTCGATAACAAAGTTTGAGGAAGATCTAAAAGATAATCTCTATAAACTATGGAATCGGATGTCATCTGGAAGTTATTTTCCAGAGCCTGTAAAAGCTGTAGCAATACCAAAAGGTACGGGAGGGGGACAAAGAATTTTATGTGTTCCTTCAGTATCGGACAGGATAGCGCAGACAGCAGCTACAATGTATCTAGAACCGTTAGTAGAACCGAAGTTTCATGAAGATTCATATGGTTATAGACCAAACAAATCTGCACTGGATGCGGTAGGAACTGCGAGGAAAAGATGCTGGTGGTACGATTGGACGATAGATCTTGATATAGCAGGATTTTTCGACAATTTGGACCACGAGTTGGCATTGCAAGCTATCAAAAGGCACACAGACTGCAAATGGGTCATACTGTATGTTGAAAGATGGATAAAAGCTCCAATTCAGCAAGCAGATGGCGGTAAGGTAGTTAGGGAAAAAGGAGTTCCGCAAGGAGGTTCAACAAGCCCGCTGATCTCAAACATATTTATGCATCATGTATTTGATGAGTGGATGAGACGAAAGTGCCCAACAATAGCATTTGAGAGGTATGTAGATGATGCGATAGTGCACTGCAAGAGTAGTAGGCAGGCAGAATTTATGAGGGTAGCAATAGAAGAAAGATTGGCTGAGTATAAGCTAAAATTACATCCTGAAAAGACACAAATTGTGTACTGCAAGGATGACAATAGGAAAAGTGAATTTCCTAAACAAAGTTTTGATTTTCTGGGTTATACATTTAGACCCAGGTTAGCAAGAAATAAAATAGGAAAGCATTTTGTTTCATTTCTTCCTGCGATTAGCAACAAGGCCAAGAAAAATATTACTACAACCATAAGGTCATGGAAAATACTACGAAATACACACAAAACATCAGAGGAAATATCAAAGATAGTAAATCCAATAGTCAGAGGCTGGTATCAGTACTATGGCAGGTTTTACAGGAAAGAGATATACAAACCTCTGAGAAACATAGAGCGGCACCTAGAAAAGTGGGTCAGAAGAAAGTATAAGAAGCTTCGAAATCATGGAAGACTAGCAAGGCAACTTCTAGGAAAAATGAGGAAAGAAGAGCCAAATACTTTTTACCACTGGACACTTGGTTTAGGGCAAAAGACTGAATAATGGGAGCTGTGTGAGTCGCGAGGTTCATGCACAGTTCTGCGAGAGACTGGTGGGGAAGTTCCACCGGTCTACTCTCCCAATCTCTTGAGTATTAAAATCTTTATCCTTAGCTTGATCTGCCAATTGGGTAATGAGAGGCTTAAATAGATTTATATTGTTATTAGTTACCCACTTTGATAAAGCATTGTAGATCATAGCAATCTCTTGAGTATTAAAATCTTTATCCTTAGCTTGACCTGCCAATTGGGTAATGAGAGTCTTAAATTCACCTACATTATCATTATTCACCCACTTTGATAAAGCATTGTAAATGTTTGCAATATGTTGAGTATTAAAATCTTTATCCTTAGCCTGATCTGCTAATTGAGTAATGAGAGTCTTAAATTCACCTACATTATCATTATTCACCCACTTTGATAAAGCATTGTAGATATTTGCAATTGCTTGAGCATTAAAATCTTTATCCTTAGCTTGAGTTGCTAATTGAGTAATGAGAGGCTTAAATTCACCTACATTATCATTATTCACCCACTTTGATAAAGCATTGTAAATATTGGCAATCTCTTGAGCATTAAAATCTTTACCTTTTGCTCGATTTGCCAAGCCAGTAATTAACAACTTAAATGTCGCTGAAGATGGTCCTTTTAACACATATGCAGACAGCTTTGATAAGCTGTTATACGTACCAGAAATTTCCACCAGTTGAAGCTCTATTGCATTATTGCTTAATAACTTTATCCATAACTTCGCTAATTCGGTAGCAAAATCTTGTAAACTCGGTAAATTATTTGGATTAGACAATTTCTTATAAAACATCGAGAAAAATCCACAAGGATTTCCATAATGCACAAAATGATTCTCAAGATTTGTCTGGAAAGGATTGATCACTCTCTGAACGGGATCATACCCATACAATTGTTCAATGATTTTTTGCACATTGTCAGACTGTTTATCGAAAAGATCTTCTATGAATTTCTTTGACTTTTTTAATTCACTCCCTATTACGTTTTGGTTGTCATATCTTGGTTTTTTTGCCACACCTACTTCTTCGTTCTGTCCATCACCCTTTCGTTTTATTGGCAGTTGTCGATTAAGTGGAGTACCATAAACCACACTCTTTGACACTTCTTGATCTCTTGTCACATCCTGTGAAATACTGCTGAGAAGAGGTACAAAGTGTTCATTATATTTTACTATAGTAATGCGCTTTTCACCAATTCCATATTCATTTCTAATAGGTTCATCAAGCCCATTACTTCTTGATTCTATTACCTCTAGCTTAATACCATACTTATAACATATCATCTTTCCTTCAAGCTCTGGTTTTCCCCATATAGGAGCATGTCTTTCAGTATTACCAATTTCTTCCGCAGTATATTGAATATCATTTATATACTTTTGATAGGTTGCCTGTTCATTTATCACACATTCATCGTATTGAATATCAGCAATGCTCCTGTCAACAGTCATTGCTTTACCTGAGGTATCTTTCTGAGAAACGAAATAATCATCAAGAACAGCATTTTTTCTGTCTATCAATTTAGCGAAGAATTTGGCATGTCCTCTATTTTGAAATGCATAATCTGCACAATTTTTTCGCAAGGATTTTACGGTAAATATGCCTTCATAATTCACACTACCTTCATTTTTGAGCTCATTTAATCTTTGTGCTATTGAATCAAAAAGATTATCCCCTTTTGCAACTGAAGCTCCTACTTTTAACTCACTAGGGTAAAGATTCCTTAGTTTGTTTAGTAGCTCTTGAAGATTTCCTTTTTTTAAAGGATCTGCTTCTTTTCCTATTTCTTGAAAAATAGAAATAGGTTCTCTAATTGCATAAAAGTCAATAATAATTTTTTATATCACTAAAAATATTTTCTAGTGCGAAATTCAGCTCTAATAAAATTTTTACTTACTATTGTACTATTTTATTCAACTAAAAATCGTTTTATTAGCAAATAAAATACCAGTACTACATTTTTAATTAATCTTTTTTAAATAGATGTGGTTAATAAATATGTGCATAAGTACGCCTACACACATTAAAAGTACTTATGCACATATTCATTAACTTGTTAAATCTAAAGCTTCATATTTTCCTCCACAACTCTTGATAATTTTACATAAGTTGAAAGTAGCATGCTTTCCATGGTTCTCTCCGCGATCTGATATGGCTAAAACTTTAATTTGCCAAGCCGCATTATACTTGTTAGGGCGGAAGTGGACGGCAATATGTTTACAACGAAGTCTATGCTTCAACCGGAATTCTTGCTTATCCCTTCCATCGGCATTGCTATCTTTACTTTACATGAAATTATCTATTTTTCTTGCATTTACTGATAACAAAATTCTGTTTTGTTAACCAACATCCTATGCATAATTACAGATAGTTTTCTTGCTACAGCAATAATTGCTTTCTTCATACCCTTCTTTTTTGCAAGCTTTAATCCCCAGCTCTTCAATTTAAATGTCTTTTTACATCTTGTCAGTAAGGTTTGCGCAGCTTCGTACAACATATTCCTACATTCCACTGGCCCCATTTTTGATATACTTCCATGACAATTAATCTCCCCAGAAGCGTACTGCCTTGGGCTTAATCCCATATAGGCTCCAACTGCATAAGATGTTTCAAACCTATACGGATCATCTATTGCAACTTTATATGTCATTGCTACTATAATACCAACTCCTGGTACAGTAGTTAATAATTTACAATCTTCGTCTTTTTTGCCTTGCTCTGAAAGTATTTTATCAAGCTTTCCTATTGATTCTTCTATTGTTTCTAGACTATGTACTAATGATTCAATTGAGTTTTTGCTAATTTCATCTAGGTTGTTAGTCATTTCTTGTACTTTTAAAGAGAAACTCGCAAAACTAGAACTTTGACCAATTTTTATCCCATGTATTTTCAATAATCCTCTCATTGTTCCTACAATTTGCTCTCTGCTACATATTAATTGTCTTCTGCTTCCAACTGCTATCTTGATTTGGCAAGATTCATCTGATTTTACCCATACTTCTCTGTATAACCCAACTCTCATCATTTGTGCTATGCCTCTTGCATCATTTTTATCATTCTTATTGATTCTTGCAGATAACGCTGCTGCCATATGTCTTGCATCTACACAAATTACTGGTAACCCAAAATCCCTTAATTCTTTACACATCGATATTGATAATTGTCCACTTTCTATTCCTATGGATTCATATTCTTTGCTTTGACTAAGCAGAAATTTAGCTATTGTGCTGCTTTCACTTGAAACAACTTCTTCTTTAACAATTTTTCCTTTCTCATCAATGATGCTAATAAAAGTTTCTTTGAGTGAGACATCTAATCCGCTATAATATTTCATGAGACTACTCCTACTGTAAAAGTTTAAATTATTTTTGAAGAACTAATTCATTGAATTTGTTACTTCGTGCTAAAATAATGGAGTATGTATCTCCATCATTCAATAGCAATTACAGTATGTTTACAGATACAGATGTTATTTTTTTATTAACTTTATCGCGCAAAAATTGCTATATATATTTATAATACCATCAACACGATAACAAAAAAAACAACAAATTAATATATTATATAAGTTATCTAAAACTCTAATAATTGCTTCTGTACCTCTTGCCTTTCCTTTTCCCGCTTTAATACTGGCCATAAAACTTTTTCAATTGCTCACTCCATAAAATTGGTATTTTTTCCTTTTTAAAATCCGCCAACTTCAAATGCCTTGGTTGTTTTCCATTTAATATGTCCCTCTTTATTCCTGGAGCAAGAAGATTAAGCTTCAAGATTTTATGTGGGTCCTGCTTCTTTTCTTTCCTAAGTTCCCTTATGTTCGCATATTTTCCCCTATTGAGCTGTCGTTGCCATAGATGGGCATTTGCTAGCGCTTTTAGTAAAGTATTATCTTTCTTTGTGTACTGCTCATTTTCTGGCTCTAGTATTGTACATTTACCTGCTTCTCTTCTTAGCTTACATGGCACAAACAGCGATATTTCTCCATTTACTTCCTCAAATTGTCTACAGTCTCCCTGTTTCGTCTTAGTTTCCATATCAGTTGGGTACTCCTCTCTCACCTCTTCTAACTCCTTTACTCCAATAAGTAACTCTATTCCACCTTCTCTCACCCATACCATCCTGACTAACTTTCTGATTATTTCCTTTTGCTTCAGTGGAAACAAGTTTTCCCATATTTCTTCTAATACCCCTGAACCTCTAATAGAGTTAACATACCTCGTTTCTCTATCACAATCCTTTCCACTTCTCCTGCTGATATCCTTCTCTTCATTGATGGACAGAGCTTTCTTTCTACCTGATTATCACATACGTAATACCTATAGAGCTTATTCGGTTTCTTGGTGTATGTTGGAATCATACTCGCATTACACAACTGACAACGTATTATTCCCTTTAGTATTCCTTCCTCATATTTTTCTTTGTAATTCGGACGTTTCTCTATTAAAGTTTGTGCTTTATTCCACACATCTTCTTCTATTATTGCTTTGTGTATTCCCAGGCAACACTTATCTTTATGCTTTACCTTTCCTATGTATGTTAAATTTGTTATTATTGCCCGTACTGCTGCTGTTCCAAACAATCCACTTCCTTGTCTTCCTGACTTACATAGACGTATTTTTGTTCTATATCCCTGGCTGTTTAATTCTTTAGTCAGTAGAGTCATTGATTTCAACTCAATAAATCTTTTAAAAATATGCTTTACTACTTCTGCTTCTTCTTCGTTGATTACCAGCTTCTTATCTTTTGCATCATACCCCAGTGGTACACTTCCTCCCATCCACGTTGTTTGGACAGTGCTATTTTATCTAGTACTCGTTCAACTATCATTTCCCTTTCAAGTTGAGCTTGACCTGCAAGAATCGTTCGCATAAATCTTCCCATCGATGTATCCAGGTCAAATGGCTGAGTTACTGCTATCAACCTAATTCCATGTTTCCCTAACAATTTGCCAATATTTTCTCCATCATCTGTATCTCGTGATAACCGATCAAGCTTGTATACTACCACACAGTCTACTTCTCCTTTCTTGATGTCACAAAGCAATTCACTAATTGCTGATCTTTTTAGATTTTCTCCTGACTTACCATCATCATCGTACTTCTTTGCTAATATTATAAATCCTTGTTGCTTTTTGATATATTCTTCACATACCATCCTTTGCGCCTCTAAACTGTTCAAGATTTGTTCAGGGTCACTTTTTTTAGATTTTCTGGTATATATTGCACATCTTACTTCTTTATTCATTGTTTTTTCCTAGTTTTTTCTCTCAACCCAAATAAGCGCGGCCCATTATAGCTCATTCCTGTTATTTTCCCTGCTATTGCTGACAGTGATGTAAAAAATTGGCCTTCATATATAAACCCCATATCTGTTACTAGGACTTCATGATTTTTTCCATTGTACTCTTTGATAAGCTTTGTTCCTGGCAGAAGTTCATCACCACTTACCTTTTTACCTTGTTCTGCTCGATCAGCTAGAGAGTTGAGCTTCCTTTCTTCCTCCTTAGATAATTTTCCATATTCTATCTCCTGCATCCTGTATGCTATTTTATCTATCAAATATTTCTTATAATATGGCGGTGCTTCAGATGGAAAATACTTCTTCCATACCTTACGCAACTCTTGTGCTGTTTTTCCAAACAAAGATGAAATCTCTTGTTCTACAGATTGTTTTCTGAAACATAAACTCATATGAATTTACTTTCCCTCCTTTTTTAAAATTTATACTGTTTGCTCTTTAGCTCTACTAATTCGGTGCTATCTTTATATGCTAACTCGTTGCTATCTTCATATTCTATCAACTCCTCCACTATATTTTTAACACCGGCCATATAAGCTACATCTATTGGTCTATACCCCTTATGGTCTCTGACATTCAGATCACCTCCTGCTTCTAATATTGCTCTAATATTTTCCAGTTTATTCATAATTACAGCTTGATGAAGCGGTGTCCTTCCTATATAACTTTTAGCATTAACATTTGCTCCAGCATTGATTAGTGCTCTTACTTTACCTGTACAGCTCATCATGCTTGCTAAGTGTAGTGGTGTATATCCTTCATAATCAGTGGCATTAACATTGCTACCCGCCTCTATCATTGCATTCACACTTTCTACTTTCCCACTGAATGCAGCAGAATGTAATGGTGTTTCCCCTTCATTATTCTTCGCGTTAACATCTGCTCCTTTTTCTATTAGTAGTTTTACTCTTTCATAATTAGAAAATCTTGCTGCTAAATGTAGTACAGTTTCGCCATTCTCATCTTTTTCATTAATCCCATAAAATGAGTTTGCTAATAATTCTTGAAGTTTTTTGTCTAATTTACTCATGATTACCCTCACAAAATTGCCTCTTTCAACAGCAGCTTTTTTTCTTTTATTTACTGCTATTATTCTAGCATATTCTATTAAAAAGCGAAAAGCAAGTTATTTTCACAATTAGGGAGTGCGCGCTAATACTTTTTTAATATATATTAGGATATTGTTATATATTATTAACATATTGAATAAATGATATTTTAGCTGAAAAAACCTTTGACTATGGAAGACAAATATCCTATTTCTAGAAATTTGGTGGATCTTATGAGTAAAATTTGTGGTAAAACTTACATTGTTGATGAAGTTGCAAAAAAATTATCTATCAAGAAAGCTACTGTAGATGAAATATACGATGCTATCCTTGATGTTGCGAAATGCGCTTTATCTGACGGATATAGGCTTAATCTGCAAAAAATTGGCACTTTACATACTGTAGATCGCAAAGAAAGAAAATCACGTAATCCACAGACCGGTGAGCTTATGACTATACCACAACATAAAGGAATCAAATTCAGCATAAGTGAAGCACTGAAAGAATCTATCAACGAAACATAACTATTGATTGTGTGTTTTTCCAAGGCCGATTCAAATGCTTATGTTCGTGCCACGTAACAACTCCTGGATAAAATACTAAAATATGGCTTTCTAGTTCGTGAATTGGATCATCCTGTTTTGGATCTGAGCTATTTTTGCAATTCACATGGTATTCGGTTAGATTAAATTCTATAGCTTTTTGATCAGTAGACCCCCTGCGAAACAACGTGAAGCAAGTTGCTGATAAAATCAGGTAGAAATCCCCAGCCCAAAAATTATTAAAAACTATGCCGCAAGTTCACAATACCCGCAATAATATTAAATCTCATGTTGTATTTCTTCTGAAAATTTCTGTAAATATTTGACATAATCTTAAAAACATTGATCTCGCGAATCTTATTTTCCACACGCATCCTGAACGATGGCAGCTTCCGATTATGCTCCTTTTGCTCCTCCGTTAGTGGCTTTTTACGGTGTTTTTTGTACGGAATCACAACGTTTTTCTGCAGTTTTTGCCAACCTTGATAGCCAGAATCAGCATATTTTATGCTATCTTTGGGCAACAATTTTTCCTGTTTTCTTATGCGAAAATCATGCATTCGGCCTCGATGTGACTTTGAAACCGACAAAATTTGTCCACTTTCCTCAATCACAATTTCGGTTTTCATCGTGGTTGTTTTCTTTTTTCCTGAGTAACTTTTCTTACGTTTTTTGCTGTCTTTCAGCCGCTGTATCGGTTGCTCTGTGACGTCTGCTAAAATTTTTAAAATCCTTTCTGGCGTCAGCGTTCTATCCTTTTTTATAGTAATTTTTTTGGCCAATAATGGCTACATTTTCTTAAAAAGTCGGCAAATATTTGAGTTGTGCAAATTAAACAAAAACCCTAAAAATGGATGCGTTATGTACGTTCTGTAATAAATTAGAACACATAAAATCCTGTCTTCTAGCTCCTCAACATGCGATTTTCTTCCGTGACATTTCTTTTTCGCCTCCATTTTTTCCCACTCTGGACGCACTTTTGCCACAATTTTTTCAAATTCAGATGTTGTGAGCCCTGTCAATTGTCTAAAAACATATGGTGTTCTTGCTATTTTCACGTAACTTATTGCCATTTTACTCTTCTAAAATTTTCATTTTATACGCTTTTTAATGTTTTTCATCTGTTTTTTGCTTGTTTTGCAGGGGGTCTAGTAAAATTCTTTGCTTCATAATGATAAGTTATCCTGAACCGCTCTAAAATTGGCGTGTATTTAAAGTTCCACAGTTGTTCTGAAAGCTTACTACTGCCTAAAGTAAATTTATCTCCTATCTCCTCATTATAGCAAACAGGAAAGCAGCTATTTATCTCTCCTAACTTCCAACTATCAGATAACACTATTTGTGCTTTAGCAAACTTAATTTCTGGCAACAAACTTTGTGGTTCAGGATAAAGTGCTTTAAAGTTATACCACAGGTGGTCTCGCTCATATATGCTATTATAGTTCTTTGTATGTGGCTCTGTTTCCCCAAGGATTGCAACGTCCAGCCTATATAAATCATTACTTAATACTTGCTCATAATGAAAACGAAATGTACTAAACTTAAAACTTGGACTGGAAGCTTTCAGCTCAAATGAATTTTTCCGGCCAAATGAAAGCACTGGTCCTCCTTTTTCAACCTTTACACCAGAATAATCAGACAACAAGCTTCCAAAATGACTCTCATTCAATATAAACCTTTGCACGTTATAATGGTCATTAAAAATCCTCATTAACCTGGATCTTGCAGGTAGTGAAAGTTTTGCCAGTTCTACAACCGCATCTACAAAAAAATTATTTGGAACATCTTTTATTCCAACTTGCAATTCAAAAAAGTGTTTTCCTGGAGGTTCTTCAATAATTGTAATGTCTTCTATACTTGCCCATTTTAGCGCTATTTTTAGCGATGCTGGCGTTCCCCTTAATCTTTGAAATTTTACTCCTTCTTTTATAGCTTTCTTCTTATCCTTTACCCACGATAACATTTCTCCGAGTCCATACTCTTCAATCAGCCAGGGTAATATTTTTTCCCCTAAGCTAAATTTAAATCCTTTTATGCAATTGGGATCAACTATATAATTTATTGCTTCAACTAATGCTCTTTCTTGTTTTGTAGAATTTGGTGGCAGTAGCATTAGTTTCTACCCATTAATTCGACTTCTAGATTGCCTAAACAAACACATTCATTTCCCTTTACAACAATGTTCTCTTTTGGCTCAATCAACTCAATATTGCTTACTCCTTCAACAAAAAGGTTAGCAATTATCCAAGACTTTGTTACGTTCCAACCTAAACCTTTTACTGATTCAAACTTTTCAATAAATTGTTTTTTCGCTGTTTCAACAATGTCCTGTGATGTCATAGCGCCGATACTAATTTTGGCATAAATATCTATAGGAATAATATTGCAGCTCACAACTGTTACTGTATCGGTTAGAACACGAATATCATCCCTATTAACTTGTTTTCTTACAGTATCTAGCAGATCTTCCGAAGGTATCCCACCTGTTGATAACTCTGTGGATAATACTGAAATTTGTACACTTCCAGGTATTAGTGATTCAACCAGTGCATCTTTAACTCTGGTATCAGCAGATAGTGCATGAAAGCGATAATGTTCTCTACTTCCACCTGTACTCCATCCTACTATTCTTGCTTTGATTCTCTTTCTAAAAGCTTCATCACCTTCTTCCTTATTTCTCTCAACTCCGTAAAACTCAGCTAAGTGGTCAAGGTCGTTTTCAGTTGCAAATTTTAGTAGATTTGCTTTTGCTGCTTCATTTATCCTTTGCCTTAATAATAATTCTCGCCAAGCTGCTACTTCCATTACCTTTACCGCTGGATCACTCTCTATAAGCGCTGAAAACGTTGGGTCTCTACGTATTAATTCCTCCTTCATACATGAAAAGATTTCCTCGCAACTGAACTGTCGAGAAAAACTCGGTTGTTGCGTCTTCATATAATAATCTCTTTAAGCAAAATATTTTCGTTGTTTGGTAAGTAGATTCCTTCAAGATCGAGCGTTACTTTTCCTTCTTTGACTTCTGTTATTTTCACTTTTTCTAATTTAAATCTTTTTTCCCACTTTTCTAATGCTGCTGCGGTTGCTGCATAAATTTCAAGTGTAAATTCTCTATTTATTGGCTGATCAACTAACTCAAACAATCTCGACCCATAGCTTCTTCGCATTACTCTACTACCAATTGGTGTGGTTAATATATCAATAATTGATTGTTTAAGATGGTCTATTCCTTCCAATTCTTTTCCCGTTTTGCTGTTCATTCCTCGCATAAGTTAGACCTCTTAATTGTCGCAACATGTCGCAAGAGTTTCACGTCCTTACCCAGAAAAGACATTCCAGCTACCAGTTGTCATTCTAAAACCACATGAGGCTAAGTCTCCACTTCTTCCAACACCAAACCCATTGGCAAATACTGTGCTTGATCCTTCTGTTAATATTTTGCCCTCCGTAAAATTACCTCCTTGGCGACAAACGGACTTACCATTTACAAAAACATTTAAGCTCCCACTGACACAAAAGTGGGGTAAAGGCTCTGCACAGTAGTCTCCTAAGCATACAACTGATTTAGCCACTTTGCCCTCAATTTAAGTCTATTCTATTTGCTTTAAGCTTTATTCCATCTTTAGTCATTTCTATTTCTGATTTTCCCACTTTTAGAGTGATTTTATCTGCTACAGTGATCTCTAAATGATGATTTTCTTTGTTGTATGATACTTTGCTTCCATCTTGAAACTCAAAAGTATGAGCAGTTTCTCGGCATTCCGGAGGAGGGTATTTTTGCTGATAAATTGCGGGTAATACAATCCCAAGCGACAATTCACCCAGTGGCGATAATACAACTACTTGTTCTTCTATGCTTAGGGGGGAACAGGTTTTATCTTCTCCTGCTCTAGTTGTTATCCATGGAAGAAAATCTGTTAGAAATTCTCCTATCTTCACTCTTACCTTTGCCTTTTCATAATCTATTTCTTTGACTAGCCCAATACGGACAATATTAGCTAATTTTCTCTGTAACTCTGCAATAGCAAAATTATTCTCCAACACTAATTTCACCTATCTCTATAATATGTGGCCTAATATCACCTTCTGCCCAAACTGACTCACCAACATGTATTTCATGGATCCAATCTACCAGCCAAACAAGATAAGCATCCAGCTCAGGCCTAAATCCATCAATTTCCGCCAATATAAATTCTGCTGGTGAAATATTTTCTACGTTCCAGGTATTTTTATTTACCACTCTTGCAACTTCGCTAGCCAATAATTGTAAGTTAAAAATATGATATAAAAGAAACAAGAGAGAGGATAACCCTACTAACTATAGGAATAGGGCTATCACGGGCGTGTGCGACCGACCAATAATTGGTATTACAGCCGTTCAGATCAAGGTACACTAGCCCTATCTCTCGATACGTTTGAATAGTTGCATGGGACATATGTATGTACCCGTTTACAATCTTAAATTAATTAAACTATCGAGGTTATTATGATTACATCTTATCAAAATTTTATTGGAATTGATATAGGAAAATTTAAAAATGTTGCTGCAGCTCACAACCAAAAGAACATTATCAAGTTTGATAATAATGCCGCTGGTTGGCAACAATTGTTTCAAGATTTTTCAAATATCTTACCTAATTCTTTAGTAACTCTGGAAAACACTGGAAAATATGAGCTTGGTTTAGCACATTTTCTTGTTGATAAGGATGTTGCTGTACATCGAGCTAATACTCGCAAAGTAAAAAGCTTTGTCATATCTCATGGAACTTTAGCAAAGTCTGATCAATCAGATGCAAGAGCTCTTGCTCAATATGGATGTGAACGCTATAGTACTCTATCTCTATTTGTGCCTATGTCAAAAGAACAAACAGCCTTAGTTGCACTTTGTCAACGCCGTGATGACATTACGCAAATGAGAGCTCAAGAGAAATGTAGGCTTGCAGCACCTGAAAACGACCATATAAAAGAAAGTTGCCAAAAAACAATCGACTTTTTTAACAGTCAGATAAATGAGCTCAACGATACCATGCAAAAAATTATTGATGAAAATCCAGAGTTACAAAAGCGCCAAAAAATCCTTAGAACGGTACCAGGAATAGGTATCAAGTTATCTCAAGATTTTGTATGCTTGATGCCAGAACTTGGCTACTTAAACAAAAAAGAAGTTGCAAGTCTTGCTGGAGTTGCCCCGCATCCAAAAGAAAGTGGTAAAACTATTGGTTACCGAAGGATAACAGGTGGTAGAAGCAATGTTCGTGCAAAGCTTTTTACGGCTGCAATGGCTGCCGCAAGATCCAAATCTGCGCTTGGTGCTTTTTACTCTGATCTTATTGGTAGAGGTAAAAAGAAGATGGTGGCTATAACAGCTCTAATGCGAAAAATCATAGTAATTGCCAATGCGAGGCTTAAAGAAGCAGTTAATGTGAATTAAAAAAATCTGCATAGAAAATAGGTTAACGAATATGTGTGTAAGTACGTCCCCACACATTTTAAGTACTTATGCACATATTCGTTAATCACAAGATCTAAGCAGTAACTGTTGTTTGATATAAAATTTTTCTATGATAAATTAGGGTTTTTATTGTCAAAAATACATTTTTCAATTGAATAAGAATACAAAATTATAAACAAAAGTTGTAATAAGACTAAATTCAAAAAATTTTAAAAAACATAGTTGATCTGACTCAATTGATAGTTGACACAGTCAAGTCCCGAGGCAAACATTACATTCAGTAGTGGTTTTACCCAAGTTATCTTTCCTAAGTTTCTTTGAGTTAACATATTTAATAGGGCTAGATACATGGCCGGTACCAATTGAAAGCAGTACTATATCATCATCAGGGAAATAGTTTCTTGCTGTTTGCGTATGCACATGCGGCTGGATTATTGGCAAAAACACCTCCGTCAACTAAGACTCTACTTATTTGATTAATTTTTAGAAGTTTAGGGGCAAAATATGTTGGTGCTGCTTCTACGAAGTGGTCTTGTATGTCTGCTCCTTTTTTACTTTTGAAATAGTTTAAATAACAGCTAGAGTAAAATATAGCACTTTAAACCTTTTTACAGTAAGGTTATATATGTAAAAATCTGCTGTAGGAATTGTTATGGATTATAGATTAAAAGCTTATTTTGTTGGAGTTGTCTGGTTTATACTCAGCTTACTTAGCAGCGTGGCTAATGATGCTATATCAAAATACCTAGGTTTATACCTACAAAGTTTTGAAGTAATTTTTTTCCGCTTTTTATTCAGCACTATTACTCTTATACCTTTTATGTTTTACTATGGAATAAAGACTTTTAAAACAAGTCAAGTATCTATTCAAATAACTAGAGGTATATTGCTGTTCTGTGCAATGACCTTGTGGACCTATGGGTTGAATATTTTGCCAATAGTTACTGCAACAATTATCAGTTTTTCTATACCATTATTTGTTATACTTCTTGCAACTCCTTTACTAAATGAGAATATAATTTGGCAAAGATGGATAGTAACTATTATTGGTTTTGCCAGTATTGTTATTACTACAAAAGCTTATAGTAAAGATTGCGACCCTAAAATTCTTATTTTTATTGTATCTGCATTCATCTTTGCTATATTAGACATACTTAATAAGAAACTTGTGATCAAGGAATCAGTAATAAGTATGTTATTCTATTCAGCTCTAACAACAACTATTTTTTCCACTATACCTTTGCTATTTTATTGGCATATGCCTTCTTTGTTAGAATTAGTTCTGCTATTTATTTTAGGGGTTAATTCAAATCTAATTCTGTTTTTCATATTAAAGGCTTTTACCTTTGTTGATGCGACTGCTCTTGCACCATATAGGTACGTAGAGTTAATAATTTCTGCAATAGTAGCATATGTTATATTTAATGAACTACCTGATAGAAGTGCTTTTTATGGTATTGTAATATTAATACTATCAACTTTATTTATAGCTTATTCAGAAAGCAAAACAATCAAAGGTATTAAGTAAAACTTTATAGAGGTATTTATAAGATGTATGTAACCATTATAGGAGTAGGATATGTAGGTTTAGTATCTGGTATTATGTTATCAGAACATGGTCATAATGTTGATTGTATTGACATGGATACTAAAAAGATTGGTTTGTTAAGATCAGGAGAAATTCCTATATATGAGCCTGGATTAGTAGATTACTTAGAGAATAATATAAAGTTACAAAGGATCAGATTTTTCGATTCGTATTCTCAAATAAATCCTAATACAGAGGTGGTATTTATAACTGTAGGCACTCCATCAGACTCTCTAGGAAATTCAGATCTAAAGAGTGTATATAACTCAGTAAGTGAAGTTTCTAAGAAAATCAATCAAGATTGCTTAATAGTTATAAAGTCAACGGTTCCTCCTGGTACTACAGAAAATATATATAATTATTTACTTAACGATGGCTATAACTGTGATGTTGGAGTTAATCCAGAATTTCTTAAGCAAGGCTCTGCGGTATCAGATTTTTTACATCCAGATCGAATAATAATAGGAGTAAAAAACAAGCGAGCTAGAGTAAAGCTAGAAGCTATATATAGGTCATTCACAGATAGAAATATTCCGTTAATAGTCACTGATACAGTTACTGCTGAAATGATAAAGTATGCCTCTAATGCCTTTCTAGCTACAAAAATTGCTCTTATAAATGAGATAGCAGGTTTATGTGAAGCATTAGGAGCAGACATTGATCTTTTATCTAACGGTATAGGGATGGATCACAGGATAAGCAAAGAATTTTTAAAAGCTGGGCCAGGTTTTGGAGGATCTTGTTTTCCTAAAGACATATCAGCTTTAATAAGACTTGCGGAAAAGCGTAATGTAGGATTACAAATTTTACACTCTGTAAATGAATCCAATTATAATCATATCATTAACATTGCTAAAAAGATAAAGACTGTGCTAAATGGTGTACAAAATAAAAAAATAGCAATCTGGGGGTTAACATTTAAATCTGGTACTGATGATGTAAGGAACAGCCCAGCTATAGCTATTGCAAAACTATTAGTTAATGATAATGCTAAAGTTATTGCATATGATCCAGTTGGAGTGAATAATGCCAAGCAAGTTCTAGGGGACATAGAGTATACCAATAATGCTACAGAAGCTGCAAAAGATGCAGAAGCATTGTTGTTGTTAACAGAATGGGAAGAGTTTAAAAATCAAGATTTTGTAATTTTAAAAGATATTATGGCTACACCTAATATTTTTGACTTTCGTAACTTGTTAGATAATGAACTATTGCTAAGGTACGGTTACAATGTTTACTCTATAGGCAAAAAGGCTAAGCTTATCTGCGAAGTCTAACATTAAGAGATGCTCTTTATATTAACTTTGTGTAGTTGTTTGGAATTTTTGCTTGATAATATGTAAAAGCAAACAGATGCAACAGCAGAACAAATAAAAAAGAATGTGAACATCATGTTGTGACCAAAATATTCCACCAGTAACCCTAAAACTACACATGAAAATATTGAACTTGCAATATATCCAAATAACCCTGTCAAGCTTACAATTGTACATACATTATTTTGTGGGGCAATATCCACAGCTATGACACCTGTTAGTACTTGTATTCCAAATATAAAAAATCCTGATAGAGCTGCCCAGAAACTCATAAGAACTACGTTTTGGCAAAAGTTCATTGCAATAAAAGTCAGTGCTATGCTTAACATGTAAAGTAATGCCAGCAAGCTTCTATTTTGAGAGAAATACATATCGCTAACTTTCCCAGTGATTAAAGTTCCAAGAATTCCACCTAAATCATATACACCTGTTATTAATGAGGATTGTAAAAGAGAAATTTGTAATCTATCTTTCAAAATTATAGGAAACCAAAAAAAGATTCCCATTTTAATAATATAAGTGCAAAAAGTAGCATAACATAAAAACCATATAGGATTTGGCACTCTTATGCAAATGTGGGGTTTCTGTATTTTATAAATAGCAAGATGATACTTTTTCTCGTGGTACGCTTTTAATGTTATATAAATTCCAAAAAGTAAACATAGAAGGCCAGAACATAAAAATGCACTTTCTGCACCATATATTTTAATTATGCTCGGTAACGCAATTAAAGTAAGGCAAGAGCCAAGTTGTTGAGATACACTCATAACTCCCCACAATGATGCAATTGAAGAGAGACTAGAATTTGTAACCATAAACTTAGTAATAGCTGGCCAGCCTACTCCTTGCGCACAAGCTAATAATATCAATGTTAACAGTAACAAGGTTAAGTTATGATATAATAAAACTATACCAATAGTTGATAATCCAGTTACAATATTGCATAGCCCAAACATAAATAACGGATGATTTTTAAAGTCCATTATTATCCCATTAACAAATTTTGAAACTCCATAAAAAAAAGAAAAGCATGCAAAAAAATAGCTTAATTTTACATGGTTTATGGATTCAGTATCTGTTAACAATGGTAGGGCAATTGGTATACTTTGTCTTGATAAATAAAGTAGCACATATCCACAAAAAAATAGCAGATACTGAAAGAATACACAGTTCACACCTATTTCCAAAATTATGACAAATTATACAATAATTAGCATAATACTATATTGGGTATAATATAGTATTACAAGGAATTTGCAAACTGTTACTGTAGAATATTAATAACGATGGAAATTATTCACTTAGTATTTTCCTTATAGTAGATACAGTTGTATTAATATCCTCATAGCTTATATCTCTATGTGTTATAACTCTGATCTTACCTCTTATGTTAGCCATTCTAATTCCATAATTAGTTATCAGTGTATCTATGAATTTCTGAATAGACATAGAATCAGTATGTAATGAGAAATACGCTATATTAGTCTTGTAAATGTCAGTATCGATTATAACTTGATCTATAGAACTCAGGCCTTCTGTAAGGTACTGCATTTTTTTATGATCTTCTTCTAAAGAGTTTACATTATTATGTAGACCATATAAACATGCAGCTGAAATAATTCCAGCTTGATGCATAGTTCCACCAATTTGAAATTTATAGTACCAGGCTTTCTCTATAAATTCTTCGCTTCCAACTAACACTGCTCCTATAGGGGCACCTAGTCCTTTGCTAAAATCAATAAATACAGAGTCAAAGTAACTTGCATACTTTTTCGGAGGAATTTTAGTATGAGCACAAGCATTAAATAATCTTGCACCGTCTAAATGAGTAAACACGTTATTTTTTTTACATAGACTTGAAATTTCTTGAATGTACTTTAGAGGCCATACAGCCCCACCACCAAAATTTGTTGTTTGTTCAATAGATACTAACCCAACTTTTGGGACATTTCTTAGGCTAGGACGAATAATAAAGTCCATAATTTGGCCTTCAGTAAATATTCCTCTCGTTCCTTTAATAGGTAAAGGAGTTGCATGTGCCTGAGCTGCAATTAATCCAGATTGAACTATTAATGGATGTGAAGTCTCATCAAGTATAAGATAATCACCTGGTCTTTGAATATGTACTTTATAAGCAATCACATTACACATCGTTCCCGAAATTAAAAATATTCCTGCTGGCTTACCTAGTATTTTACATGTGGCTTCTATTAATTCATTTACTGTCGGATCCTCACATGCAGCTTCATTTCCAACTTTTGCTTTAGCCATTACTTCCCTCATCTCAATTGAAGGATTAGTATTTGAATCACTAAAGAAATCTATTTTTATTTTCATACCAAATTGAATACAACCTCCTCTATAATTTCAGTAGCGTTTATGATATCTGCCTTTTCTATGCCTAAATGGATGACTGCTCTTATATGAGACTCGAGCCAAGGAAACAAAAGTAAACCATAAGCTTGACACTTGCTCAAAAAAACTTCATTAGTCACGTTGAGTTCTTTTATACTAAAGCTTACTATATTAGTTTCTGGATAAGGCAGTATTAGCTTGATATATGGAATTTCCTTAATTTTATCTGCAAGCAATTTAGCGAGCTCATTATCTTCTTTAAGCCTAAGCACATTACTCTGAAGTACGTATTTTGCTGCATTAGCATAGTATCCAATCTGATGATAACTACTACCCAACCAAACTTGTAACTTCTTAGCCTTTTCAATTATCTCTCTTTTACCCATAAGCATTGAACCAAAAGGAGCCCCAAGTCCCTTAGTAAAAGAAAAGCTCATTGTATCAACGTGCTTAGCATAATCAGCTAAAGAAACATTTGTTTCAATATGAGCATTCAATATTCTTGCACCATCTAAATGAAGATTTATATTATAAGCTTTTAAGAAGTTATATAATTCTACTTGTTTCTCAAAAGGGTAAATTTTACCATTAAAGCCGTTTATACTATTTTCTATAGAAACCAAACTCACCTGAGCAAAAATTTTATATCTCGGCTTAGAATTAATAGCATATTCTACTTCATTAACATCTAATATTCCACTACTATTCCTAATACAGTTAAACACTATGTTATTTACTTTTGCATTGCCTGCACTATCGAAAAAATTAACATGATAATTATAATGAGTGATCAGCTCATCACCAGGACTCGTTTGACTAGCAATAGCTAACCTATTTGCAAGCATACCACTAGTGACAAACAATGCTTCTTCTACATTGAATAACTGCTTACAATATTCTGATAAATCATTACAGCTTTTATCTTCATTGTAAGCAAAGTCTCCAACAGTTGCATTACTTATTGCATGTATAACATCTCTGCTTTGTAACGTTGTAGTATCACTTCTAAGATCAATAGTTTTCTTCATTGTTTTTTTTGATATATAGACATCCAATTTGTGCATCCCAAAGCTCTTTATAAAGACCTTGCCTGGAAACTAGTTCAAAATGCTTGCCATCCTGTACAATTTTTCCTTTGTCGAATACTAGGATTCGATCCATGTGTAAAAGTGTAGAAATACGATGTGCTATAGTAATGGTAGTTTTATTTTCCATTAATTTAAATAAGCTCATTTGAATTGTCTTCTCTGTTATAGAATCTAACTGACTAGTTGGCTCATCGAGAAATAATATCGGAGCGTTTTTTAGAAATGCCCTTGCTATAACTATTCTTTGCCTTTCTCCTCCGGACAACTTGATACCTTTTTCTCCAACTATAGTTTTATAGTGATCAGGCAAAGTCATAATAAGATCATGAATACCAGCTAGTTTAGCAGCTTTTATCATTTCTTCGTTAGTAGATAGAGGATTACCGTACATGATATTTGCTGAAATAGTATCGTGAAATAATAATGGGTCTTGGGGTATTACAGAGATTTGCTGCCTCAAAGAACTCTGTATAACTTCTGATACTGCTTGGTTATCAATCTGTATGTTACCTTTTTTGACATCAAATAACCTTAGGATTAAGTTTATAAAAGTAGATTTACCACCACCAGAATAACCAACTAATCCGACTTTTTCACAAGATTTAATGGTAATTGAAAAATTTTGAAATAATGGTTCCTTATCTTCATAAGAAAAATAAACATTATTAAATATTATTTTTCCGTTTACTACAGTTAATCTCTTAGCGTTTTGTTTATCCTGAATTTCTGGCATAATGGCTAAGATTGGTAATGCATCTAAAACCTTGCCGTAGTGAGCAGAAAATTGAGTAAGGTTTCTAGTTAAATGATTGAGAAACTCTACAATAGATATGTTAATTCCAAGTACAAGTGCAATATCCCCTATTGCAATCTTGTTCAATTGATAATCATGAATTAAACAATATAAACTTACTGCTTGTAGTAGATCAAATGAATAGCCATATACAAGCCAAAGCCAAAAGTATGCCCATTGTAATTTTCTTTCTGAAAAGGTCTTTTCTTTGCATATGTAAGAAAATTTACGTCTCTCATACGCTTGCTGAGAAAATAACCTTATTGATATAATGTTTAAAATACTATCAGCTATGCTGGCTATAACTTGTGAACTTCGCTTAGAATGATTATCAGCTAACCCAGTAAGTATTCCAAAGCTGAAAATTGAAATTAAAGTAAAAATACTTATCCAAGTAAATGTAGCTATTGCAAACTTTATATTTACTAGTGATAAAGTATAAATAGCTAAGATTAATGCTATACTATAACTGAAGAAACAGTCTATAAACAATCTTATTAACTCTATTACACTATCCATTAAGTTACTAGCCTTATATACTAAACTTCCAGATAGATTATTCTGGTAATAGGAATGGTCTTGCTGAAGTAGACTATAAAAAGACATATCGGCTATTTTTTGACGCAGTGAGGTGAACATTCGAATATCAACAAAGTAACCATAGAATCTAAAAGCGGTAGTGATAAGTAATGCCATAAAAATGTAAGCACTTACAGGTAATAAGAGATTTTCAATCACATTACCTTCTTGATATTTTACAGCTGTATCTAAGATATCTTTTACTAGGTACTTTCTAAAGGATAAATCGATAGCCACTACCAAAGCAATTATAAGCATTATAAGCACGTTGAGCTTAAACTTGGACAACATACTTAAAATAAACACTAATATATACTTGAAATTACTAGTTCTACTTTTGTTCATTTATAATGCTAGCTCTACCACATTGACTTTTTTATTGAGAAATACAAGTAGTGAAAACCATAAATTCTTGTATATTTTTCCTGAGATGTCTCCAGCATCATGTAGTGCTGACGCTTGATTTAGGATAAGTAACTTATATAAATCTTGCTTAGCTTCAGCAGTGTTAACTTCAAAAATATTTGTAGTTGCATCTGTAAGAAAAGCTAACCAGCTCTTAATCAGCTCTTCCATACTTTTTTTACTTTCCTGTTGGTCAGATAATGATAAGTATTCTCTTAGTATAGATTCTGTTAATTCACCACAATTTAATATACCAAAAACCGAAGGCTGAGGTTTAGGTACACATGGAAGATTTTTATCTTTTACAACCCATCTAGTTACATAAGCAAACCTATCTTGAGCATCTATGTTCTTATCACTACCATGCCATAATCGTGAATCAAAAACTATTGCGTCTCCTGCTGAGATAGGTAGTGACTTAATTTTGTAATCTTTTCGATCCTCAGAGTATTGATCAAAAAAGTATGGATGCCAAAAATCAACTAAAGGCTGTATTTTCCAATTGTGACTATCTTCTATAACTTGCAGTACACCTGAAGCTTCGTTAACATTATTCAAAGCTAGCCAAACAGAAAAATGATAAGGATCATTAAAGCTATAAGAGATATCCTGATGGAATGGAACTGCATCTATTAAATCAGCAGTTTTACATATAATATTTGATTTCTTCTGCAGGATCTGGCATTGAAGTAACTTTTTAAGATAATTTTTAATAATTTCATCTAATATTTGAGATATAATTCTAGTTACTTGAGATGATATTCCCCATCTTCCAGTGCAGTTTAAATAGTCAGAAGTTGAAACACCTAATTCTTGAGATAATTTTGATATGGTATTTGTTATATCATTTAAAGACTGAGTGATTAATTCTAAAGGGACAAGGTTTTTGATAATAAAGAAACCATTTTTTTGCAGTATTTCCATATGATTAACACCTGAAATCAATAACTGATAAATAATCTGTTAAAGGAACAACATCAAAAATCTTGAATCCCTTTATTTGCTTTAGTATTTTTTCCCAACCACTTAATGTTCTTAGTTTACCTCCTGTTTCAACCATTATATTAATATCCACAGAGCCTCCTACTGGAGAATGGTAACCTAAGATAGTTTCTATTAATAAAATGCGTGATATTCCTTTATCTTTAACTAACCTTAAATAAGATAGTACTTTATTATCATCGTAATGCTGTAAAAAGCGACAAAAGACACCTAACTCACAGTTTATAGCTAATAATTCTTCTTGGCTGATAAGCTTGACTTTTAAATTTTCTACTATCTGTCTAGGTACTTTATGTTCGTTATAATAATATAAGCCTATAGAATCCTTATTGTGTATATTGGAATAAGCAAGAAATAAAGAGTGTACACCAAACAGCAATATATTTTTAGCGTTATCTATATTAACTTTAACATTAAACTCTTTAGTATCAAGTACAGAATATCCAAGCAATGCCTGATAAAACTTGATTTTCCTGCTTTCTGATGTTTCTTTTTCTTTAAAAGATTCAAATGAAGATATTGACTTCTGCCTTAATATATCAGAGATTTGCAACCAATTCTTTTCAGCAGCAACTCTTGCCCACATGATCGCTGCGTTAGATAAGAATGGTATTTCCTTGAAGAACTTACCTTTTGATGATAGTTGCCATAAGTCATTATCCTTATCGTAATCGATAAACGCTATTGTCCACAATGCCCTAAGCAGCCTTTCTAGATTTGATGCAACAATATTCAATTTCTGAGATAAAACTTGTATAGTTGCAGGTAAAATATTTAACAGATCAAGTTCAATTGCAACATTTATTAGGTAAGTTTTCCAAAATCCAGACAGTTCTGCAGAAATTTTGTGTACTTGAGATTCTTGACTTAAAGTAAAAATACTACATTTTATATTGCCTGTAATATCGATTTGTCCTAGTGTACCTTCAAAAGTCTCAACTTTTGCCATGCCGTTATAGAATGCATCGACCATTTTAAATCTTTGCTGGTAAACAGGATTACCATTGATATCTATATGAAAGCAGCCATTCTGATCCTCTGCAATAGCACACCCTTTATGAAAAACATTAAGCTTTTTATACCATTTATTATGTACTAACTTTCCATGATGATTAATATGTGTAGCTTTACCATCTTTATAAACTACAGCAATGCCATCCTTAAAATCTCCGACATAATCATATTCTTCTTGATAAATTCTTTTACCATCTAAATCGATATGAAAAAATTTATCATGTTTTCTGACTACACAAATATCTTCCTGATAGTTTCCAACCCATTGATATAGCTGCTTGTATACTTTACATCCCGATGGATCGATATGGTAATATCCTGTTTCATCTTCTACAGCTGCCCTATTGTAGTAAAAACCAAAAGTTTTTAAAAACCTGTTGCAATAAATTGTTTCTCCTGTGATATCAATGTGATAAGCGCCAGTATTGTCATAAACTGGTGCAAGTCCTGGCTCGTGAAATTTATCAACTTTTGTAAACCTATTTTCGTACAGAGGACTCTCTGACAATTGGTGAAACCTTCCACAGGGCGAAACCTTAATAGATCTAAGATATTTATTATCTTTGACTAATTGATTAATGGTTTTCTCATGTTGCATGTTTTGCATAATTCATAGTTTAAATAATTTTTTTGTAATCTTAGATACTCACTACTTTGCCATATTCCTTCAAGTTTAACTTCATTAACATTACCAAAATTTCCTAATGTTTTGCGTAGTTCATCTGGAGCACAGCAAGGACTAAATTTTCCTTCATTGTTTATCCATGCTTCTTTACCTAAAAATGGACATTGACCACCTGGAGCTAAATCCTTAATACCTTCTTGAGAGAGAATCGTAAAATTCTCTAGTTTTATCTTTTTACCATTTGGTAACAACATATTATCCCTAAGTTCATACAACCTCCTTACCTCTGCATTCCATCTATCAATTGCCAATCCATCTCTTCTCATAGATAGATCCTTAATCTCCTTAAAATGTGCCCAAAGGTGATGCCCTTTTACTCTGTCTATGCCATTTTTTATAGCCATCTTAACTATATCATGAAGTTCATGCAAATTACTCTCTAAAAATGTTAATTGTAGAGTAACAGTACATCTCTTACCTGTATCATTAAAGTATTTATCCCGAACATTAAGGAAGATTTTTAGATTTTCTGTTACTATTTCCCACTTTGAACCCTTCATAATCTTTTCATGAGTTTCCTTAGTTGCTCCGTTCCAGGAAATCTTAACATCAGATAAGATTGGTATCAGCAGTTCAGCCCATTTTTTAGCCCCTTTAATAGGAAAAGAACCATTAGTTGTAAGGTTAAGCTTTAGACCAAATTCATGACATAAATTTATTATTTCATCAAAATTCTTGTACATCAAAGGTTCACCCATAGTAGAAGGAATTATTTCCTTCAAAGGTGTTCCAGCTGCTTCTGTAATTACTTTTCTGATAGTTTCTATTGACATTATCTTAGGTTTTATCCCTTTGGCTTTCTTCTCCTCTTTAACATTACTATATGGTGAAAAACATTCACACATTACACAAGCAAAGTTACAATAATCTGGATTAGTATCAAAAGTAATTCTCCAAGGACCAGGTTTTACAGGTACTGATTTACCTTCACTTGCAACAACATTACGGTAAATTTTGTTAACTTGCTCAGTATGCTCACTTATAGAAGGTATATCACCACTTTTAGTATAAAGATAACCTCTTTGGGTAAGTTTACTATATAACTTCTGATTTGTAGATAGAACTTTCATTTTCTCTAACAAGCTATTTATATCTCTATGTTTAAATAATAATCCATTTATTTCATCCCTTACATATTCTGCCATACCACCATAGTTAGCTGTTATAACTGGCACTCTAAGTTGCTGTGCTTCATGTATTACTAATGGTGAATTTTCACCCCAAATTGATGGAACAACTATAGCATCAAGTTTATTAAATACATCGGTAACTATATTTTCATTGTTATAACTTCCCATCCATTCTATTCTTTCTTTGACTGTCTGTGGAAACTGGTTAGCAATTGCTTTTAAAGCTTTAGTTTCTTCTCTTACTGCTCCCCAAATTCTAAGTTTTGCTTTAGATGGTAAGCGAGAAAAAGCCTTCAATAACAGATCCACACCTTTCTCAGGGGTATGAGTACCAATATAACCAAAAATAAACTCCTCTTTTTGTTCTCTATTTCTATTCTTAAGACGGTTTAGATCAAAACCATAATCAAGATAAGAAACTTTATTTATCGGAATATTAAAATCTTGAATAAATTTATCCATCAAGAATTTCGATGGAGCAATAAAGTAATCTATATAGTCTATTACTTTTCTTGTTTGCTTCATTCTAGTTGCAACCCATTGTGTCCAATAATTCAGATCTGAGTCAATAAACTCTTTATCTCCGGTAAAGTACCCCTTATAACATTGAATTGCACATTTTTGATCTTCTTGTCCATCACAAAGCTGTAATAAATCTTCAGAATTACGTTGAATAAATCTTCCTCGTGGACACATTAACCAGAAGTCATGTAGTGTAAAAACTGTAGGTATATTTTCTTTAAAAGCAACTTCTGGTAGAGTTAAAGACAGGTGATTAAGGTGACCGAAATGAATAAGGTCTGGCTGAAAATCACCTATTATACTTTTGAATACTGTATCCATTTCTTCACTAATGAATCTACAACGGTATTTAATATTAATTAGATGTAATAAGATACCATTATGGTTATAGTCCAACACCGTACTATAGTGAAAATCAGGTAAGAAAACATTTTCTTGCCTAGTAAATACTTGTACCTCATTGTTATTGGCTAGTTCATGTGCAAGAGTTTGGCTGTACACCTCTGAACCAGCACTATAATAAGGAGGGTAACCATGAATAACTTTTAATATTTTCATATATTACCATATCTATATTTTTAGGATATTCTTGTGTATTATTTTTCAGACTTTTTATAAATTTACCTAACCCTGTTTCTAATGAATGCTTTGGAGACCAACCAAGTAGCTCTTTAGCTCTAGTAAAATCACCACAAAACTTAGCTACATCAAAATTTCTTGGAGGATAAAAATCAATTCTAGAATGACTCCCTGTAACTTTTAATATAGTTTTTGCTAAATTTTCTAAATTGCATGGGTTATTAGTAGTAAGATGAATAGGGGGAAGAGAAGATTTTTCATTTTGTAAATATTGAATAGCTAAGTATATACCCTCTACCACGTCATCTAAATAGGTAAAATCAAAAACACATTCTTCACCTTCTATTCTAATCGGATCACCTCTCAATGCATTGATACAGAGTGCAGGAATTACTCTACTATTATGATCCAGCAAACCACCATATACATTTGAGAAACGTAATATTGCTACATTGTTAAAATTTTTCAAATTTGTTACCTGCTCTTCAACAAATGCTTTACCCTTAGCATAATTATTTATTGGGTTAATATCAGCAGACTCTGTAACTGGTAGCTCATTTTGCTCTCCATATACTTCTCTACTGCTAGCATAGATAAGCCATGGCTTATGTGGAAGTGACTTATATAATTCTAAGAACTTCATTGTACCATCAACATTAACTTTTTGACACAACTCAGGGTAAAGTTCACCATGTACGACCCTAGAAATTGCAGCTAGATGAATAACCCCTGTACACTTAGTAAGTAGTGGTATTATATCTTCCGAAAAAAAACTTGATGGATTGTCACGTAACCTGATGTCACAGTTAATTACTTCATAACCCTGCTTTTCTAACTTTCCCACTAAAGCTGACCCTATCAAACCAGCTGAACCTGTTATCAATATCCTCATATATCTTTCTTACTAGAAAAACCTCCAACACCTACTACTTTCCAAGTAAGACTTGAAAAATATCGTCTATTATAAAACTAGTATAAAACAAGTGTCAACTTAAATTAAGTTATAGGTTAAACTTTAAAGAGGAATATTGACTGCTTTTTAATCAAACTTTCTGAAAATAGTGCTCAGCTTTAATTAATTCTTCTCTATTATTAATCCCCATTGCTTCTCTTTCATCAGTCATTACATAACCTACATCTAAATTATAACTTGCCGCAATTGGTACTATATCATTAAGACAGCACTCATTGGTCAAATCATTAAATTTTATTGCTTTCACTAAAGTATAAAGATCCTTAGCATATGAAACCATTATCCCAGAGTTTGCAAGAAGCATTTTATCTCCATTTTTTAGGACTTCTTGAACATTGTTATCACTATTAATGATTAATCTTCCATATTGTTTGTTTTGACTATTGAATCCAAGAAGAACTAAATTTTTATTGTTATTTCTTAAGTGATTAATCATTTTCATTATTGTATTACTAGATATAAAAGGAGTGTCTCCATACTGTATCAAAACTATATCTTGATCAGGTAACTGCTCTAGATTTTCCATGGCAATTTTAACTGCAGTACCAGTACCAGTTATATCTTCTTGTATTATTAACTTTATGTTATGTTTGTTAATTATATCTTTTAAAGTACTAAATCTTTCTAGCTCATTTAGAACAGGCTTGTTAATGACAATTGATAGACCTTTTAAACTCAGTGGTTTTGCATTATGAATTATGTGCTCTAAAAGGGTAAAATTTCCTACTTTGTGTAATGTTTTTGAGTACTGTGAACCCATTCTACTGCTTTTTCCTGCTGCTAATATTATCAATGTATTATTCATCATGGCTTAATAAATGATCAAGGAATAAGTTAAGTAATAATTGAAAAGCTGTAAAGTCTATATCTATACTGCGTGTGATCAGATTATGACTTTCTAACAACACAAGGAATGATATAAATTTAGTTGAGAGCTACATCAGGTCTGTAATAAGCATAGCATACTCTAGACTTCTTTCAAAATTGGAAAAGAGCAAAAATTAATATAAAATCATACATTTAAAAGTATGAGATATGAAGAAACTAAGGAACTAGATAACGAAAAATTTCGGCGTTTGACAGGAGTAAAGAAGGCAACTTTCAAGAGGATGGTAGAAATATTAGATGAAGAAGATAGACGAAAAAAAGCAAAGAGTGGGCGTAAAAGCAAGCTCTGTATAGAAGATAGGCTACTTATGGCATTGGAATATAAGAGAGAATATCGGACATATTTCCACATTGGTAGAAGTTATGGTATGAGCGAAAGTACGACCTATAAAATAATAAAGTGGATTGAAGATACATTGGTAAAACATCCGGACTGCAAGCTGCCAGGGCAAAAAGAACTTCTAAAAAGCGATATGGAATATGAGGTTTTAGTGATTGATGCAACAGAAACTCCAGTGGAAAGACCCAAAAAAGCAAAAACGATTTTATTCAGGAAAGAAGAAAAAGCACAGTATAAAAACACAAATGATCGCAGAAAAGAAGAGCAAAAAGATCATTTGTACGTCTTTTTCAAATGGCAAAAGTGTGCAGTCTCAAAGTATGATGGTATACTATCATCATCATTTAAGGAGTCATTATGGGACAAATATTACATGGGTGCGCCAAAACAACAGAGGCAGTTCGCAGAGCAATACAAAATAGTCAAGAGAGCATAGCAAAGCTTGCTGAGCGCTATAGTTTGAACCCAAAGACCATTATAAGATGGAAAAAACGCTCATTTACTAAAGATGTTGCAATGGGTCCAAAGCAGCCAAGATCAACAGTTTTAACCAAAGAGGAGAAGGCCATAATTGTTGCTTTTCGTAAACATACGCTTCTTCCTTTGGACGACTGTCTTTATTCTTTGCAGGCAACAATTCCTAATTTAACTCGTTCTAGTTTGCATCGTTGTTTGCAAAGGCGCGATATTAGCAGGTTGCCGGATGTTGAAGGAGAGGTAAAAGCCAAAAAGAAGTTTAAGCAATATCCTATCGGTTATTTTCATATTGATATCGCCGAAGTTAGAACAGAGGAAGGCAAATTACAGCTATTTGTTGCTATAGACAGAATGTTCAAGTTTGCTTATGTTGACTTTCATAAAAGTGCTACAAAGACCATAGCTGCTGAGTTTTTGTGCAATCTAATTAAAATTTTACCTTATAAAATTCACACTGTTCTTACCGACAATGGCACACAATTCACCAATCAGGTGCGTCACAAGCATGCTTTTAAACATATATTTGATCGGGTTTACGAAGAAAATGGTATTGAACATCGCTTGACAAAAATCAGTCATCCATGGACAAATGGACAAGTTGAGCGTATGAATAGGACCATTAAAGATGCCACTGTTAAGAAATACTACTACAAATCACATAAGCAACTTAAAGAGCACCTATATAACTTTGTTATGGCTTACAATTATTCAAAGCGACTTAAAACTCTTAAAGGTTTAACTCCTTATGAATTTATATGCAACCAGTGGACAAAATCTCCTGAGTTATTTATACTTAGTCCACACTATCATACTTTGGGACTGTACATTATTCAAGAACAACAATCAGGTGGATCAGAGATTTTAGAAAATATAGTAGTCAATATTTGTCGAGTACGATGTAGAGTGGCGAAAAATGCAACCTACGTTTAATTAAAATAAAGAACAAAATTGGAGATGAAATGTGCTTTTTAACTAGCCTATTTGAGATGCCAGCTTATGAAGTAACAGAAATATACAGGTATAGATGGGACATAGAAGTATTATTTAAATTTATAAAGCAAAACCTTGGATATAGGCACTTTCTAAACCATACCATGAATGGCATGAAGGTGCATATTTACATGATTATTATTACGGCTTTATTATTTCTTGTTTATAAAATCAGAAACAACCTGCACGAATTTAAAATAGCATCATTACAATTTGCACTAGATCTTAGTGAGTCTTTTGTGTGTTCAATCATCCTGCTTTCAATAGGATGCTGTCAGCCACCTCAATATAACTATGTTTCTAACTTTCAACACTTATGGATTATATTGCCGCCGTACTCTAGATTTAGGTTAAAAAGATCTGTGACCTTGTTGTACATACTGCTGCTTTTCTTCCATCATCTCAGCAACTTCTGAATTAACCCCTTATTAGATAATCTGTTGGATATTGTGTTTTTGGCATAGAGACACCATATATCACTAAAACCCATTATGCTAAACTTGGCTATATATAGTACTTTCCAAAGCAAATGATAACTGTATAATGACCATTTAGGCATGTAGGAAAAGTGATGGTATACAGTGTTGATTTAAGAGAGAAAGCAGTATCTTTGGTTAAAAAAGGAAAGCCAAAGGAAGAGGTTGCAGAACTTTTGGAGATAGGAATAGCAACGTTATACAGATGGCTAAAAAAGAAGGCTGCAGGTGAGAGCTTAAAACCAGCAAAAATGAGTGGTTTTATAAGAAAAATAGATCCAAAAATGCTGAAAGAGTATGTTAAAAAACACCCAGATCAGACGCTAATGGAGATGAAACAAAACCTAGGATTTGGGATAAATTCGATCTGGTATAGGCTGAAGCAGTTAAAATCACAAGAAAAAAAAGACCACGCTTTACCGAGAGCGGAACCACGAAGATAGGCAAAAATTTGTCGAAAAAGTTGCCAAAATAGACCATGAAAGCATTGTGTATATAGATGAAGCAGGAGTCGATAATAGGCTATACCCAGAATATGGAAGAGCTCCACGAGGGGGAGAAAATTTATGCAGACATTACGGGCAAAAAACGCGAGAGAATCAGTATGACAGGTGGGTGGATTAAGAAAAATTTTATTGCGCCCATGACCTTCACTGGAGGGTGCGATAAGGATGTATTCAATGCGTAGCTGGAGCAAATATTGCTACCAAAGTTGCCTGTTGGTACAACTATAATTATGGATAATGCTGCTTTTCATAAAACCGCTAAAACAAGGGAATTAATAGAATCTATAGGTTGCTATTTGCTCTATCTTCCTACGTACTCACCAGATCTGAATCCAATTGAGCATTGCTGGCATACGATTAAAAGCTGGCTCAGGACTCGCATGCATCAGCAGGATAATCTACACCTTTTGGTTGGTAAGGCGATTATGGAAGTTTATCACTTGTATTAGAAAGTACTATAGTAATTTTTTTGGCCAATAATGGCTCCATTTTCTTCAAAAGTCGGCAAATATTTGAGTTGTGCAAATTAAACAAAAACCCTAAAAATGGATGCGTTATGTACGTTCTGTAATAAATTAGAACACATAAAATCCTGTCTTCTAGCTCCTCAACATGCGATTTTCTTCCGTGACATTTCTTTTTCGCCTCCATTTTTTCCCACTCTGGACGCACTTTTGCCACAATTTTTTCAAATTCAGATGTTGTGAGCCCTGTCAATTGTCTAAAAATATATGGTGTTCTTGCTATTTTTACGTAACTTATTGCTATCTTCCCTCTCCTAAAACTTTCATTTTACATGCTTTTTAGTCGTTTTTACCTACTTTCTACCTTTTCGCAGGGGGTCTATGTGTGCGCCAGAACGACAGAGGCAGTACGTTGAGCAATACAAAGCGGCTTAAGGGTCTTACCACATATGAATTTATATGCAACCAGTACACACAATTTCCTGAGTTATTTATACTTAATCCATGACATTACACTCTGGGACTGTGCATCCTGAACATTCCCGTCTGTTAGCTTAGTCTGATATCGCCAGCAGTAATTAATCCGTTATTTTCCGTTAATCTTCCGTTGCTTTCTTGTAAAAAAAGCTTACCAAGTATGGCTTTATATTTATTAATTCCAGAGTAGATTATTCCGCTGTATCTTCCTGCAGAAAGGTATGCAAAGCCCAGAACCGTTGAACCAATGGAGCGCAGATTACTGTTGCCTGGCAATAATTTACTTAATAAATTACCGCTTACATCTATAACACCACCTTCGCGACTTTTCACTCGCATTTTAATATTGCGAGATCGAAAATCTTCAAGAAAAGCACCCTTCTTCTCTTCTGCCCAAAAAGTTTCCCTCAATGCTGGAGCATCAATGACAGCTGCCACAACTTTATTTTTATGAATGAGACAGACTGACACTGCAAAATAAACTATACAGCTAGAAAAATTCTCTCTGCCTTCTATAGGCATGACAAACCAAGTATAATCGTTATCCTTTATTTCTTGATCAGCATCATCTTCGAATATAAATCCATAATCTTTTTTGTAATCGCGCAGCCCACTATATATAGTTTCTTGAGATTTTAAATAAGTTTTATTAATAAAATCCGCTGACTTAATATTAGAAATTTGCAGCTCATTAAAATCGCGCATAAGCTTTTTGGAAGCACTGCGTACAGAATCGAGCATCACATTAATTCGCGGTGATGAAATGGACATTATTTCCTTTACTCTTTCACTCTTTCATAATAACTATCGTCTGGAGTATACACTACAATTTTATCTTCTTCTTTGATAAATTGAGGAACGCTAACGCGCATTCCGTTTTCCAGAATTGCAGGCTTATAAGAAGCAGTGGCAGTTTGCCCTTTTATAACAGATTCTGTTTCTTTTACAGCAAACGTTACGTAATCTGGCACATGCGCAGAAATCATTTTATCCTGATAAGATACTACTTTAATTTTCATGTTACCCTGTAAATAAATCTTTTTTTCTCCCAACAATTCCAAATTTATAGTAATTTGTTCGTAATTACTTGAGTGCATAAGATTCACAATATTTCCTTCGGTAAAGAGGTAAACATACTCTTCTTCATCCAAAATTGCCCTTCTTATTGTTTCATCAGAACGAAATCTCTCATAATGTTTTGCTCCGGTTTTAATATTTTTCATTTCGGCTTGTATGTACGCTCCACCTTTACCTGGTCGAGTATGCATAATACTCACAATCAAAAACAGTCCTCCATTATGTTCTAGTACCTGACCTGGCCTGATATCATTCGCTCTTTCTGCCATAATTACACTTTCAATTTGATCCTATGATTATAAATAAATTTATATAAACATCAAAGCCTTTATTAGGTAATAAACTCAGGCATATTGAGCGTTATATATCTTTCTTTTATATTTATGTATGGAAATATTTCTTTAGTAAAAGATAGCATAATATTCTTTTTTGTGCTGATAACTAAAATTTCTAATATATCTCCTGAGCCGAAGTTATATATAGACTTTACACAACCATATAACTCACCATTTTCTAGTCTGACCTCCATATCTATAAGGTCGTTTTGATAGAATTCATTCTCATCATTTAGTTTCGGTAGCTTGGTCCTTGTTATACACAGCTTCTTATTTCTTAAACGCTCTGCTTCATTACGAGAATTTACACCACTGATTGTTGCTAATATTAAATTATCACCTACAACTGACATTGAATTTATTATATAACTCTCATCACCATCTGTTAACTCGCCGTATGAGAAAATATTTTCAGGCTTTTCAGTAAAGGTTTTGACTTTAACAGCCCCTTTAATTCCGTGAGGGGAAGTAATAATCCCTAAACATACTAAATCATCATTCATATTTAAGATAATAACAAGAGTTGTTTTTTTGTCTATAAAGTGACAGAATTTCTCGAAAGTCTCACCTATACATCATAGCCAAGCGAAGCTAAAATTTTATTTTCTACATTCTTCATTATAACCTCCTCGTCTTGTTCTTCGTGATCATAGCCCAGTAAATGCAGTAATCCATGGACCAACATATGTGCAATGTGAGTGAGGATAGGTATACAGTATTCATGCGATTCTCTCTCTATTGTGTCTATTGAAATTGCTATGTCTCCTAAATCGCAGTCGCTGGATAATTGTTCACACGGAAATGATAGTACGTTGGTTAGCTTATCCACTCCTCTGAATTTTAAATTAAGCTGATTTAACAAATTATCATCAGCCAGAGCTATTGATATGCGTGGTTTATAGTGGTCTATTTTTAATTCCCTTAAAGAGGCATTTATAACATTTAATACAAACTCCTCTGAATCTCCAATTATATTACACCACTTTTCATCAATAATGTTTACTTCCAGCACAATTAGTATTTTATATATATTATGCAACAAATTAAATCTGAGTGTCAAGCACGCAACTATAGTACTTCAGGGCCACCTCCATAAGTGTTGAAAAAGTCAAGGAACGTCATATTAATTGTGTTTTCTTAAGCCAGGAAGCAAAAGCATGGACAAGAACTTTTGCCAATTGTTAGCCTCAGTGCCATGCTACTTGCATGACAGAATCCCGAAAGAGTAGTTATTCGTACACTAATGTTTACCATATCTTAATAAGTATAACGTAATCAACACAGCATAGTAATTAATTTCAGAGGGTAAATATGCCAATACCACAAGGTCAGAGTTCTAAAGAAACGGAAGAGAAAGTTGTTGAAACAAGAGGTCCAGGCGTGCAAACGCTAAAGAATAACCTTGAACAAGCAATTGCAGGTGAATCGGCTGGCGGTCAAACAGCATCAAGTGAAGGAAAACCGAAACTATTCCCTAGAACAAAAGTTTCAGATAGAGCGGATGCTGAATTAGAAGGAGTAGGACAAGAAGAAGACCTAGATGATTCAAATCCATTTAAAGGTGAAATTGATTCTCCACAATCTCCTATTCAAGCAGCCAGTGATGCTAGCAAAGTTTCATATAGTCTACCTTTAGAAGTTGAAAATAGCTCAGATAGGAAAAAATTAGTGAATCCTAGAGAGCATATTTATTCAACTGTAAGGTCAGGCAATAGTGTTGATAAACATGAAGGAGTAGGTGGTCAAGGTGATAAAGGAAATTCTTTTATCTTTTCTAATGATGGAAGCTTTAATGGAGAACCAGGTGATGGTTCACAATCAGTATTTACAGATGATAGCCAAGAGCCATTACTTCAAGGTCGTAATGACAGTTATGTAGATGGCAACGATAGAAAAAAAACAAGCAGAACCGGGCTAAGAGTAAAGCGTGCCGTACAGCGGGCGAGTTTTGTGATTCCTATGGTCAGTGCTACTGTCATCGCGATGTATACGATTGCATATGCTACTTCAGTGTACTTACAAGACAAGGGAAGTCTGATTGCGTTCATTATAAACAATCCTAAATTTATTACTGTTCCAGGAATTATAGCACTTTCATTATTCGCAATTGGTATATTTTGTGCTATTAAACAATTTAATAATACTATAGAGCATCAAATTGATGAAAAAGATCCTGATAAAATTTTTAAAAAAGCACTAGAGCCTGAAACCAAAGAACAAATCTTAAGACATTTGGCTGTGGTACACAGCAATGGCACTATCTTGCATTATAGATTTAATACTTGGGAAGCTAACAAAAATGGTATTGCTAACGTTGATGAAGAAGTAATTAGGAAAGTTGGGAAAATAGAATCAGTAATAAATGATAGACCACTATTTACTGCATTATCCACAGGTTTTATTGTTGCAAATCTAGCACTTCCTTTCTGGCTTTATGCAGCAGGTGGTATAAGTAATATTACAACATTTTACCAAAGCATTCTGGCTACTAATACAGGATTATTATCACTTGTGGCTACAGGTATGTTTGCATCGTCAATTTTATGTCTTGGTGTGCATTACTATAATAAAACAAATTGTACAAATGTTGTTTATCTTAAAGATAGCGATACTAGCAACGAAAAAGTTAATAAAAATCTACTTGATGACACAGTTGAACAAAGAATATCAACTATTAAAAAGTGTCATGACCAAAGTGGTAAGGTCGAAAGTTTGCATGTCAAGCATCTTGTAGCTGACCTTTATGATGGCAAAACTCTTCTCGTAGAATGTTGTCGGTAAATTATAGACATGTGGTAGATTTTTTGTGAAACTGCTTTGCTTTTGAAAATATTATAGCAACTTTTTATTGCGCTCAGTTGTTTTGGATTTATAATAAAAAGTGTTGTGGTTTTAAAAATTAATGGTTATTGCAATTCACGAATTAGAAAAGATCATCAAACAATCGTTTCCTGGTGCTGATATAGAGATTAATGATCTTGCTGGAGATAATGATCACTACCATTTAAAAATAACTTCTGATCTTTTTCTTGGAAAGACAAAAATAGACCAACATAGAATGGTACATAAAGCTTTGGAAGGTCAGTCTATACATGCTTTGCAATTAGAAACTAATACTCAAAATTAAGGTAGACTTATGAGCGATTTCGAACAAATAAAAAAAGATATAAGAGAAAATGATGTAGTACTATACATGAAAGGCACTTCCGATTTTCCACAATGTGGTTTCTCTGGACTTGTAGTATCAATTCTCAAAAAATTAAATGTGAAATTTAAGGCTATTAATGTACTGGAGAGTGATGAAATACGTGAATCCATAAAAAAATTTTCTGATTGGCCAACAATTCCACAATTGTATGTAAAAGAAGAATTTATCGGTGGCTCTGACATAACTAGAGAAATGTACGAAAAAGGTGAGCTGCAAAGCCTATTAAAAGAAAAAAAGATTATTGAATAAAAAAAATGATGAAAATGTTCAATAAATCATACACATCAAATTAAGGAAAAGTGTGAGTAAAGTCGTTAAGTTTTTTAATGAAAAAGTAGATGAAGTATTAACCATAGTAGGCTTTATAAAAGGAAAGAGAAAACTTAAGTACAACGGCTTCTTAGAGTACGATGAAATCACAAAAGACTAATGAGAATTTTTGGCTGTACGGAAGGCACACGTGTATATCAGCATTAAAAAATAAAAATAGGCGATGTATAGAACTATTAGTAACAGAAAATTCTTACAAAGAGCATGAAAAAGAAATTATAGAATGTGCAAAAGGTAAAAATATTAAAGTTCAAATAGTAGAAAACAAAATATTTGATAGCATTTTACCCAAAGGTGTTAACCATCAAGGAATTGCATTAAAAGTTGCTCCTATTTCTAACCACTTAGGTATTGAAGAAATCGCTGAAAGTAGCGCTGATAGTTCTACTATTGTAATTCTAGATCAAGTCACAGATACACATAATATAGGATCGATTTTAAGAACTTCAGCCTGTTTTAATGTTAATGCATTGGTTTTGCCATGTCATCATTCACCAAGCGAAAATGCATCTATTGCAAAAGCGGCTAGTGGTGCACTAGACATTGTGCCATTAATACATGTTACAAATATAGTAAGTACAATAAAAACTTTAAAAGATTTTGGTTACTGGTGTTATGGGTTTGATTGTAACGCTGGCGAGGATATAAATGAAATAAAGAGCTTTGGTCAAAAAAGAGTTATAATATTGGGATCTGAAGAAAAAGGAATGCGAAGGCTGGTTAAAGAAAACTGTGATTATCTCTTAAAAATACCAATTTCAAATACAATTGGTAGTTTAAATGTTTCAAATGCAGCAGCAATAGGTTTACATTCTATTTATGTTAAAACAAATGCCAGCGCATAGCATAAAAACACTTGATAAAAATGCAGTTTTATATTATAATGAATGCGTTAAATAATGGACAAAAGGAGTTATACTATGTCTTACATGAGAAATGAACAGGATATCCGCTCTCAAGGCGCCTACTACAGTGCTGGACTCAGAAGTTATCTGACTAAAGTATATAATTATATGGCTTTGGCCCTCGGTGTTACAGGTCTTGTTGCATTTTTAACGGTGTTTTCTGGTCTTTTTCAGGTAATTTATTCTAATCCCGTTCTATCGATCGTGGTAATGTTATCCCCTATTGCATTAGTGTTTTATATGTCTTACAAAATTCAACACCTAAGTGCTCAGTCCACAGTTACTATATTTTTCGCATTTTCGGTGTTAATGGGGCTTTCCTTATCGTATATTTTTATAGTTTATACTGCAGAAAATATAGCAAGAGCGTTTTTCATTACGTCAATCATGTTTGGCTCTATGGCTTTATATGGTAACACCACAAAAAGAGATCTCACAAGTATGGGCTCTTTTTTGATTATGGGAGTCTGGGGATTAATTATAGCATCTATAGTGAATTTGTTCCTTGGAAGTAGTCCACTTTATTTTGCAATATCATTCATATCAGTGATAGTATTTACATTAATGACTGCGTATGATGCCCAAAGAATCAAAGATGTTTATTACAAATATAATGACGGATCGGAAGTTGCTACTACTAAGTTAGCAATACTCGGTGCAACTAATCTTTACTTTGACTTTATCAACATATTCCTAAATTTACTTAGATTACTTAATTTGTTAAATAATAGAGATTAAATGTTTTCCTTTTTAAGGAAGAGTGATAAGAATTCTATAGTCTTTTTTTTAATGTCTTTAGTTTTTTTGATGCTATGTCTTACATATGCATCAGTTCCCTTATATAGGATTTTCTGTAAAGCTACTGGATATGGTGGCACAACAAAAAAAGTAACTAACGCGATAACAAATGTAACTAATCAGAAAATTAGGGTATATTTTAATGCTGACATAATGCCTGATCTTCCTTGGGAATTTATTCAAGAAACTAACTATATGGACGTGAACATAGGGGAGCAAAGTTTAGCTTTTTATTATGCAAAAAATCTATCGGACCAGCCTTCTTTTGGAATGGCAGTATATAATGTCACGCCTTTTAAAGCAGGTAAATATTTTAATAAAATTGCATGTTTTTGCTTTAATGAACAAATGCTGCTGCCAAAGCAAAAAGCAGCTATGCCAGTCTCCTTCTATATTGATCCTGAGATAATACTTGACCAGAGTACAAAAGATTTAGATGAAATAACGTTATCGTATACGTTTTTTAAGCTTAATTCAACCACCATGGACTACAAGTCCATAGATTGAAAAAAGCATAGAACGCTAATTTTCGACTTGAAAGTCACTATATTTGTCTTCCCCTCTGGAATAGCTATAAGCTCTTTAAAAACAATGCTAAACTCAATTCGCTATGGCAAAAACAGTCGACATATTACTACCTCTTCCAATTAACCAGTTATTCTCATATGCGGTTGGAGGAAATACTAAAGTTTCAATTGGAGACTACGTCGTAGTGCCATTTGGCAGAAGGCGTCTAATTGGCATAGTTTGGCAGTATAGCAACAAAACCAACAGAGAACTGAAATTCATTGAACAAAAAATTGATTTACCAAGTGTCAGACCAAAGTTAATCGCGTTTGCAGAGTGGGTTGCAGAGTATAATCTGATATTGATTGGTATGCTTGCAAAAGTGATCATGGGAGGGGTACTGAAGGTAAATAATATAGATAAGTTAGTTCATACTAAGCAAGAGCAGAAAATAAGTGAAATAAATTACCAATTAAATTCTGAACAGCAAGCAGCAAGCAGTAGAATAATAAGTAATTTGGGAAGATATTCAGTGACTTTGCTTGATGGCGAGACGGGATCTGGAAAGACAGAAGTTTATCTCTCTGTGATTGCAGAAGTCATTAAAAATCATCATGATGCACAACTGTATGAACCCCCTGTTATAGAGGGTGTCATTCCAGTGCTTGACACTGGAATCCACTTTGCATGTCATGCCACCACAGAATTGTGTTTCGGTACAAAATTTGATATTTGTCCTTTGGATTCATTTGCGAATAAAGTTCGCTGGATCCCAGTGTCACGCACTGGGATGACACCAGACCAGGCTGGGATAACATCAAACCAGCTCGGGATAAAAACATTTGGTACTATGACACCAGACCAGGTTGGAATGACATCAGAAGAAGGTGATGCACAAGTCCTGATACTTCTACCAGAAATTATTTTAACATCACAATTAGTAAATCGTATCCGCCAGCAGATATCTGGAAATATAGCTGAATGGCACTCTGGTCTCACTCCAAAAACTCGGCGAAATAATTGGCTCAACATAGCAAACGGAAGTGCACAAATAATCATTGGAGCAAGATCAGCACTTTTTTTGCCTTATAAAAACCTAAAATTAATTGTTATTGATGAAGAACACGATTCATCTTTTAAACAAGAGCAGGGTATCATATATAATGCTCGAGATATGGCGATAATCTTAGCTAAAATTGAAAACATCCCGATTATTTTATCGTCAGCCACTCCACTGCTTGAAACTATTCATCACGTTAAAAATGGCAATTACAATCATGTCAGATTAACAAAGCGGTTTGGTGGTGCAGAACTACCACTCATTAAAGTAGTGGATATGAGAAATAGTAAACAATGGATCTCAAATGAGCTTTTTGAGAACATACAACGAACCATAGAAAAAAAACAGCAAGTGATGCTTTTTCTAAACCGTCGAGGATATGCACAACTGGCAGTCTGTAAAAAGTGTGGATACAAAATTCCATGCTTAAATTGCGCTGTTTGGCTCACATACCACAAGAAAAAAAACTTACTCCTCTGTCACCATTGCTCATATCAGTCAACACTCCCAGAAAAATGCACTAATTGCCAAAGTGAAGGGTCATTGTCTCTTTATGGTATAGGAATTGAAAGACTGCTTGAAGAAACGGTGAAGTTAATACCAAATGCAAAAACTGCAATTATAAGTAGTGACCAGAAGTCAGTTAATAATATTATTGACTTAGTGTTAAAGGAGGAAGTGAATATTATAATTGGTACACAAATAATTGCTAAGGGGCACAATTTTCCGAAATTAACTTTAGTTGGAGTAATAAATGCAGATTTGAGTTTGGAAAATTCTGATTTAAGGGCAGCGGAAAAGACATATCAGTTGTTACATCAAGTTGCAGGAAGATCTGGGAGATTCAGCGAAAAAGGAACAGTGATCGTGCAAACCAATAACCTTGAAAGTTCCGTGATCAAAGCACTGCAGCATCAAAAACGAGATCTGTTTTACGAGATCGAGCTTGAATCAAGGCGCAAAGCAGGAATGCCACCTTTTAGCAGGTTAATAGCACTTATCATCTCTGGAAAAAATCAGATTAGAGTGCAGAGAGCAGCAAATGAAGTGGCGAAGAATATTGCACTTCCTCTCTGTCATTCGAGTAGCGGACACTGGGATACAGAAAAAAAAGAATTTGAAATTTTTGGTCCGTCACCAGCAGCGATAAGTTTTTTAAACAATCAGTATAGATATAGAATATTACTAAAAATACACAACAAGCACAGTTTGTTCGTACGAAAAAACCTGAGAGGTTGGATTAAAAATTGTGGCTTAGACTCAAGTGTAGCAGTAGTAATAGATGTTGATCCTGTGAGCTTTTTTTAGTCAAGTCTTATGTAACTTGACATTCTCATTTAGATGTATACTTCCAGAGCATTGTACATTTAAACATCATCATGTTTTTAGGAAGGTTTGCTAATAAAGTTCCTTAAGTTGATGCTACTGGCTAAACGGATACAAAATAGGAAGTGGCCTGAGCAGGAATCGAACCAGCGACACAAGGATTTTCAGTCCTTTGCTCTACCAACTGAGCTATCAGGCCAAGTACATCCTTTCATTTTTAGTTTAAAAATGTTATGATGTCCATTAAAAGTTTTTAAAGTAATTTGTATAAAAATAAAGGATGAAAATTAATTACAGAATAGGAATTTATCCAGGTACATTTGATCCTATAACTTTCGGACATATTGACATAATAAAAAGAGCGTGTAAAATTGTTGATAAATTAATAATTGGGGTTGCAGAAAATATTAATAAGCATGCTGCTTTTGGTGCAAAATTGCGCACAAGTATGGCTAAAAATGAAATTAAAGAACTAGGGATTGGCGCAGATGTTATATCTTTTAATGGGTTGCTAATGAATTTTGCAAAAGAGCAAAATGCTTCGGTCATTATTAGGGGCTTAAGAGCAGTATCAGATTTTGATTATGAGTTTCAAATGAGTTGGGTGAACTATAAACTTCTTCCTGCAATTGAAACCATATTTCTTCCTGCCTCTGAAGATACACAATTCATTTCATCAAGCTTTGTAAAAGAAATAGCAAGGCTCAAAGGAGATGTTAGTAAATTTGTACCAAAAGGCATTCAAAATGAATTAATCAAACTGAATGGAGTAAAAGATGGAAAATAGTGTTTATTGCTTTTTATTTCTAAATGAGTACATTAATGTACAAAATGTTGTAAATTAAAGGAGCAACATGTCAAAGATGAGAATTAATAATAGAAAAGTTTGTTGTCGTGGTGATGAAAATGATGAAGGATTTGGCCATCCGTTAATATATTTGGACATTGGAGAAGAAGAGGAAATCGTTTGCCCCTATTGCGGAAAGGCGTTTTTATATGATCACGTGGAGGAAACAATGCTGATTGAGGAAGAATCATAATATGGCTGCTATTTTAACTTCTTCATGAACCAAAGCACCAAATCATCGTCGAGATCGACTTTAGCGCCAGGTTTAATATCCTTATATTTGTACGTAACGCCAAGGCCATCGGGAACATAGCCTATCTTGACATATAGTTTTTGAGCAGCTCCTTAATCAGCATAAAGACCAACACCCAACCCAACAATGGCACTTTTTTTCGCTGCTTCTTTTTCTGCAACTTCAAGCAAAGCTGATCCTATACCTTTATTTCTCATAACTGGTAATACGTTAAAATCCATGATTTCTGGGATGCTTTTATTCTGGAAAGGTTTGTATTCGGAACACCATTTTAATGTCACATATCCAGCAAACTCATCATTATGAGAAGCAGTCCATACAACACGTTCACCAAGTTTTTGTTCCTGCAAATAAGTTTCAAATATAGATAGCGGTTTTGGCCAATTTACTTCTGCAAACTTTGTAACAAGAATTGGAACATCGGATTCAGTGAATGCTCGGATTGCAACACTACTTCTTGGTCTATTCTACAACACCATAGGAAATCTCTTCAATTTCAATCATAAGCCTCAACCAATAAGTTTTAGCAAAAGTACTTCAGTGCATTTTCAAAAATGAGCATTCCATCGCCATATTTTGGCATCGCAACTCCTGAACGTTTGCACTTTTCTTTTTCTAGTGGCCAATTGTCCTGCTGAGTAAAAAACATTGCTCTTTCCGGATGAGGCATTAAAGCTAACACTCTACCACTTTTATCTGATAAAGCAGCAAGATCATATATCGATCCATTTGGATTATGAGGAAATTGCAGGTTAGCATAGCTACTGTTATCATCTATATAACGTAATGCTGTGCAATTTTTTTCGATTAATTGATCCAAAGTACCTTGATCCATAAAAAATTTACCTTCTCCATGCGCGATAGGAAGATATAGCTCATTTAAACCACTCAGCCAAACAGAATTACTTTTGTGATTCACTTTAACTTTTACCCAGCGACATTGGTAATTACCTATATCATTATGGATTAAAGCTAGATTAGAGAACTCTGGAATCAACTTTGCTAATATCTGACATCCATTACATATTCCTATAACAAGCTTATCTTCAGATAAAAATTCTTGAAATTCCCCTGACAAATTATTTTTAATACGTAAAGAAAATGCGTTACCAGCGCCAGTGTCATCACCATAAGAAAAACCCCCTGGAATTGCAAGTATATTGCTTGACTTCAGTTCACTTAGATTATCTATAATTTCATTAATGTGAACGATTTTCACTTCAGTATTGCTGATACCAAGTTTCCTGCTGCATTCCATAAATGCAAATGCAGTTTCTTTTTCTGAGTTTAAGCCATAGCCAGATAGGACTGTGATTTTCATGAGTTGCTAAAAATTAAAAAATTCAAATTTCTTTTTGACAAAATTCGCTATTAAATTTAACGCAAACAATACCAATAATAAAGCTATAATTGCGATAGCTGCAAGTTCGACAAATGCAATTTCGGGACTGCTTGACCATATATATATCTGTACAGGCAAAACAGTTGCTGGATCAAAAAAAGATCTTGGAGTATCGGCTATAAACGCTACCATACCTATCATGAGTAATGGAGAAGATTCACCTAAAATTCTCGCAATTGCGAGTACAGCACCATGTATGATTCTTGGTAATGCAATCGGTAAAGAGTGATCTAATATAACTTTAATGTGAGGCGCTCCAAGTGCAAAAGCTGCATCTTTTATTGGAATAGGAACATTTGCAAAAGCATTTTTTGTTGCAATAATGATATTAGGTAGCATCATAAACGAAAGAGTCATGCCGCCAACAAGTGGTGAAGAACGAGGCAATCCAAATATACCAAGATAGAGAGTTAAACCTACTACGCCAAATATTATCGAAGGAACTGCAGCAAGATTATTTATACTAATTTCTACAATATTGGTGATTAGCCTATTCTTAGGCATAAATTCATAAAAGTAGATGCCAGACATAATTCCTATAGGCATCGCCAATCCCAGACACACTATAATTGTCATTAGTGAGCCAATAAGCGCTCCTAAAATTCCTGCATTTTCTGGTTCGCGAGAATCAGATTTAAAGAATAAAGACTTATTGAAAAATTTTCGTACTCTACCTTTTTCATTTAACCAATCAAGCAGTTTAATATAGTGACTGTCCTGATATTTACCTTTATTTGTTGCATTCATTGTACTTGATGCAGTGAACCATATTTCATAAGACTTCTTTCGAAACTCGATTTCTGATGGCAATTTTGTTGTTGAAGCTTGTCTACGCTCCTCAAATACATTCAAGTATTCTGCGGTGCTCGCCTGCGCTTCTCCTAAAAATTTCTCACCATAAACAGGCTTCGAAAGAAGTCTACTATCTTTTGTTTTTTTATGAAAAAAATTCTCCAGCTCTTTGTAAGAATTACGACTTAAAATTTCGTCATTATCTTTAAAATCACTTCCTTCAAACACTTTACGCAAAGAATTATCGAGTAAACTAATGGATTCATGACGCAAATCACGAGGATTATTTATTGAAAAAAAATGATCGCTTACTTCAATTGGTAGCAAAATTTTTGTAACCGTCAAGGCACTATAAGAATTTACTAATATACTGAGTAGTATACAGATAGGACAACCAAGAGAGATTACTAATGCCATAAAAGAGCAGAAGCGTAGTGCTTTGTTCTTTTTATTTTTTCTTTTGATACGAACGTGTACACGCTTGGACTTAAGTAGCTTAAGGAATTTTTTCTTTATGCTCATTTAGTTTTTTTTGTTGTCCCAACGCTTCCCATTGTCATCTGAGTGCCTTCCTTTGTCATTCCAGTACACCTCTTTTCTGTCATCCCAGTGCGTGACACTGGGATCCATTTCTTTTTCCTGGATCCTATGGTCAAGCCATAGGATGACAAAGTAGGTAATGTTTGACAACTTTGTCCTGCCACTAATGAAACCTACTTAGATTTCTTCTTAACATAAGTAGTACGCTCTTTGATTCTTGCAGCTTTTCCAAATAGTTTGCACAGATAATATAGTTTAGCTCTACGAACCTTTCCTTTTCTTGTCACTTGCACGGAAACCAGCGCAGGAGAGTAAACAAAAAATTGAGATACTATACTCTCTCCATGGCTTACTTTTCTAACTGCAAAGGAAGAATGTAATCCACGATTTCTTTTTGATATGCATACACCTTCAAATATCTGCATACGCTCATTTGCACCATCAACTACCCTAAAAGTAATCTTCAAATCATCACCAGGACGAAATTCTGGTATTTCTTTAGCTAACACTTGCATTTGTTGCTTGTTGAACTTTTCAAGTAAATTTGTCATTTATCTATCCATTTAATAATTCAGGCCGACGCTTTTTTGTTATCACTTGAGACTGCCTCTGTCTCCAATCACTTATTTTTTTGTGATTGCCAGATAACAGAACCTCAGGCACTTTATATTCCATTCCTTTATACCCAATCCACTGCTGAGGTTTGGTATATTGAGGATATTCAAGAATACCACCACTATAGCTAAAACTCTCTTCAGCAATGCTATAGGTATTATTTACTACACCTGGAAGGAGCCTAATGCATGCATCAAGAACCACCATTGCGGCTGGCTCACCTCCGGAAAGTATATAATCTCCAATACTTAACTCATAAGGAGTATACGCATCAATTATCCTTTGGTCAATACCTTCAAATCGACCACATAATATTGTTATATGAGAAAGCTCTATTAACTCTTTTGCGATTTTTTGGTTGAGCTGCCTGCCAGATGGAGTCATGTAAATAAGTTTAGTATTTTGATGAGATGAAAGTACACTATCTATACTATTACCAACGACATCAGGGCGCATAACCATACCTGCTCCACCTCCATATGGAACATCATCTACCGTTAAATGTTTATCTTTAGCAAAGGAGCGAATATTTACCACTTCAAGGTCCCATATTTTTTTTTCTAATGCTTTTCCTGCAAGAGAATAGTTCAAAAATCCAGGGAACATTTCTGGGAATATGGTCAATATTGTAACACTAAATGTCATGTATTTTTTTTTAATTATGTTGATATAATAGCTTTTTAGTATTATTCCAGTATTTGACACTGGTATCCATCATGTTTCTCCTGGATCCCAGTGTCAAGCACTGGGGTGACAGAAAAGAGATCTAAATGTTATTATAATATACAGTTAAATTAGTCATGTCATCGAATAAAATCATTTATGAAGGTAAAGCAAAATTGATCATTGCAACTGAAAACCCATTAACTGTTGTGCAGCATTTTAAAGATGATGTTACAGCCTTTAATAAGGAAAAATATGAAATCATCGAAGGTAAGGGGATAATTAATAATCGCATTAGTGCTTTCATCATGGAAAAACTTAACAATCAATGGATAAACACGCACTTCATGAAAACTCTAAACGAAAGAGAACAATTAGTTAAAAAGTTAAAAATCATACCTCTTGAAGTTGTAGTTCGAAATGTTGCAGCTGGAAGTTTTTGTAAACGTTTTAATATAAAAGAAGGAGAGAAACTCACATCTCCTATAATTGAGTTTTTTTATAAAAATGATGACCTAGCTGACCCAATGGTCAATGAAAACCATGTGCTATATTTTGGTTGGCTAACCAGTAGCGAAATGGAGGAAGTCAAGTCCACAACTTTAAAAATCAACGAAATCTTAATTGATTTGTTTTCAAATGCAGGCATAGATTTAATTGATCTAAAACTAGAGTTTGGTAGGTTAATAAATGATAGTACAAAAATCGTTTTAGCTGATGAAATCAGCCCTGATAACTGCAGGTTATGGGATAAAAACACTCATCAAAAGCTAGACAAAGATGTTTTTCGTTTGAACTTAGGGAGTTTAAAAGAAGCATATTCAGAAGTTGCAGAAAGGTTATCAGTAGACGGTTGATGTGGTAAAAAACTGATAGCTTGGCTAAAATTATTTTATATCTTGCCTTGAAGTTAGCGCTACTTTTAGCGTTCCTTCATCTAAATAATCAATTTCTCCACCCATTGGTATGCCACAAGCAAGGCGTGATATTTTCACATTTAAGTTTTTTAATGACTCAATTATATATTGTACGGTAACTTGACCCTCTAACGTTGGATTAATTGCAATAATGATCTCTTCAATTTTAGACTCTATTACTCTTGTAACGATAGTATCAAGATTAAGTTCTTTTGGACCTATGCCATTTATTGCAGACAGTCTTCCACCCAAAACATGGTATAAACCTAAATATATGCTTCCTTTTTCAAATGCCCATAAGTCACCTAATTCTTCTACAACACATAATGTCCTAGGATCGCGTTTTGGATTGATACAAATAGAGCACGGAGATTGCACATCTAAGTTTCCACAAATTTTGCACTCCATTATGAGATCCGCTAATTCTTTAATTAAAGATGCAAGTGGCAACATAACTTTCTCTTTGTTTTGAAGTAAATGTATTACCAACCTGCGAGATGATGATGGCCCTAGACTTGGCAATTTAGAAAAAGTACTAACTAGGTTTTTTATGTTAATGTTCATTTAATGAGTTCAGAAGCAGGTTATTAAATAATACCATCAAATCTTTTGTAAAGAAACAAACTTATCCCATTTTTTGAGCTCCAGCGTTATGCACCGACTTCATCTCTTCTGGTAACTTTTAGCTACATAAAAATTTTACTTCCGTACAATAAGCAGAATGGTTATGATCCTGTCAAAGTATTAATAGGCAAGAAATATTAACTTCTGTGCTAAATTTTGGTTAATATGCCTGTTAAACATAGCGATTTTACTAAAAAAATAGCTTGAAAGGTATTGCATTTTACTTTGATTTTCGCTATAAGATTGCTTTAAGTTGAATTTTCAACGCTTTGATACTATTTAAGATTAATATAGATTAAGGTAATTTATTTTGAATTTTTTTGGGGGCACTTCAATGAAAAAGTCTACGTACACTAGAACTGCTCTAGCTTCTTTATTAACTCTTTGTTCCTTCAGCGGCGGCTTTGCGGCTGACCTTCCTAGTGAAGGTATGAGGGAAATAAAAAAGCAAGAGAGCACTAAAACTTCTGGGAAACCGGAATTTACAAATAAAAAGCTAAAAGAAAAAATGGACAGGATATGCAATGCTGTTCCAAGAAAAAAGGCTGAAGACGCGAAGCAAGTAGCTGAGCAAAAGAAAAAGGATGAGATGAAATTAGCGGCTGAGAAGAAGAAAAAAGAAGAAGAGATGAGGCTCGCAAATGAAAAAATTAAAAACGATAAAGCTAAGGACTCTAAAGCGAATGCTAAAAACGGTAAGGATTTAAAAAATGATCCTAAAACGGAAAAAGCTGTAAACGCTAAGGATTCTAAAGCTAAAGATTCTAAAATTGAAACTAAAAACATAAAACCTGTAACTAACAAAAACATAGAGGATAAAAGTAAGGCAAAAGCTATTGAAGTCAGAAAAAGTGGTGCTACAGATTTGAGCCTGGAAACAAAAAGTGGCCTAAGAATAACTTTTGGTGGTGTTGTTGATGCCCATGGTCATGTTAAAGCTGGTCCTGATGAACCAGGATATAGACGCTACAACCTTATGGCAGGTGGACCTAAAAAATATACAAATTATTATGATGTTGATTCGGACAAAATAAAAGGAGCGAATCCGATATTCCCTCAAGGCATAGGAAATGTTGGTGACTATAGCAATAATGGTGGTACGGTTGCAGATGCAATATTGCACTTGAGAGCTGAAAATAAAAATGAAGATTTAGGTCTTCTTTACGGTGCTGATGTGCAATTTCATGTTCCAGTCACAGAAGGTAAAGGAGCTTCACAAGGCGTCGGTGCTGCAAGGAGCAGAGGTGCGCACATATTTGTTAATTCAGAATATGGTGATGTGAAACTAGGGTACCAATTTGGTCCTGAGTCTCTAATGAGACTTGACGCAACAAGAATTGCAACTGTTGATGGTGGTGCAGATAGCGATTGGTACAGAAAAGTGAACTTAGAAGGAAGTTCTGGAAGCTTTCCATTCTACGTAACGCCACGTCTTTGGACTGAAAGCTTCTCAAGTGAAAGTGAAAAACTTTCTTTCCGCATGGCAGGAAAGTACAACAAAGGTGTTATGACTACATTACCATTTAGAGTGGCTTACTACTCACCGAATTATATGGGCGCAAGATTTGGTATCAGTTACGCACCTCGCTATGATAGTAGTTTGTTTAGTGTGAGTGATAACATTGCCGCTTCAGGTAGTTCATCTGGTAATCCTTACGCAGACGAAATTGAGAGTATTACTAAGGCATACGTTGAAAATGGAAAATTAACACTTTCTCCTATTGCTGTAGGTGGTAAAACTTATAGTACAATAGATGCTGGTACTATCGAGGCTATAGTTACAGCAGCTCAAGCAAGAGGAGCAGATAATTCTCCTTTGGATGCTTTTGGTGATGCTACTGCTCTTACAGCAACTGAGAAGGAGAATGTTATAAAAGAAGTGTTTGCAGTTGTTAATTCAAAGATTGCAAATCCAAATTTTGCTAACGCTAAACCTGTTACTGAAATCCTAGCTAAATACAAAGATGTTACTGTTACAGATGTTGACGCTGCAGCTAAAGCAGTTAAACCAGCTAACGAGGGGGCTTTTGTTATTGCAATTAAAGGAAGTGATAATTTCTTTACTGGTAATACTGGAAGTACAAATGCTGCTGCTACAAAAATTGCAACTGCAGTAAATGCTTTATTAGCACCTAAGGATAAAGCTACTGTTAAAGCTGCAGTTGAAACAGCTTTTGAAAAACCTGCGTTCACTGCTATAATGAAAGATCTCGCAGGTGGTGCAGTCAGTCAACACAGACACGTTGGCCCCGACTATGAGCACATATTTAGTGCAGGTGTGCATTATGAATATGACTTTGATGAATATAAGCTCAAGGTTAAAGCTGCTGCAGTTGGTGAATGGGGTCAACCAAAACAACCAGATGAGAATAAACATATTTATGACGAGTATATAGAATATGAAAAACTCTTGGGTGCAAATTTGGGTGTCAGAGCTGACTATAAGATTGATGATAAACAAAGCGCAAAATTTGCTGCATCTTTTGCATATTTGGGTAAATCTGGCCAACCTAAGGGTATTAAAAAATTAGATGCGAGTGGCACTAAGTATGAGCCAGTTTCTTCTTCAGGCATTTCTCCGGACAACCTAAGAGCTAAAGGGATACAAGATCAGTTTGTAGGAGATAAAAAAGATACTATGCATTGGACTGTTGGTGCTGGTTATCAGCGTGAGAATATCTATACAAGCTTGACATACTTTGGCAGCAAAATGAACGATGGCGATAAGCTTCATCATATTGCACTTGGCGTTCAATACGATCTATCCCCTGCCTGCAGTAAGAGCAAGTTCATCCCTTATGCAACTCTTCAGTACTTTATGACTGAGGAGACAGGTGGTATAAAGCTAGGAGGTGCTGCTGTACCCCCTAACAAAGGAGCTATTCTACTTACTGGTGTGAAGTTCTCTTTCTAACCTCTACTAATACATACCGCAGTTTTCTGCGGTATGTAGATTCACAGTGCCCTCCTCTTGTCGTTCCTACCACCTTGTCATCCCAGTGCGTGACACTGGGATCTGTTTCTTTTTAGGCTGGATCCTATGGTCAAGCCATAGGATGACACCTTTGGAATACTCGGACGACGAGAAAAGAACGCACTGGAATCACACCTTTATCTACTAACCATATAACTACTTTCAAAATTCAATCAACTAAAATAAACGGAGGCAACTATGCAAACCACATTAAAAGACCACTTATCTGGAGAACTACTGACTATTGCAACATGTTGGAAGTTAATACTTATCGGTGGAAAAGTGATGGGATTCACTGATTACGATGAAGACTTAAATATTGATAACGTAATCTATAAGTCTTCAAGTGGGTTTACAGCCAGTAGCATAATACTAAATAGCAATTTAAAACTGATAATCTAGAAATTGAAGGGATATTAAATAGTGATAACATTAAAGAAGAAGATGTTTTATCGGGCAAATACGATTTTGCAAATATTGAAATATTTCTTGTAAATTATAAAGACTTGAGCCAAGGAATAATGAATCTACATTCAGGGACTTTTGGTAAAATAACATTAAATAATGGAAGATTTATTGTAGAAATTAGAGGGCTCTCAGCAAAGCTCGAGAGAACTGCGCAAGAGTTATATTCCCCTACATGCAGAGCACAATTTTGCGATGAAAAATGCAAAGCCGATACTAAAAAATTTAGTAAAATAAGTGCAGTTACTAAAGTAATAGACGAAAAAAGATTTGAGGACGCAAATTTAACTGAGAGCGATGAATATTATAAGCATGGGATAGTAAAATTTTTTGGCTCAGCAGCATTCGAAGGTGTAGTGAAAGAATATAAAAATAAAGTGATCACATTGTTCACGTCGCCCCCATATCAAATTTTTGCTGGAGATCAATATTCAATACTTGCAGGTTGCGATAAAACATTTTCAATGTGTAAAAGCAAATTTAACAATACTGCGAATTTTCGCGGTGAACCCTATATACCAGGTTTTTCTATTCCTTTTTAACGGACAGTTGTGGTTTTAAGTGGTAATGATTAGATACAACAAATAGGAAAAATTAGATAAGATAACCAATGGGATAAAAGTATAGAGGTTTAACTTAAAATAACCAGATAGGATCTGAATTACACTTCCAAGCGCTGGTACCCATGAAAATAATATAACTGCACAAATAAGTAGATTTCTTGTAGTTTTTGATGTTGTATATTTGTTTTCTAATTTGTGGTATGATTGCCGCACCGAAATTGTTATTCTGCCTAAATACCAATTAACTATTCCACCAAAACTAGATCCCAATACTCCAAAGAGTAACATTAGTGGTAAGTTATGACGAGATTTAAAATACAACATAACCTCAAACATAAAGCTTTGATGTACTGGTAAGATTAACGATGTTAGTAAGCTATCTTTGAATAACAGAAAATAATTTTCCATATCAACTTACCAGGTTGTCGTACCATCTTCATTATCAGAAATTGAAATTCCCATTTTTTTCAATTGGTCTCTTATTTTATCTGCAGTATCATAATTTTTATTCTGTTTTGCAGCTCTCCTTAAGTCTATCAATCTTTCTATTTCTTGAGAACTCACATCAACGCTAAACCACTCTTGATAAGTTAATTGAAGAAGGCCAATAAATCTAGCGCTCTTGACAAAGATATGAGTTAATTTAAGCTTGTCGTCTGCATTACTCGTTTTGTTAATTTTTGCAGCCATTTCATGTAAGATAGCCATAGCTTCAGGAATGTTTAAGTCGTTTTTTAAAGCATCTATAAAATCTTTAGAAACTTCTGCATCACTTATCTTGACACTTTCTATATCTACGCCGCGTAATAACCGATAAAATTTATTTAGAGTTTCTTGTGCCTCATGGATAACACTTTCAGTCCAATCAAGTGGTTTTCTATAATGAGTTTTGAGTAGTGCATAGCGTATTACTTCACCTTTTATTCCCTTATCAAGAAGGTCCCTTACTTTGACTATATTAAACAAGGACTTACTCATTTTCTCTTCATTTACTGTAAGAAAGCCATTGTGCATCCAATGCTTTGCAAATGTTGATCCAGCAAACGCAGACTTGCTCTGCGCAATTTCATTCTCGTGATGAGGAAATTGCAAATCTATGCCGCCACCATGGACATCAAAATCTTTACCAAGGTAAGCATATGCCATTGCTGAACATTCTATGTGCCATCCAGGTCTACCCTCTCCCCATGGGCTATTCCAATAACTTGAAAGTTCATAGTCAACATCACTTGCAGGCTTCCACAATACAAAATCTCCTGGATGCTTTTTGTTTTCATCAACCTCAATTCTGCTACCATGAACCAACTCATCAATTTTTTTTCCTGATAAAGCACCATACTCTGGGTAAGACTCTACGCTAAAATACACATGTTTATTGGACTCATAAGCGTGACCAGATTTAAGTAAACACTCAATTAATTCTATAATATAGTCTATGTTTTCAGTTGCTTTTGGCTCATGTGTTGGCTCTATGCAGTTTATGCTCCTCATGTCATCATGAAAAGCTTTGGTGTAATATGTAGTTATGCTTTCTATGTTGCTCTTTTTTTCACTTGCTGAATTGATTATTTTATCGTCGATATCTGTAATATTACGCACATAGGTAACTTTGCCATAGCAAAATTTAAGCAGCTGAAATAATACATCATAAACAACAACAGACCTCGCATTGCCTATATGCGCTGTATCATATACCGTTGGCCCGCAAACATACATTCTTATATGATTTTTATCGATTGGTATAAAAAGCTCCTTTTTTTTTGTTAAAGTGTTATAAAGCCTAACCATATACAAAGCTTTTTAGAAAAGAAAATGCTCCAATTATGAGTTGTGGTCCTTTGATTATTATAATAAGAGTAAGTAACAATCCGCAGAGTGATACTAACACTCCAAGTATAGATAAAACCCCGTCTTTACTCATAATACCAAGTGAAATGAGCGTTGTGCCAATTGCAGGAATAAAATTAGTAAGAGGCAGTGGAAGAGCTATGGATAACGCAGAAAGCAGGATTATAAAAGCTAAAATCTTTTCACCAGGCCCATAAAAAATAAAAGCCATTCTTGGTTTCATAAATTTTTCTATTTTTTTTAATGCAGGAGAAGTTTTCTCTACTATAAGAGCGAGTGTTGAACGTTGAAAAGATTTTCTCTCTAACCAATGTGGCATCCAAGGGGAATCAAACCCAAATAAAAGCTGCAGCGAAAATAATATTAAAGGTATAGAAAACATGGTTGTATATCCAGGTGGAACTGGTATCGGTACTGATAACGGTAAGGAAAAGATGATTATTAAAATGCCAAAGCCTCGCTCATGCAAAGCTGTTTTAATATCAAATAACGTCACTGTATCACTATCAGTGTCCGCAACCTCTTTTAAAATCTCAGAAGCTAGTTTATCACGTTTATTCAATACATCACTTTTTGACACACAAAACCTTAAAAAACACTACTCACTCTAACTAACATAATTACTGCTAAATTTCAATATCCATTAAATAAATTTTCTGGATTTCAATAGCATCAAGGGTGTCCTTAGTTATGGTGTAAAGATGTTTATTATAATGTCACTTATTTACCAATTGGATAATCACCGGTAAAGCAAGCATCGCAATATTGCGGTGCTATATTGTTACGCTTTTCTTCTTTCACAGCCCTGTATAGCCCATCAATACTCAAAAAGGCTAAACTATTTACTCCTATAATCTTCTTAATTTCCTCTACAGACTGATTTGCAGCAATTAAATCTTTGCACTCTGGTGTATCTATTCCATAAAAACAAGAGTGCTTAATTGGTGGGCTTGAAATTTTGAGGTGAATTTCTTTCACTCCTGCGTCTTTTAACATAACTATTATACTTTTTAGTGTGCTGCCACGTACTATGCTATCATCTATTAAAATTATATTTTTACCCTTTAAAATGTGCTTATTAGCATTGAATTTTAATTTTATTCTAACTTTACGCACCTCAGCGGTTGGCTGTATAAAAGTTCTTCCTATATAGTGATTACGAATTATTCCAAGTTCCATAGGTATTCCCGAATGCTCTGCGTACCCAATAGCTGCTGGTATTCCAGAATCAGGTATTGGAACAATCATGTCTATGTTGCCTATTGGAGGGCTTTCTTTAGCAAGCGTCTTTCCTATTGCCTTTCTTATATCATATATTGACCTATTTTCCATTATGCTATCTGGTCTTGAAAAATAGACATACTCAAAAATACAAAAGCTTGATTTTTGCTGCAAAAAAGGAAGTATTGAAGTTAATTTGCCATTTTGATCAATCATTACTAGTTCACCTGGTTTTATCTCTCTGATAAACTCAGCATTTACTATATCAAGTGCGCAAGTTTCAGATGCAAGCATATAAGAATCATTTAATTTTCCTAAAACAAGAGGTCTGATTCCTGCAGGATCACGCACTCCTATTACTACACCCTTATTAATTGCTACAAAAGAGTAAGCGCCTTGTACTTGTTTTAATGCATCTATAAAACTCATCAAAAAGCTATCTTTCTTACTGCTTGCCATCAAATGCACTACTACTTCTGTATCTATATCTGATTGAAAAATGCATCCTTGTTTAATTAACTGTTCACGTACTGGAAAAACATTAATTAAATTACCATTATGCGCTATGGCAAAATCCCCAAATTTGTCATTTTTACCAAGCATTGGCTGCGCTCCGAACTTACTTCCACTTGTTGAATACCGCACATGTCCTATTGCATGATCTCCGGGTAAAGATCTCTTTATTTCATCTATATCGTCAAGCACACTGCTTACTTGACCTTGAAAATGATAAGAATGCAGCTTATCCTTGTTACTGGTTGCTACACCAAAAGATTCTTGACCTCTATGCTGCAAAGCGTGGAGAGCAAGTATAGAGTTAAATGCAGCGTCGTTATTGCAGCTTATACCAAATACTCCACATTCTTCGTGCATTCCATCCAGCATAACAACTATTAAGTAAAGCTTAATTTTACTTTAGCACAGGTAAAGTACAAGCATTTTGTTCATTTGCTCTTAATGTTGGTAGGGTAGTGCCCAACAATTCATGAAGAAGTATTAGACTGTTTTCTTTGCACATGTTGTCAAACTTTTCGATTACTTTATCAACTATTCTATTGCAACTTAATCAATTGACATATAAGCTTTTAAAAAAGCTTATGAAGAAAATGGAAATTTGTTATTCATTTGACGACGTACTTCTTTTACCGGCCAATTCTGATATATTGCCTCGTGATGCGGATACAAAAACTTATCTAACCAATAGTATAGAACTGAACATTCCACTCATATCTTCTGCGATGGATACTGTAACTGAGTCAGGTTTTGCAATAGCTATTGCTCAGCATGGGGGAATAGGTTGTATACATAAAAACTTATCAATAGATGAACAAGCTTCAGAGGTTAGAAGAGTAAAAAAATATGAAAGCTGGATTGTATATGACCCAATTACGATTTCTCCTGATAAAACAGTTGCAGAGGCAATTTCACTAATGAGAAAGTACAATTACTCTGGAATTCCTGTGGTTAATCAAAGCAAATTAGTTGGAATTTTGACAAACCGGGATGTTAGATTCATCGAAGATGAGAACATGGGTATAAAAATCTCTGAAGTGATGACAAAAGATAAATTAATCACAGTACGAGAGAAAGAAGTGAATAGTGCATCTGCAATGAAATTGTTGCATGAAAATAGAATAGAGAAGCTTTTAGTTATAGATGAAAATTTTCGCTGTATAGGTTTAATTACGGTTAAAGACATTGAAAAATACAACCAATACCCAAATTCATGTAAAGACAGTAAAGGGAGGCTCAGAGTTGCAGCTGCAATTGGTACAGGTAAAAAAGATGGCATAGAAAGATGCGAGGCATTAATTGAGGAAGAAGTTGATGTAATAGTTGTAGATACAGCTCACGGACATTCCTCTGGTGTTATTAACACTATTAGAGAAATAAAAAAGATGTACGGAGATGTGCAGCTAATCGGTGGTAACATTGCAACAAAAGAAGCTGCTGAAGCATTAATTGATGCAGGGGTTGATGCGGTAAAAGTTGGCATAGGACCTGGTTCAATCTGTACAACCAGGATAGTTACTGGTGTAGGTGTGCCGCAATTTTCTGCAATTCAAAATATTGCAGAGATGTGCAGGGTAAGAAATATAAGACTAATTGCTGATGGTGGAATAAAGTATTCAGGAGATGTAGCAAAAGCTATTGCCGCTGGTGCTGACTCTGTAATGATAGGTTCAATTTTTGCTGGTACTGACGAAAGTCCAGGTGAGATTATTATGTATCAGGGCAGAGCATATAAAGGCTATCGTGGAATGGGATCTATTAGCTCTATGACACGAGGTTCAGCTAGTCGTTATTTTCAAGATAAGGACTCAAAACTCAAATTAGTTCCAGAAGGTGTAGAAGGAAGAGTTCCATTTAAAGGACCAGCTTCTGGAGTGATTCATCAATTAATTGGTGGACTGCGGGCTGCAATGGGGTATACCGGCAATAAAAATATAGAAGAAATGAAGAAAAATTGTAAATTTGTTACTATAACTTCGTCTGGCTTAAGAGAAAGTCACGCTCATGATATAATAATCACGCAAGAGGCTCCAAATTATGCTTATCAAGCACCTAATATAACAACCAACTAAGAATCTGATTATTAAGAAAAGGACTATACTTTTCTTGTTTGCGGATAACCTTTTAATAAGCGAAACCCGCTAAAATCAACTGTTAAATAGCGATTATAGTTGGTGTTTGAAAGGAAAACTTCTCTGTACTTGACTTGGAGACAAAAGAAGCTAAGTCCCTTTCAAAACCTACTGTTAATTGTCTCCAAAACCGCTTGGCTAAAGGGATGTGTCATTAAAAATTAAACGTTAGTCCAACTTCTAAAGCATGATTAGCAAAATTACTTTCAACAGTTGCAGTTGTTGATCCTGGCATAACTATTTCCTTTACAATTTTACTACTACGGCCGTCTTGATCATGGCTGTTTTCTCTCACAGTATATTTTAATGTAGGAACTTCGTTTAATTTTACCTCTTGAAAATCATATTGGCCTAATGCAGTAAGATATCTATATCCCGCAGATAATTGAATTTTATTATTTATATTATAATTCAGCCCAAGCTTGCCTTGTATAGCTGGTTTTATTTGTGAGATACCAGAAAGGCTAATATTAGCTATACTACCACCTATACTCAAATATGGTGTAAAATCACTATGATTACTAATATCGTAATATAAATTGACCATTGCTGCTTTCTTTTTGAAACTATTATTTTCTATTTTTCGCATGCTCAATAAAGGTTCAGAATATCTTTTTGGATTTCCTTCCTTTCTAATGTGTTTCTCTATTCCATCATGTTGTAATGTACTTACATTTCCTTTATAAAGATTTTCCACAACGTTGCCATTATCACCTACAACATCAACGCGTGTATAGCCATCACCAGGGTAAAGATGAGAGCTTAGATCTGAATCAATTAATGAAAGTCTTGGATTTGCTAGTTCAACCCTCATATCCCCAACTCTATAACCGATAGAAGCATTACCTGCAAATCCGCTCTTATAATCAAAGTTATTGCTAATTTCTACTTTTTGAATGCTATTCTCTCTTGCGCTAAATGAGCTGATTCCAGGGTTTGCTTTACTATAATTAAAACTCATATAGACGTTGCTTGGTTTTTCTTCTGTTGAATATGAGTAATCTTCATCTTTATGCTTACTGTCAAGAAATCCATATTCAGTATAAGCAAAAGACGAATTTGATATAAAAGTTAATAATAGTGTTACAACCGCTGTTTTGAGTAGTGGTTTTTTATACAACATGTTCATAAATATCCTTAATTTGTTAACATATCAGTATTATATTAGTATAAATTAATAAAATAAGTAAAAATTTTAAATATTTTTAGATTAGATAATTTGGCTACTTAAGTGTAGCATTACTAAGAAATACACTGAGCAATGGTAAATACAGATAAAACTATTTTTGCTTTATCAACAGTATTTGGTAAATCAGGGGTGGCAATAATTAGAATATCGGGTAAGAGCGCACTTAAAACCTTAGATCATTTTAATATTAAAAAAGATGTGGCTCCAAGGTTTGCTACTTTAGTTGATCTATGTGATAGTTCAAAAGAATTAATAGACAATGGAATAATTATTTATTTCCCCGCTCCAAACAGCTTTACTGGCGAAGATGTGATAGAGCTGCAGGTGCATGGAAGCAAGGCTGTAATTAAAATCATCCTGGAAGAATTATCAAGAATCTTTGTAATGGCTGAACCTGGAGAATTTTCACTTAGGGCCTTTCTAAACGGTAAATTTGATCTCACTCAAATAGAGGGAATAGCAGACTTAATTGATGCTGAGTCGAAAGTGCAAGCTAAACAGGCAATTAAGCAGATGTCAGGAGAGCTTGAAAAATTGTACAGCAGCTGGAGAAAAGCATTGATAAAAATGCAGTCTAAAATTGAAGCATACATAGACTTTCCCGAGGACGTTAAAACAGAAAAAGATGAATTGGAAAAAGTGAACAATGAAGTTCAAACACTTATACAGTCGATACAAGAGCATTTGAATGATAATAGACGAGGTGAAAGATTGCGTGAGGGTTTACATGTTGTGATAACTGGTGAACCAAATGTCGGTAAATCAACACTATTTAATTTTTTGGCTAAACGTGATATCGCTATTGTTTCTGAATATGCTGGAACAACAAGGGACGTGCTTGAAGCTCATATTGATATTGGCGGATACCCTATAATTCTTTCCGATACTGCTGGAATTCGTGAAAGCTCAGATCCAATAGAATCAGAGGGTATAAGTAGAGCGAAAAAAAGGTCTTTTGAAGCTGATTTTAGAATAGAGCTATTTCCTTATAGCACTATTGTCATGAAAGTAGCTGACACTGGGATCCAGAAAAAAAGCAGTATAGATTCCAGTGTCAGCTACTTTCATGACAACCTTAGAGCTACTGGAATGACATCAGACCAAAATGATACTATTTACGTGTTAAGCAAAGCTGATAATGTAATTAAGGACAAGAATATACTGATTGATGGTATAAATTTTTTGCCTATTTCGATTTTAAAGGGAATTGGAACAGACAAATTGATCTCTTTAATTAAAGAAAGAGCAGAAGAAAAATTTGGGCATGATAGAGACACTCCAGTAATCACTAGGCAGAGGCATAGGAATTATATGCAGAAAGCACTGGAACATTTACAACGTTTTAACATAAATAATCCAATTGAGCTGATCTCTGAAGACTTGAGACTTGCTTCACTTGAACTTGGAACAATTACTGGAATTATTAACGTTGAAGAAATATTGGGTAGTATATTCAGTACTTTTTGTGTTGGCAAATAGACTTCTTTTGGAGCTCTACTTCCACTTGCTGTATTCTCCACTTAGCAAATAATAATTTGTTCTACATAAAGTTATGATATAATTCCAACGTACGTATGATGTCGAAATATTTTTGGAGATAGTTATATATGATAAGCTCTATACAAGAACCTAATGAACTAAAGAAGCGTTTACAAGGATTTTATCGTACTGATGAAAAAAGTTATGTACGTTACCTTGTAGAAAAAGCAGAGCTTTCAACTGATTCAAAAAGTAGAATTTATAATATTGCAAAACAAATTGTTGAAAAAATCAAACACAATAAATTAAGTATTGTAGATTCCTTTATGCAGCAATACTCGCTTTCCAATGATGAAGGAATAGCATTGATGTGTCTTGCTGAATCGCTGCTTAGAATACCAGATGATTATACAATAGATGAAATAATCAAAGATAAAATTGCTAATCAGGAATGGAATAAATATTTAGGGCATTCTTCTTCACTGTTTGTCAATGCTTCTACATGGAGTTTGATGATAGGTAGCAGTATATTAAGAGATAATGAAGGTGATTCGAAGTTCTATTACGCAATTTCTAAATTACTTAAAAATTTAGGAGAGCCGATTATTCGCAAAGCAGTAAAACAAGCAATGTCTATGCTTGGTAATCATTTTATTGTTGGAGAAACCATAGAAGAAGCTTTAAGATATGCAAAACTAGATGACAATAGTAAGTTTTTATACTCTTTTGATATGCTTGGCGAAGCTGCTCACACTGCTGAAGATGCAGAAGAGTATTTTAATTCATACATGCATTCAATAAAAGCTATAGGTGAATCCAGTGAAATAAATGATTGTTTTAAATCCCATGGAATTTCAATAAAATTGTCTGCTTTACACCCGCGTTATGAATTTGGTCAATTTGACCAAATTGCTAGTGAGATATTCACTAAGGTTTTAGAGCTCTGCCGTGAGGCAAAAAAATACAACATTTCACTATGCATAGATGCAGAAGAAACAGAAAGACTCGAAATGTCCTTAATCTTGTTTGAACAATTACGGCTTGATGAATCGCTTTCTGAGTGGGAAGGGCTTGGTTTAGCTGTACAAGCATATCAAAAACGTGCTTTGTCTGTTTTGGACTTTGTGGAGGATGTTGCCATTCGGTCAAACCATAAAATTATGGTTAGGCTTGTGAAAGGTGCATATTGGGATTCAGAGATCAAGCGTACGCAAGAATTGGGATTAAATGATTACTCGGTATTTACAAGAAAAAGCTATACTGATGTATCTTACCTTGCATGTGCACAGAAACTTTTGAGTAAACCAAACAATTTTTACCCATGCTTTGGAACTCATAACGCCTATACTTTTGCTTCTATTATGGAGCTTGCTGACAAAACCCATCCTGGATTTGAATTTCAACGCTTACATGGCATGGCAAAAGACTTATACGATTATGCAATGTCAGAGCTTGCAACAAATGTTAGCTGTCGTGTCTACGCACCAGTTGGTAAACATAGTGACTTGTTGCCATACCTTATAAGACGTCTGCTTGAAAATGGGGCTAATAGTTCGTTTGTTAATCAAATAAATGACCCTAACGTTAAAATTGATGAGCTAATTTCAGATCCACTGGAAAAAGCTATAGGTTTCAATTATGAACCGCATCCTGGTATTCCCTTACCACAAGATATTTTGGGACCAGAGAGAAAAAATTCTTTGGGAATGGATATTAGTGATTCCGTGATAATTTCACAATTTGCAGATGATATAAAGAGTTTTAGTGAAAAAAAATGGCAAGTTGGACCAATAATTGATGGGCAGTCACTTCTTGATGATACCAAATTTACTGAAGTGGTAAATCCTGCACATTTGGAACATGTAATAGGAGAAGTGTCAAATGCAACAAGCGATCAAGCTTTGAATGCTCTTGAAGTAGCCCATAGTGCATTCTTTCAGTGGCAGAGCACTCCAGCGAAAGAACGTGCTAAACACCTTGAAAAAGCTGCAGATTTACTTGAAGAAAGAATGAAAGAATTAATTTACATTCTGATTGTGGAAGCAGGGAAAATTTTATCAGATGCAATAGCAGAAGTACGAGAAGCAGTAGATTTCTTACGTTACTACGCAACGATAGCAAAAAATGAACTAAGCGACTGGAAAAAGTTGCCAGGCCCAGCTGGTGAAGATAACTTCATTTTCTTTGAAGGCAGGGGAGTTTTCCTGTGTATATCACCATGGAATTTTCCACTTGCTATTTTTCTTGGGCAAGTTTCAGCTGCGCTTGCAGCAGGTAACACGGTACTTGCAAAACCAGCAGAGCAGACACCTATTATTGCCTATGAAGCTGTTAAAATACTACATGAAGCTGGAATACCAAAAAATGTGTTGCATCTCATTCCAGGGGAGGGTGGATATTTAGGTAAGACGTTGGTGCCAGACAATAGAATTGCCGGAGTAGCTTTTACTGGTTCAACACAAACTGCTCAAATAATCAATAAAATGCTTGCAAATAGGGATGGTCCTATTGTGCCACTTATTGCTGAAACTGGAGGGCTCAATGCTATGATCGTTGATAGCTCTGCTCTTTTAGAGCAAGTGGCTATGGATGCTTTACTTTCTGCGTTCAGGAGTAGTGGTCAGCGCTGTTCTGCACTTAGAGTTCTATTTATTCAAGAGGACATAGCAGAAAAGCAGATAAAAATGATATGCGGTGCAGCGCAAGAATTAAAAATTGGAGACCCTGTGGAACTTAGCACTGATATTGGTCCAATTATTGACAAAGCATCTATGGATATGCTGACTAAACATACAAAAAAAATGTCGGAGGATAAAGATTCAAATCTTTTATCTAAAGTACCTATGGATGCAAATTCTCATAATGGTCACTTCTTTCCTCCGTATATTTATGAAATACAAAAAATTTCACAATTAAAACAAGAAGTGTTTGGTCCTATTTTACATATTATACGTTTTAATAAGTCAAATTTGAATGAAGTTATAAATGATATAAACAATACAGGGTATGGACTTACGTTTTCTTTGCAGAGCCGTATACAAAGTCAAATTGACGTGATAAGTAAAAAAATATCAGTTGGAAATGTGTACATCAACCGTAACCAGATAGGTGCAGCAGTTGGCATACAACCATTTGGTGGTAGAGGACTATCTGGCACTGGACCAAAAGCTGGCGGCCCTCATTATCTACAGCGATTTTCTACAGAAAAAGTTGTAAGCGTCAACACCACAGCATTTGGTGGTAATACTACACTTATGTGTTTGGATTAATGTTCCCATTTGGCTTCCTCCACTATAGCTATTCAGGTATCCGTTCAGGGAAGCAGTAGAAAGTAAATAGACAAGGTATGCTAAAAAGGTAATCATAGAGTAGCTGTGAGGTGATATGGTTGATCTTTCATCCTCTTTTCTCTTGTCTTGCAGCAGGTCTCTTGTTGATTTTGCTGTTTGCTACTACTGCTTTTTTCAATCCAAATAAAAAAGTATGGCTTGCTATTGGAGTAGCTATGTTAACAACTGCAATAATATACCTACAATTTGGAAGCATGGCTTCTCTGCTTTTTGCATGTAGCACTGCGTGTTTGGGGGGGATATGTTTGGAAAAAACTCAACATATGAAGAGCCAAGCAGCAGTATTATGGTAAAGCGAAATTCAAATAGTGAAAATTACGAAAAAAGGCCTCACACCATAATTCTTTAAAGTTTAGGTGCTTCTTTCTTTGTGGAAGATCCTGGTTGGTCAGTTCGTACGTTTTCAAATTTTGTACTTAGTTGCTCAGAATCAGTTTCATGTTTTTCAGTATCATTTTGTTGTTCTTTTCTTTGCGCCATTGCTTCTAATAAATATTTTACTATTTCCCAATTACCTTCATTAGCAGCTACCAGGCATGGATGATCATGGTTTCCAAAAAGCCCTATCACTTCTGAGTAACCTTCTTGTGCTACTTTAGTGAACCAGTCGCTTAAAATCTTTTTATCTTTAGCATTAAGGTTTGCTCCATTTTTTTTAAGAAACTCTACCACTTCTGAGTAACCTTCTTGTGCTGCTTCAGTGAACCAGTCGCTAGCTACAGCTTTTAATTTCTGTTGTTCTTTATTGTTTAGCATGATTTGCTCCATAATTAATAATAATACTTAATTACTACATAATTAAATTAAGAAATCAACCTTTTGTCAAAAATATCTTTTTAATAGAGAAAAGTCCTCTCCCCACCGTCACAAAAAAATTGAATTATTTATTTTTTACTTGTCTCAAAAAAGGGCAAAAAGGCCACACTAGGTTGAGACAATTTTCCATAAATATTGCATTATGAAAATACTATTAATAGATTACGGAAAGTAATTTACCTACGCGGCTAAAATATATTAGGGGAAAAGTAGGCCAATGGTGCGGGTTTTAGGGCTATGCTAAATTTGGTATAGATGAGTTCGTGAAAAAGCATGGTGTAGCTTATCGTTCAAATAAAACTTCCTCTCACAACCGTTATGTAAAATCGCTGAAAGTGGCTATGTGCCTTAAGTTTTTGGTAATATCTGTTTACATAAAGGTATATACCTGTTCGAGAAAGGAGAGACAAATATTGTAAATTCTAATAGAATAATGGTTAGAAAGTAAATAAAAGATTTTGTTTCGGCATTAATTACTAATGTTCTTTGAAGGATGAAACAACATAAGAACACTCTCATATTCCGTGATAAATTAAATATATTAAATTAAATATTATGCTTAATTTATAATATTTTAATTATCTTGTTGACTTTGTGCAACGCTTCTTCTAGAGACCCCCTGCGAAAAGGTAGAAAGTAGGTAAAAACGACTAAAAAGCATGTAAAATGAAAGTTTTAGGAGAGGGAAGATGGCAATAAGTTACGTAAAAATAGCAAGAACACCATATATTTTTAGACAATTGACAGGGCTCACAACATCTAAATTTGAAAAAATTGTGGCAAAAGTGCGTCCAGAGTGGGAAAAAATGGAGGTGAAAAAGAAATGTCACGGAAGAAAATCGCATGTTGAGGAGCTAGGAGACAGGATTTTATGTGTTCTAATTTATTACAGAACGTACATAACGCATCCATTTTTAGGGTTTTTGTTTAATTTGCACAACTCAAATATTTGCCGACTTTTTAAGAAAATGTAGCCATTATTGGCCAAAAAAATTACTATAAAAAAGGATAGAACGCTGACGCCAGAAAGGATTTTAAAAATTTTAGCAGACGTCACGGAGCAACCGATACAGCGGCCGAAAGACAGCAAAAAACGTAAGAAAAGTTATTCCGGAAAAAAGAAAGCAACCACAATAAAAACCGAAATTGTGATCGAGGGAAATGGGCAAATTCTGTCGATTTCGAAGTCGCATAGAGGTCGAATGCATGATTTTCGCATAAGGAAACAGGAAAAATTGTTGGCCAAAGATAGCATAAAATATGCCGATTCTGGGTATCAAGGTTGGCAAAAACTGCAGAAAAACGTTGTGATTCCGTACAAAAAACACCGTAAAAAGCCACTAACGGAGGAGCAAAAGGAGCATAATCGGAAGCTGGCATCGTTCAGGATGCGTGTGGAAAATAAGATTCGCGAGATAAAAATCTTCAAAATAATGTCAAATGTTTACCGCAATTTTCAGAAGAAATACAACATGAGATTTAATATTATAGCAGGAATTGTGAATTTGAGGCATAGTTTTTAATAATTTTTAGGCTGGGGATTTCTTACCAGATTTTATCAGCAACTTGCTTCACGTTGTTTCGCAGGGGATCTAATGCTTATTGGAATATCCATACCACCAGCTCGGTATTCTTATATGTTAAAAACAAGTCTTTATAAATATTACGAAATGGTGATATTTAAAGACACATAGAGAAGAGGAACCGTCGATATTCTTGGTCAATAAGGACCGTACCGAAGCAAGGTTCTCTTCTCTGATTTATTATACTGAAAGTTCCGAACAACTGATTGAGCGTTGAGGCTCGTATATAAGGGTGGAAAATGCAGTATTACATATTATTCTATGGAGGAATTATGAATTCATCAAATATCATTGCTGGCATCGATGTTAGCAAAAACAAATTAGACATCCACATTCATCCACTTGGACATCATAAAGTATTTGAAAATAACATACAAGCTATTGATCAAATACTTGACTTTTTGCGTTTACATAACGTAACCAAAGTTGGACTTGAAGCAACTGGTGGATACGAAAAATTATGTGCTTATACTTTACTAAGCCATAGTTTCGAAGTATATGTCATTCAACCAAGATGGGTGAGAGACTATGCAAAAAGCCTTGGTATTGCTACTAAAACTGATAAAATAGACTGTAGCATCATCTCACGTTACGTTAGTAATACAGATATGCGTGTTACTCCTTTAAAAGTTAGTAACAATAATATTGATTGTTTGAAGCAAAAGTTATCTCGCAGAAATCAACTAGTAGAAATAGCAAAAATACAAAAAACCCAAGCTCATCAGGTAACTGATATATCCATAATCAAACAAATGGAAGAGCTACTCGTTGTTTTGCAAAATCAAATCCAATCCTTAGAAGATGAGATGATAGAATTGGTTGATCAAAGTCAAGAGCTTAAAAAAAAATACATATCAATAACTAGTATGCCAGGTGCAGGTACAATCTTAGCTATCACTATGATTTGTTATCTACCAGAACTAGGGACTATCAGACATAAAGAAATATCTAGCCTTTCCGGGACAGCACCCTTTAATCGAGACAGTGGTTTTAGTAAAGGAAAAAGGTGTATTCAGGGTGGTAGATCACAAGTTAGGAAAGTTTTACATATGTGCATTCTTAGCGCTAGGGAATGGAATTCTTATATAAAAATTTTCTTTGATAGATTGTATGATCAATATAAAAAGCCATATAAGGTTGCTTCTACTGCTGCAATGAGAAAATTTCTTATACTTGCTAACTCTTTAGTAAGAGATGGAAGGGTTTTTACCGAGGAATACATCCCTAAGTCTGCTTAGATCTAAATATTAGCAAATTAGTGTGGTTGTGGATAAGTGCGCTTACACAGACTTAAAGCACTTATACACATCCACACTAATTAAAAGAATTTGAGCTAAGAATTACAACTTAAATACCTAAAACTGTCTGCAGTAAGGCCATCTGATCAACACCGTTAATCCTCCGAATCATATTCTCGGCATCAATCTCGATAAGCTCATTACCACTGATAGTGAGTTTATAATAGTGAGCAGCCACAGTGCATTTAAGAGTGGTTTTTTCAGCAGGTTTCCAGCTACCAAAATCAAATTCTCTGAATATTCCCCTAAGATTTATCACCACTGCTTCAATATCATTATTACCACTTCCTTGCATTCCTCCACGAAGCGTTAAAGATACTGAGTTTCCATCTATTAAACCGAAGAGTCTAAATAGCTCTGTATCATATTCAGAAAAAGTAAACTCAGCTTCAAGCTTTTCCATGCCCATGTCAATGCTTATAGGAATATCCATTCCACCAGCTCTATACTCCTCTGTTTTAATGGTAAGTTTTGGCAGAGTGATCTCATCGATACGACCAGCATAACCACGACCATCAACGAATACGTTAAAATTCTTTAAGATTTTTGGCAACATCTTTTTATACCTTTAAAATAAGTGAAAATTATTTTCAGTATTTTTCATTTTTCTATTGACTTTTAACACAACTGCTACTATAAACTCTTTTTGTGGAGCACACCATTTTGTAAGATCTATTGCTTTTTTCATAAAATTATTTAAACGTTAAACCGGTAGCTTTCCTATAAGACTTAAATTGCAGGCAGTTTGTAAGTTAAAAGGCAATACCTAATATATCAAGCAATAATGTTAATTTTGAAGGGGGAGTGCCAAGTTCACTGCCATTAAGTTAAGAGAAAAGGATGGACTATATTAATAAATCAAGTAAAATTCCTAAACTTAAAGGAAAAATAATATGAGTAAAAAAAACAATAATCGAATTCATAAAAAATAAATTGATAAGTTTAAACTTTATAAATGATCACAAAGTATCACCAAAAGACTTTCTACGAAAAAGAAAATTGCCTTTTATTGATGTATTCATTTTGATTTTCAGAAAAAGTGTGAAATCATTACAAGTGATGCTCAATGAATTTATTCTGTACACGATGAGAGATTATACAGTTACTGCAAGTGCTTTTACCCAAGTAAGACAGAAGCTAAAGTATACTGCATTTTCAGAACTTAATGATGATGTAGTTTCCCTATATTACCAGGATCAGGAGTTTAAAACTCACCATGGTTTCAGGGTACTTGCATTTGATGCTTCTATATTAATTCTACCAAAAAGTGATGAGGTAATAGAGGAGTTTGGCTCAAGAGCAGTATGGAATGGAGTTCAGAGGTTTGAAGATTATACAAGTGCAACCTTTGAAGCTTGTTATGATGTGCTAAATAATATTGCAATAAAATCGGTGTTAAGTAGAGGTGACAGTTATGAAGTTGATTTAGCAACCGATATGCTTGAAAGCCTCAGTTCAGATGACTTACTAATCTGTGATAGAGGGTATGTATCTTATCGATTTATTGCCGAGCTTACGGAAAGGAAAATTAATTATGTAATTCGTTGTCCAAGTTCATCTTTTAGTGAAGTAAACGATATGTTTAAGCCGGGCAGTCCCTCTAGTACAATAGCAGTAGCTACTGCACCTATTAAAGTGGCAAGGCAGCTAAGAAAGCTAGGATTACCTGATGAAATGGAATTTAGGCTAGTTAAAATCATACTTTCCTCTGGTGAAATTGAAGTGCTAATTACATCATTATTAGATGAGCAGCAATTTAAGGTTGAGGAATTTGAAGAGTTATACTACTTACGTTGGGGAATAGAAACATTTTTTTCTAAACTCAAAGGAAGGTTAGGCTTAGAGAATTTTACAGGTAAAAGTGTTGAAACTATTAAGCAGGATTTTTGGTCAACCATTTTTATTAGCAACCTAGAAAGTATTATGACAGAAGATGTAGAAGAGGCATTGAATGCAGACCTAGCTGATAGTAAGCTTGAAAAAAGCATTAATAAATCTGTTTCATTTAATGCAATTAAAAACTTAGCTTTTTTGTTCAATTTTTAGCCATTCCTTCCTTAACTTAATGGCAGTGGTTCTATGGTTAGTATGTTACGTAGTATTGGTGAGATTTTAAGGCCAAAAAGAGCGGCAGAAGCGAAAAAAACAAGCAACAAGCCAAAAGAGGAAGGCTTTGATGTTAAATTTGCTACAGAAACTGCAGCTAATGTTTCTGATGTAATTGAGTATTTGTTAAAGTTACATTCTTACAAAGATAAAAACGAATTTAGGAAACATGTTGATCGTGGCGCGTTATCTTACCTTGCCTCTCTTAAGGACAAGTTTGTATTACTCAAAAGCAAGCTGGATGAGGCAGAGAAAGCAAATCCATCTGTTAAGGATTTGGCTATTGTAAGATTTTGCCGCTCAATTGCAGAAAATGATAAGCTGCATAAAGAACTAAATAATCTTGCAAAAAGATCTCACAATATAGCACAATCTTTAGATGATCGTAAAAAATCAAATAATCTTGCAAGAAAACATTATAATATACCACGTGCTACTAGCTATGAAAGACTATATCCTCAGTTAGACAAGATAGTGGGAAATTTGAATAAAGATAAGCTAAAAGAAAAAATATCATTCTTAAAAAAGTTAAAAGAAAAAAGTGACTTCAACGCCATAAGAAATGATTACAACAATGCGTGGGATTTTGATGATCTATTAAGAGAGTTGATGGGTGATAAAAATTTTAAAGAAGAGTATATAGACAAAGCATTAGATGAAGAAGGTAAATCTTTCAGTAAGAGTTTTAAGGAAAATCTAAATAAGTACATAGAATTAGCAAATGAGAGTGTAAAAGCTGCAAGAAAGTGTTTGGGGGAGGAGGTAGGGCTTCAAACTTATTATACACAAATTAATGATACTGACAGAGTTTTAAACATTAATATTATTGGCCGTGATAAAAATGAGCCAACAAAAATTAGTGATCTTTTACAGAAAGAGGAAAATACTAGCGAATTAAACATTTATTACAAAAAGAAGCATGAAGTACATGCTTATAGGGATGAAAAGGAGAGAAGACATTATGAATTTAAAGAAGATGCAAGTTATGAAATGACAAGTACTTGGCCTGTAAATTGTACCATGGTCATGAATGTAAGTAGTAATGGTATAACTGAAATAGTGGAATTTAATGGTAGAAAACCTGGATTGCTATCGAAAGATGATTTAAAATTAGTACAACAAAATTATGGACTACATATTCAAGGCCTCTCATTTTATGATGGTGTAAAAAAATGGCTAAGTTCACAATGTGGAGAGAGTTTTAGAGTAACAGAAAAAGGTAAGAAGAAGGACACTGTAACAGTGCCTAGCGCTGTGCCTGTTGTTGCTGGTAACAATTTGCAAGAAGACAAAGCAATCGAAGTAAAGCAAAATCCTAACGACAAAGGTATAGATACAAATCTGGATTCTCTGAGTAATGCTGGTGTGGTAGTTTGTAACACACCAGCTAGTGAAGTTACTAAAACGAGTAAAATAGAAATTGGAACTCAGATAGAAGTTCAACCACAAAAAACTGTTGCTGGAACTCAGACAGAATTTCACTCACAACAAGCTGCAGCTGAAACTCAGACGAAAATTAATACACAGCAAATCGCAATTCAGACAGAAGTTGGTTCACAGCAAATAAAAGATGAATTGCAAAAAATTACAATTGGAACTCAGACAAACCAAACAAAAGTTAGCACACAACAAGCTACAGCTGAAACTCAGACGGAAATTAGTACACAGCAAATCGCAATTCAGACAGAAATTGGTTTGCCGCAAATGGATGAATTGGCTAATTCAAAACAGGAAGTATCAAAGTTGAAAAAAGAAAACGTTGAATTGAAGGCAGTGGAAGCAGATTTGCAAGTGATGAATCAAAAGCACCATGAGCTAATGCAAGAGAAACAGTTACTACTGGAAGAGCTGAAAACAACCAAAGTAGAAAAAGAGGAATTAAGTCAGAAATTTTTAAAAACTATTGAGCTGGATGAAAGAATTAAGCACGTAAATGAACAGTTAAAAAATCACGTAGAAAAATTGAATGGACAGAAATGTGGCCTACAGGGTGAGATTAAAAAAATCGAGCAAGAATTTGAGAGAGAAAAAGGGTTCATGAATCAGAGGATTGCAGATGCTCAACAAAAAGTTGTAGAATTAAGCAGGCGTGATAGTGATTTAAGATGTGAGATTGCAGAAGCTAGACAAATAATTGAAAGATTAGAGCAACAAAACAGCGATTTACAAGTAAGAGATAAGTCGGCAAATCAGGTAATTGAAAGTTTGGAAAAGCAAAATGGTAACTTACAAATAGAAAATAGCGATTTAAAAGGTGATCTTATAGAAACTAAGCAAAAGATTAAAAAATTAGAACAAGAGAATGGCGATTTACGAGCAAAAGATAGGGAGATAATTGAAAAGTTTGAGGAGGAGAATAGCAGCTTACAAATACAAAATAATAAGATGTGTGAGGAGTTAGCGAAGCTCAACACAATACTGAAGGAGAAGGAGAAAGAAGTTGAAGGTGCGCGTGAAGAAAAAGAAAATGTAGAGAAAAAGCTTGGAGTGCTTAGTCAACAGAATGTAGCATTAAACAGTATGGTAAAAAAATTGACAGAAGATTTAACTAAAGCAGAGGAATATGCAGAATATCTAATGGGTGAAAGTAACAAAGCTAAACGAGGCTTTAGATCTCAGATGTTAGAATTGGAACAGAATTATAAAGAACAGCTTAAATCTTCTGCTAAAGGTATAGAAGAACAAGAATGGAAATTGAAAGAATTACAAAATGAGTTAGAGCTTAGAGCTAAGGAGCTGCAGAGTAAGAAGAAAAAATTTGAGGAAGCAGGAAAAGTTTATGAAGAGTTGGAAGCTGAAAATAAGAAGCTAAAAGAGGATTTAAATTTACAAAGAATGGAAAATGATATGAAAGAAGGTATGCTGAATAGAGCAGTACATATGAGAGCAAGTCTAGAACATAAGATTGAGAAATTAAAAGAAAAGGTTGAAAGGTTAGAAGACACTATCGTAGGTCAAGCGCGGGAAAATGAAAATTTAACGAAGCAAAATGAAGATTTAACAAAAGAAGTAGAAAGTTTAAAAGAGTGTGTAGAAAGATTCATTGAGGATAACACTGCTGATGCAGCTGGAATTAAACATCTGATTAAAACTAATCCAGAGAATTACAAGTTAACGCAAGATGTAGAGAATATTATTTTGTCCACACAACTATCTAGACCTCCAAGTAGTGATAGCTATGATGGCGCTCTTGATAGTAAGAGTGTTTATCCACTTAATCCCACCAATTCAAAAAAGATGTTTAATTCTACCGATGCACAAAAAATGAACAAGATCTCCAAGGATCATAAATACGCATTTGATGTGCTCGCGGAAGCCGCGCGTGAAGTTGTTAAATATGCTTCACAAAAAAAGCAACCACTGTCCAAGTCTTCAAGTATTGATAGCGGATGTGGTAGTGATAAGGAGAACTGTGATAATCGTTCCAGCGGTCCTTCAGGCTTTGGTCCTATAAGCAGTAAAATTTTGATTGAGCGTGCAGCGAGAAGTACAAGTTCATCGCCTAATGTTGCTGCAGTTAAGTCGTAACTGTTTATATGATTTGCTATTAAGTAAGGATATTTAAAAAGTTGGCTAGCATTGATTCAGTATTTACTATAGAATTGATTGTTAGCTGAATAGTCTTATGTTTAGAATACTGATTTTACTGTTAATAATATGGGCATTACCAATCACTTCATTTGCAGCTGAGATTAAAATTGTTGCAGATGTGGATGGCGAGCCAATTTCAAATTTAGATATCGAAAAACGCATTAACTTAATAAATTCATTGTTTGGTGCTCAGGATATTGACCAAAGTGAAGTAAAGTCTCAAATCTTGAGGCAGCTAATAGATGAAATCATGATCGTCAGCGAAGCTCAGAGATTGAATATAAAGTTAAGTAAAGAAGAGTTAAATAATGCTATTCTGTTATTCTTGACCCAAAGTTTTAAACTTAGGGCAGATGAAATTGATCAATACATAAAAAAGCATAATATAGATCTTGGTATTTTAAAAAAACAAATAAAATGCCAACTATTGTGGAGTAAAATTATTGAAGCAAGAATCGTGCCGTTTATCAATATAAGTGCTAAGGAATTGGATGATGTCAAAGGACAAACAGAAAGGTCAGATCATCTTATCACGTTTCAAGAGTTTATAATTCCAGGTCAGAAGGACAAGGACATTTATGGTGTGGCTGAAGATTTAGTAAAAAAATTGCGCAATAATAACAACTTTATTCCAGAGCCTTCAATAAAGGTGCGTAAAACAACAGTTAATTTAAATCAATTAAAAGGAAAACTCAAAAGCATTTTAGAAAGATTGAAAGTAGGGGATATTTCCGGTCCAGAAAATTTCGGCGAAGGTTACTCTATTATAAGGATAATCGATAAAGTACAACTTGATCATACACTACTCACAAACACTGTAAAATTCAAACAGATTATTGTTGAAGGTTCAGAGAGTCTATTAAATACTCTGAAAGAGCAAAAAGCTAATTGTTCAAATTTTGGTGCACTGGCAAGTGATTTAAAACTACCAAGCGTAAAAGAATTCGAAATAAAAATGCGAGATTTAAATCCAGATTTACAGATTTTATTTAGTAAAGCAAGTGTGAATGAAATAGTAGAATTGAGGGATAATGGCACCTCAAGGTTAATGATGGTGTGCGATCTCAAGAGTAATGCAGTGAATATAGAAGCAATTAAACAGCAGATGTATCAACAAAAGATTATGATTCAAAGCAACCTGCTACTGGATAATATGCGCAAAAATGCAGCTGTTGGTTATTGGTACAGTTGAAGCTAGAACATATATAATACTTCTGTAGTTATGAATAATTTTGCTTCCATATCTGATCCAAGATTTTTGCAATACAATCAACACGTAATTCCCAAGTAGGGTACTATTTTAATCCACTAAAAAACATATTTCCACAATTTATTAAATTTAAACGCGATTTTATAACCCCTCTCCCAATAATCAGAATGATTCATAAGAAGAGACCTGCTGCAAAACAAGAGAAAAGAGGATGAAAGTATGGCATAAAGGAGAATAGTATAAACAAAAATGAGGCGAAATGTGGTTAAATTACCATAATCTAAAGAAACATCCAAGAAATTTCCGCGATATAACAGGGCTAAAAGTAGAGGAATTTGAAAAAATCGTGGAAAAAGTCCGTCCAGAGTGGGAAAAACTTGAGAAAAAAAAGAAATGTCATGGAAGAATGTCCAATTTACCGGCCTTGGAAGATAAAATATTATGCGTAATCTTGTACTATCGCAGCTACATGACGCATAGGTTTTTAGGCTATTTGTTCAATTTGCATAATGCAAATATTTGCCGACTTTTGAAGAGAATGGAGCCATTATTGGCCAAAAAAAATACTATAAAAAAGGATAGAACGCTGACTCCAGAGAGGATTTTAAAAATTTTAGCAGACGTCACGGAGCAACCGATACAGCGGCCGAAAGACAGCAAAAAGCGAAAGAAAAGTTACTCAGGAAAAAAGAAAACAACCACCAGTAGATAGTATAAAATATCCCGATTCTGGGTATCAAGGTTGGTAAAAGTTGCAGAAAAACGTTGTGATTCCGTACAAAAAATACCGTAAAAAGCCACTAACGGAGGAGCAAAAGGAGCATAATCGAAAGCTGGCATCGTTCAGGATGCGTGTGGAAAATAAGATTCGCGAGATCAAAATTTTTAAGATTATGTCAAATATTTACCGCAATTTTCAGAAAAAATATAACATGAGATTTAATATTATTGCGGGTATTGTGAACTTGCGGCATAGTTTTTAATAATTTTTGGGCTGGGGATTTCTTACCAGATTTTATCAGCAACTTGCTTCACGTTGTTTCGCAGGGGGCTACAGATTTTATATCTAAGGCCTATTTCAGAGTGCCTCCCTTCTCCATCTAATGCTTAAGCTTAAAACATTAGATGTTTTTTTCAAGATACAAGGTCTATTTTCTTAAATAGCCGGTTAATTACTAAGCTTTCCGCAAAGTATGTAGTTAGCGTTTACACCTTTGGTTAGCTTCCATTCATTTTTTATTACGCTGTACTCCATTCCGGCCATATTATATAATGACACATTATTTTCTTTTAAATGATTTGCAATTTCCGATGGCTTCATGAATTTGTTCCAGTTGTGCGTGCCCTTCGGCAACCAGTTTAATATGTATTCTGCACCAACAATTGCAAGAAGGAAGGATTTCATGGTCCTGTTTATTGTGGATAGAAATATCAGCCCCCCTGGTTTTAGTAATTCTATTGATCTTTTCATGAAAAATTCTAAATTATCCACATGCTCGACTACCTCCATTAGCAAAATAATGTCATATCTTTTATTATTATTCAGCTCTTCAATGCTGGTGTGTATGTATTCTATATTTAATCCTACTTTTTTTGCATGTAATTCTGCTACTTTGATATTTTCTTCACATACATCCACACCAGTGACATTTATACCAACGCGTGCCATTGATTCTGACAAAATGCCTCCGCCACATCCGACATCAAGTATTGATATTTCTTTTAAATCGCATTCTTTTAGCTCTTTGATTTTTCCAATTATATAAGACACTCTGACAGGGTTGATCATGTGTAATGGCTTAAATTTGCCATTTTCATTCCACCACTCACTCGCTATTTTGGCAAATTTTGATATTTCATCTTCATTATAAGTTTTCATTCCTTTTTTCTTGTCTGGATAACTTATGTTATTGAGTTTATTAATGCGTTCTTTATGTCTGCTTTCTTTTGAAAATTTTGTCTCTAGAAATTGTTTTACTATTTCTTTTGCCAGTTCATTATCAGTAAATCTTGCACCAAGGCAGAGTACGTTTGCATCATTGTGCTCGCGTGCCAATTTTGCAATTTCAACATTATAACATAAAACCGCTCTAATTTCTTCAAAGCGATTCGCTGCAATGCCCATACCAGAACCTGTGCCACAGATTAATATTCCGTAGTCTGCTTTTTTGTTTACAACATCTTTTGTAACGTTAGTAACATAGTCTGGATAATCGACATACTTTTTTTTAGAATGGCAACCATGGTCCAGAACCACATAATCTAACACTTCCAAATAAGATTTAATTGCTGATTTTAATTCAAAACCAGCATGATCTGAAGAGATTGATACTACACCTAACATATAAGGAATCAAATGCTATGATTTAAGGATATTTATGACATTACATGGGTAATTTATTTTAAATTTTCTGTCAAGTTGTTTATAACCTTCTCTTAGATATACAGTCCCGGAGTATGATGGCATGGATTAAGTATAAATAACTCAGGGAATTGTGTGTACTGGTTGCATATAAATTCATATCTGGTAAGACCCTTAAGCCGCTTTGTATTGCTCAACATACTGCCTCTGTCGTTCTGGCGCACCCATGTAACCACAACTCCTCCTTTAATGGTAACTTCTCATATATCATGCCATCACACTCTGGGACTGTACATTTAAGAATAAAAAAGCCTGATAGGTGCATCATTCTTTAGCAAAACAAGACCTAAAGTTTTGCGCGATATCATCAAATTATACTTTTACAATCTCTTAAACTTATGCGCGATATTAACATTCATTGCAAATTAACTTATTAGTATATATAATATTAATGGGTTGGTTAAATTATGAGGCATACCATGACAAAAAATATTAAAGAACTTATAGAGATTATTATAAACGATCAACTTACAGAAAAAGTTGAACAACTCAGACCTATTTTAAAAACAGATCCTAATATTATTCATGCTGAAATTAGTAATGATATATTGAGATCAGTAACATCTAAATATAGCACCTCTACAAACAACATAACTTTGCTTCATGTTGCTGCTATGTGGAATTGTGAGGAAGTTGCTAGATTTTTGATAGAAGAAGGTGCTGATGTTAATGCCATAAGTGATGATGTGTTTCAAAACACACCGCTTCATGAAGCTGCTGGTTATGGTAGCAAAGAAGTTGCTGAATTACTTTTAAAACATGGTGCAAATATTGAAAGCAAAGATCATTTTGGCAACACGCCACTTCATAAAGCATCTAATCGTGGATATGATGCAGTTGTAGAGCTGTTGTTAGATAAAGGCGCTAATGTTGATGCTGTAACTAGTGATTATTCCGGTCATAGAGAGACATCACTCCATAAAGCCATTACTAATAGTCATATGGATAATTACCTAAATATTGTCAAGATGCTTTTGGATTATGGTGCCAATACTGAAATTGAAGATCTAAATAATGGTACACCACTTTATCAAGCTGTTGGGTCTAGTCAAATAAAAGCTATAAAACTCCTTTTGGACGCGAAGGCTGATGTTAATTCTAGAAATAAAAGAGGAGAAACACCACTTCATATAGTTGTTAATTATGGCCTTGACAGTCTTTCACAAAAAAGGTGTGACGTTGCAGAGCTTCTTTTAAAAAATGGTGCTGATGTTCATGCTAAAGATGAAAACGGTAATACTCCACTTCATAATGCTGCTTTTCATCGTAGTGAAGGAGTTGCCAGATTATTTTTAAAATATGGTGCTAATATTGATGAAACAAACAAATATGGAACAACGCCACTTAAAAGGGCTGCATGTGGAATACTTTTTCTTCCGATTGGTTCACAACCTGATCGTGAACCAATTGTAAGATTTCTTACTGAGCAGACTGAGAAAAAAAGTCACTCAATCAACGGTAAAGGTGATCCTGTAAGCAGCTGTGTTAGTGATACAGGAGTGGAAAAACATGATAGGTGCGTCATCCTGTAGCAAAACAATTCTTGGACGACCGTCCCTCATTTCTTTTAAAGCAATCTCCGCATCTTTTTTTATCTAGTCTGATGAATTACACCAATTGCATGGATTGAATACATACGCTGCTGTCCGTAATGGCAAAAGTAATGCTCTACCTAGCATTCCAGAAAAGCTAACGTTTGTTTGTTGTTCTTGTGGCACGATGACATCTTCATCAATTAATAAATTTAGTTCTACTCACATATATACATATAATATACTCTATAATGATACTGCAACAATTAATTTATCGCTAATATAGCATATATTGAAAATATTATGAATTTTATAAAAGAAAGAAATACTCCTGCAATGGAGCAATATTTAAGTCTAAAAGCTCAATATAAGGATCACCTGCTGTTTTATAGGATGGGGGATTTTTATGAATTATTTTTTGAAGATGCTATTCAAGCTGCAAAGCTGTTAAACATAGTGTTAACCAAGCGAGGTAATTCAAATGGGCAAGAGATACCAATGTGTGGAGTTCCTGCGCATAGTAGTGAATCTTACTTGCATAAGCTAATAGATTTAGGGTTTAAAGTTGCAGTTTGTGATCAACTCGAAACAGCAGATGAGGCAAAAAAGAGGGGCTATAAATCAATAGTAAAGCGCGATGTAGTGCGAATTGTAACACCAGGCACAATTATTGAAGAGTCATTATTAGAGGATAAAAGCAATAATTATTTGGCGTCCATAGTTGAAAAGGATGATGAATATGCTATTGGATGGCTTGAGTTATCAACGGGAAAGTTTTTCCACACTGTAACAAATTTAAATACTCTGGATAGTGATTTATTACGTATTTCACCAAGAGAATTATTGATTTCCGAAAAGCTCACCGAGAATGAAAAAATTAGATCAATTTTAAAAAATTATAAAATATCAGTAACGCAGCATGCACAGAGCTTTTTTGAGTATAGCAAGTCTCATAGAACTTTATGCGAGTTTTATAAAATCAGAGAGCTTGGAGTAATAGGAAATTTCAGTAAGGTGGAAATCATGGCATGCGGTGCACTACTTGAATATGTTAGGGCTACGCAGAGGGGCTCAGTTCCAAGGCTTGAGCTTCCAAAAACATATAAGCAACAAAATTTTATGCTAATTGATGCTTCTGCAAGGAGAAATCTTGAGTTGTTTTCAACTCAATCTGGTGAAAAGAAAGGTTCACTAATCTCAGTTATTGATCATACAGTAACGGCACCCGGTGGACGCCTGCTCAAGCAAATGCTTGCATCACCGCTTGTTTGCCAGAGGGCAATCAACCTAAGGCTCAGCACAGTTGAATTTTTTGTAAATAACTATGAATCACGAAGGAAAATACGGGAAATATTGTCCAATATTCCAGATATTGAAAGATCGCTATCACGTCTAATGCTAGAACGTGGTTCACCAAAAGATATAAATTTATTGAAAATAGGCCTTGGAAAAATTTTAGAGTTATTTGAATTCCTATCTCAGTTAAAATTAAATGAAGGTGAATTGAGCCTCATACAGAAGAACCTAGGTGACCATAAAAATCTATTTGAGCTTCTAAGTAACGCTGTGTTTGACAATAATGTATGTAATATAAAAGAAGGAGGATTCATAAATCCAAAATATGATTCGGAATTATCTGAGTTATCTTATATATTAAATAACAGTAATAAGCTGATAAATAAATTCCGCGAGTCTTATCGCGATCTGACCGGCATTGCAGCGCTTAAAATATTGCACAATAATATACTAGGTTACTACGTTGAAGTTTCAGCAAATCACAAAGTGACTTCTGATATATTCATTCACAGGCAAAGCTTAGCAAATAGTTTCCGTTATACCACTGCCGAATTAAAAGAGCTCGAAAATAAAATTCTTACAGCGCGTGACGCTGCAATCAGCTTAGAAATAAGAATTTTTGGTGAATTATGCAGTAAAATTGCTGAGAAATCTGAAAAAATTGCTATTGCTGCCAATGCTTTAGCAAAACTTGACATCAGAACTGCGTTTGCAGAACTTGCAGTGCAAAATAACTACGTAAAGCCCTCTATTGATGATAGCAAAGAGTTCAATATCTGTAGCGGAAGACATCCAGTAGTTGAGGCTAATAACAAATTTATTGCAAATAGCATCAATTTGAGTGGTATACATTTAATCACTGGTCCTAATATGGCTGGAAAAAGCACTTTTTTAAGGCAAAACGCTTTAATTGCAATTCTAGCTCACATGGGGTCATTTGTACCTGCAGAAAGCGCACATATTGGAGTAATTGATAAGGTATTCAGTAGAGTCGGTGCAACTGATAACATAGCAGCGGGCCATTCCACTTTCATGGTAGAGATGATTGAAACAGCCACAATAGTCAATCATGCAACAGATCGCTCTTTAGTTATACTTGACGAAATTGGTAGAGGCACAGGAGTATATGATGGTTTGTCCATTGCTCAAGCGGTAATTGAACATATTCATAATGTAAGTAAGTGCAGAGCAATTTTTGCAACTCATTACCACGAATTAACTAAAGTAAGCGAATACTTGGAAAACGTGAAATGCTTTTGCGTAAAAATAAAAGAGTGGAATGGGGAAGTTATCTTTTTGCATGAAGTAATCGAGGGCATTGCAGATGAGTCATATGGAATACACGTAGCAAAACTTGCTGGCTTTCCTGACTCTGTTTTAAATAGGGCAAGTGAAGTATTTGAGGAACTAAAGGTTTAAGATTAAGGAAATTTTTGCCTAGTTTCTTGCATAATATCAGTCGGTGCCAAAAATTAGTGATATTTTGTTTCCTGGTGAGCCCTCTATTCTGTTTTCCAGTTCTAACTCTAAAAGAGCCATTAAGGCTATATTGGTAGGCAGTCCACTTTCTAAAATCAGCTCATCTACGTCAATGGGTACAGAGTTAATATGACCTGCTAAAACTGATTTTGCTTGTTGTAATTTTTCTTGTTTGACACTTTCACGATCAAAATCTGAATCAGAATAGTTATCAATATTAAATAGGCTTTTTTGCTGAAGAGGTAAACTGAATCTAATGCTCTCTATTATATCATCAGCAGATTCAATAAGCTTAGCACCGTTTTTGATTAAATAATTGCTACCACTACAGCGCGAGTCTAAAGGAAAACCAGAAACTGCAAAAACCTCTCTTCCTTGGTTCAAAGCAAAGTTTGCTGTTATTAAAGAACCAGAGTGTTTCGATGCTTCCACTACTGCAACACCGAGCGACAAGCCAGATATAATTCGATTCCTTTGAGGGAAATATTGAGGCTTTGGTTGAGTGGCAAATGGAAGCTCAGTTATTACCAATCCACCGTTCTCAGTGATCTTTTTATATAAATCAAAATTTTCTTTTCGATATACTATATCAATTCCGCTTGCCACAACAGCAATCGTGGGGTGGTTTTTATATATTACACTATTTGCTGCAGTGTCAATTCCTTTTGCCAGCCCAGAGACTGTAACAAAACTAGCTTCGCTTAAATCAAGTGCCAACTTATTAGCAAAATTTCTTCCATTCAATAGACCCCCTGCGAAACAACGTGAAGCAAGTTGCTGATAAAATCTGGTAAGAAATCCCCAGCCTAAAAATTATTAAAAACTATGCCTCAAATTCACAATTCCTGCTATAATATTAAATCTCATGTTGTATTTCTTCTGAAAATTGCGGTAAACATTTGACATTATTTTGAAGATTTTTATCTCGCGAATCTTATTTTCCACACGCATCCTGAACGATGCCAGCTTCCGATTATGCTCCTTTTGCTCCTCCGTTAGTGGCTTTTTACGGTGTTTTTTGTACGGAATCACAACGTTTTTCTGCAGTTTTTGCCAACCTTGATACCCAGAATCGGCATATTTTATGCTATCTTTGGCCAACAATTTTTCCTGTTTCCTTATGCGAAAATCATGCATTCGACCTCTATGCGACTTCGAAATCGACAGAATTTGCCCATTTCCCTCGATCACAATTTCGGTTTTTATTGTGGTTGCTTTCTTTTTTCCGGAATAACTTTTCTTACGTTTTTTGCTGTCTTTCGGCCGCTGTATCGGTTGCTCCGTGACGTCTGCTAAAATTTTTAAAATCCTTTCTGGCGTCAGCGTTCTATCCTTTTTTATAGTAATTTTTTTGGCCAATAATGGCTACATTTTCTTAAAAAGTCGGCAAATATTTGAGTTGTGCAAATTAAACAAAAACCCTAAAAATGGATGCGTTATGTACGTTCTGTAATAAATTAGAACACATAAAATCCTGTCTTCTAGCTCCTCAACATGCGATTTTCTTCCGTGACATTTCTTTTTCGCCTCCATTTTTTCCCACTCTGGACGCACTTTTGCCACAATTTTTTCAAATTCAGATGTTGTGAGCCCTGTCAATTGTCTAAAAATATATGGTGTTCTTGCTATTTTTACGTAACTTATTGCCATCTTCCCTCTTCTAAAACTTTCATTTTACATGCTTTTTAATGTTTTTCATCTGTTTTTTACCTTTTCGCAGGGGGTCTATTGAAGAATTACGTCCACCGATTATTGCAATTATTTCACGATTTAATAATGATATATCGCCAAGTGCAGTTATTACAGGAGGGCAATCTAAAACATTTCTCAAAAGATCAGGATAATCTGGATCACATGCTGGTATAATTTTAGCTCCAATTTTTTGTGCATCATTGATTTCTTTTTGTACGTTTTGAATGCTATATATCTTCTTATTACTAGCTAACCTATTTAGATATTTTGATGCTTCATCTAATGATCCATATGCTCTCAGTACACTAAAAAATTTTATTGGTCCTACAGTTCTTGCTAGGCTTAACCATATTTCTAATTCTTCATTATTTAATTTATTTATCTTCATGGGAGAATTTTTATCAATCAATACAATTAAAAGTTTACTTCAAGAGTATTTAACAATATATTAATACCTAAATTATAATATATATTAATAAATATTTTACCAAGGGACCAGGACCTTCCTCTCCTATAGATATCCAAGTAACGGCATTAACTGATGGAAGAATTCAATTTTTGAAACTAGCTCCTAAAATTAAAATCTATATACTAACTGGTAAGACGCATAAAGAACATGATGCAATCTAGTATTGGGCAGTTATTTCACTACATCAAACCGAATCTATCTTATTTCATCATAGCTTTTATTGCAGTTTTATTTTCTGCTCTAACAATTCTTCTTTTTGGCAGAGGTTTAAGCAACATAATTGATTCTGGCACACAGAGCCATTTTACTAGCGAGTTATTACTTATAGTTTTGGCCATTTCATTTACTGCATTTACTCGTTTATATTTTATTGGAATTGGTAGCGAGAAAGTTATATCTAGGATTAGATATGATTTGTACAGCAGCATTACTGACTTACAACCAAGTTTCTTTGAGGACACTGGTGTACAAGATGTTATTTCAGCATTAATTACTGATACATCTGTATTGCAATCAATCATAAATAGCAGCTTACTAACAATATTACGAAATTTTGTAATATTAATCGGTAGCGTTGTAATGTTATTATATACCAATATAGAGCTAACAGCATATGCAATTTCAATAATACCTATTTTATTAATTATTATGACCTCACTTGGGAAAAAAGTGCGTAGCTATGCTCGTTTTTCTCAGGATAAATTAAGTGAGCTTGCATCATTTAGTGAGGAGAATTTTAGGTCTATAGTAACTATAAAATCGTTTGTACTGGAAGAAAATGAAAAAATCCGCTTTAAGGAATATTTAAATTCAGTATCAAAATCATACATAAAATTGGTGCTCTTGCGTGCTATCCTAGTCACTCTTATTATTACGTGCGTGGTAGGCTCATTAGTTGTTTTGCTCTTTTTTGGAGTTAGAGAAGTCCTAAGTAATAATATAACTATTGGAGAGCTATCTTCATTTGTATTTTACTCGGCACTTGCTGCAGGAGCTATAAATAATTTGAGTGATAATATCAGTGACTTACAGCGAGGGCTTGGAATAGTAGAGCGTTTATTTGAATTTAAAAACATGAAAAGCTCTATAACAGATTCAAGTAACCCTATAAAAATTTGTAATATTCAAAAAGAGATTTCATTTAACAACGTAACATTTTTTTATGGATCTCAGCCTAACAAACCTGCGTTAAGCAACGTATCATTTTCTATAGGTGCGGGTCAATCAGTATCAATTGTTGGACCATCTGGTAGCGGTAAAAGCACTATTTTAAAACTTCTATTTCGGTTCCATGACCCAAGTGAAGGCAGCGTTACCATCGATGAACATAATATTAAGTCAATTGAATTAAGTGACCTGAGATCATTGTTTGGTCTGGTACCACAAGATCACACAATATTTTCATGCTCAATAATGGAAAACATATTATACGGCAAGCCTGATGCTGAATATGAAGAGGTAAAGCAGGCAGCTGAAAGCGCATACGCTATGGAATTTATTGATAAATTACCTGATAAATTTGGTACATTTGTAGGCAAAAGAGGATTAAAACTTTCTGAGGGACAAAAACAACGCATTATCATAGCAAGAGCAATACTAAAAAATCCTCAGGTCTTAATATTAGATGAGGCAACTTCTGCTCTTGATTATGAAAGCGAGAACCTAGTTCAAAAAGCATTGGGCAAATTAATGGAAAATAGAACAACAATTATAATTACGCATAGGCTATCTACAGCACTCAAAACTGACAAAATTATAGTGATCAATCATGGAAAAGTAGAAGAAATAGGAACTCATGCTTCTCTAATAAATAAAGACGGACTGTATGCAAAACTAGCTAATACCAAACTTCACAAATAGCACGACATTAAGGTAAAAAATGTAAAATACTATTCAAAACCAATAGACCTGCTGCAAAACAAGAGAAAAGAGGATGAAAGTATGGCATAAAGAAGAATAGTATAAACAAAAATGATGCAAAATGGGATTAAATCACCATAATCTAAAGAAACATCCAAGAAATTTCCGCGATATAACAGGGCTAAAAGTAGAGGGATTTGAAAAAATCGTGGAAAAAGTCAGGCCAGAGTGGGAAAAAATGAAAAAACGTCACGGATACAGCGTCCGAAAGATAGCAAAAAGCAAAAGAAAAGTTATTCCGGAAAAAAGAAAACGACCACCAGTAGATAGTATAAAATATGCCGATTCTGGCTATCAAGGTTGGCAAAAATTGCAGAAAAACGTTGTGATTCCATACAAAAAATACCGTAAAAAACCACTAACGGAGGGGCAAAAGGAGCATAATCGAAAGTTGGCGTCATTCAGTATATGGGTGGAAAATAAGATCTGCAAGATCAAAGTTTTTAAGATTATGTCAAATGTTTACAGAAATTTTCAGAAGAAATATAACATGAGATTGAATATTATTGCGGGTATTGTGAATTTGCGGCATGGTTTTTAATAATTTTTGAGCTGGGGAATTTCTTACCAGATTTATCAGCAACTTGCTTCACGTTGTTTCGCAGGGGGTCTAATCTTATGAAAACTATGAAGATGGTATAAAAGAATGGAAGATGATGATGAAATATGGCTTAAGATCACATATTGAAGGCTTTTTCTTTAGGTTCAAAAAAACATTCGGATTTAGCTTGAAAAATAAGTCTGAAATGAATCGTGAAAAAGAGCTGTTAATTAAGTGCCATTTAATGAATAAATTTACTGATATTGGTATGCCTAAATTTGAAATGGCTACCTGAATATTTTTTATATAAACATTAATGCAAGTAGCTATGCAACAAAGCCCTCCGGGACTGTATATCTAAAAGCTTTTCAAAACCTCTTGGCTATTGTTTCTTAAGCCATACCCCTGAATGGATACGTTTTTGATCGTATGCAATTATACTCTGAGACTGTACATCTTAATAAAAAATCGTGAACGGTTACAGAACATTTGTAATTTAATATGTTTACATAATACGTATACAGATTTAGACGTGATAAAAAGTTAGGATTTAGCTTTCTCTCAAAATTCCTCCGGTCCTTTCACACACTAAATTAACTATAGCACTTGATTCTTTTTGAATCTCTTCTTCAGTTAATGTATGAGCTGGAGAGCAGAAAGTAACTGATAATGCTATAGAAATTTTATCAGGTTCTATATTATTTCCATGATATACATCAAACACTAACACTTCTGTGATAAGCTCTGAGCTTTTTTGTACAATATTAATTATGCTGCCTATTTCTACATTCTTATTTACAATAAATGCAAAGTCACGTTTTACACTTTGGTACTTATAATCAATAAACTTTTTTTTATTGGTAGGAAAGTTTTTAATATTTTCTAATATGATCTCGAAGCCTATAATTTTTTGTTTTATACCGAAAAAATCTAATATACTCGGATGCAGTTCTCCAAAGTAACCTATTACTTTATTCTTAAAAGAGAAAGTTCCCGACTTTCCTGGGTGATAATATTCTTTCTCTGTTCTTTCTATTGTTAAATTATCATAATTGATATTAAAAAACTCCAAAATTGCCATAAAATCAGCTTTTGCATCAAAAACGTCTACTTTTCTATCAGTATTATAATGGTTCCGTGGCAGATTATTTCCCGACCTAATCCCACTGAGAACATATTTAGGCTGATTTATAATATCTTCATCATCGTAAGTCGGTCCGATTTCAAAGATTGCCAGATCAGACGTGCCATGAGCAATATTATCAGCAGCAACTTGTAATAAGTTTGGCATAATGCTTGGTCTCATTATATTAAAGTTGTTGTTAAAAGGGTTCTGAATAGTGAACAACTTATTTGAGTATCCAAACTTTTCAGCTACTGATTCGCTCATAAACGACCAGGTTAATACTTCATGAAACCCTCTGCTTGTCATCAAAACACACAAATCGTCATGCGAATTGGTTTCTACCTTAACGTTATCTATTAGTGGTTCTTCCTTTATTTTATCATAGCCATATATTCTTGCTACTTCTTCAACCAAATCGACGGGTATTGTGACATCTGGTCTCCAACTTGGAACTTGTACGCTCCAGTTATTCTCAGTTTTTTTATCAATACTAAATCCTAATTTAGTTAGAATATTGAATACCTCATCAGGTGACGCTGACATACTACCGAACTTATTCACATCCAGGTAATTAAAATTAATAGACCTCTTGGTGTCATCCCAGCGCTTGACGCTGGAATCTACATCTTTTTTTCCTGGATCCGAGTAGTCAGCTACTTGGATGACATAGTCTGAAGCTTCCCCACCACATAAGTCTAAAATAATTTTAGTTGCAAGATTTAGCCCATCTATAATGAATTCAGGATCAACTGAACGTGCAAATCTGTAACTGGATTCTGTGGAAATGCCGAGCTGCCTTGAGGATTTAGCAATAGAGATAGGATCAAACCATGCAGACTCTAAGAAAACGTTAGTGGTTTCAAGGGTACACTCACTGCACTTTCCACCTATAATACCAGCAACTGCATGTATATTTTTATTATCTGCGATAACGCTTGTATCAGCGTTCAGTAAATATTCCTTACCATTTAAAGCGATGAATTTTTCTCCATTCTTTGCTTTGCGCACTATAAGCTTTCCCTCTATTTTATCTGCATCGTATGCATGCATGGGGCGACCAAAAGATATCATAATGTAATTAGTGATATCAACCACTCTAGAAATAGAACGCATTCCTATTGATTCCAATTTATCTTTTAGCCATTTTGGACTCTCTTTATTTTTTACACTTGCAATGTATATGCCACTGATAAAGCTCTCTCCATCAGTAGATCTTTTGCATAACAATGCTTCTGATGGCAATTTTGTCGTTGAAGCTTGATTGCGCTCCTCGAATACATTCGAGTATTCTGCGGTGCTCATCTGCACTTCTCCTAAAGATTTCCCATCACAAACAGGTTTTGCAAGAGATCTAACATCAACATTGATAGGTGAATTTATAGAGTTGGTAAGTTGTGAAATGCTTAAAGTCTTTAATGCTCCAATTCCAGTTGCAGCAAGGTCGAGGGCAATTCCATAAACACTCAAACAATCTCCACGATTGGGTGTAACGTTTACATCAATCACAGGATCACAATTGAAAAATTTGTTTCCTACTTTATAGTTATCGGAAAGCTCCATTATTCCCTCGCTTTCCTCTTGAGCTAATGCAAGTTCAGAGGCGGAACAGAGCATTCCTTCACTTAATATACCACGTATTTTTGTCGGTTTAATTGTGAAATCGCTTTCCGGTAATGTGCTACCGAGAGATGCAAGCACTGTTTTAATGCCGTTTCTGACATTATTTGCCCCACAGACTATTTGCAAAATTTTACTTCCGTCATTTACTTTACATAATTTTAATTTATCAGCATTTGGATGCGCTATAACCTCTAATACCTCCACAACAACAAACCCAGCTAACTTAGTGTTATCAATAATATTTTCTACTTCTAAGCCTATATGAGTTAATCTATCTGTAATTTCTTCTAAGCTTGCATTGGTTTCTAGATGCTCTAACAACCAAGATAGTGTAAATTTCATGAATTTTTAAAAGATACTAAAGAAATTATTTTAGTGTAAAATTTGATAATTTTAAAGCTTATTATAAAAGCAGCTTCTACATCATAAGCAATAATATAGAAGCTTTTATAATTTTATATTTTTTCTGTAAGAGAGAATATGTTGTTTATATCGCCTTCTAAACTCATTTCTACACCATATTTGACACTAAGTTTGTGATCATCAAGATGCAAAGTTTCAACCTGTCCGTTAATAACTAAATTTCCTATCATATGATGATTTTCATCTAGTATTTCACCTGTTGCTTTATAATCACAAGTATTTGGATTAAAAGAGTCCTCTGTAACCCTGAGACACCCATTACCAAGGTTAAATATTGCATTATCAAAACTTGAAGGCTGATCAACATTAATAAAGTCTATTTCACTCATAATTGGACTTCACGTTAAATTAAAAAACTAATTAAATTATAGTAAAGACAGCATGTTAAGTCAAGAATTTTTCGTAAACATGAAGATTGAGTAATTAACTATAAAGCTTAAATCTTACTATATAGCATTAAAAATTATAACGTATACCAACTTCTATGCCTGTGCCTACTTGTGAGAGGCTATTCAATGATCCACTCAAGTTAAGACCAACTGCGCCTATTATCCGTGGAGTGAATTTATAATCAACACCGATCTTTAGTTTATAGGCAATATGACCCAGTATCTTGTTTGCTGAAGGCTGGTTGGTCGTTACTTGATTTGTATACATCACTGGAGATGATTGAGTGGCTTCGGTGACCTCTTTAATCGTTTTATTAAGTGCTTTGAGCTTCTCACATTCATTCTTTATACCGGAACCAATTTTAGATAGGTCGTCAGTAAATTCTTGTTTGTTTACGTCATAATGCATTTTTGCTATAAGTTGTATAATTTCTTTCCTACGCTCTTCGGGCGAGCAAGGACTTTCTGACGCTGTTTCGATTGATTTGTCTTCGTCACTTATACTCAATACTGAAGATTTATCGGCGTCACCGCCTGAGCTTGCCTCTCCGATTATTTGGATATAGCTGCCTAAACCTCCACTGACATATAGAGTAGCAGGACCAAGATCAATATCGGGATAATAAGGATAGTTTGCCAGCAAGCCAATTCCTATGTTTTTTAATGAATGAATACTACTATTAATCTCAAGTTCTAGCTTAGAGCTTTTTTTATAATGATAACCAATAAGAAGGTTGGGGCGAAGATTCAAGCCACCAGAATATTCACCACCAAAATTCAAACCTACATAGTATTTATTTTCTAAATCAGCTAAATCAACAGCACTTGCTAAAGATGAAGTAAGTAATGCAGCTAAAGTAAATAATTTCTTTGTTTTCATATAATTCTTCATATAAAAATATATATAAATATACATGTTTTATATTAGAAATAGTATAATTATTAAGTTAAATTATATGAAAATTTACTAATAAATTTTTTTATATAACAATATTAACTATTTTATTTGGCACAGTATACACAGCACGAATTTTATCTTGATCAATATGCTTGGGTACAGAATCTATTGCTATTTTTTTCAATTCTTCTTGAGGTAAATTAATTGCTACCTCGATTGTGTTACGCAATTTTCCATTGACTTGTACCGCTACGGTCACAGTATTGTCAATCAGCAATGATTCGTCAGCTTTTGGCCAAGGCTCTAGAGATAGCATACCTTCACCTCCTATTTCTTGCCATAGATTTTCAGCCAAATGCGGTATAAATGGCTCGATTACTCTGATCAGTATGCATATACCATCAGCAATGATAGATTTTCCAGTTTTTACATCTATTTCAGCTATTAAGTTGGTCATTTCGCGGAATTTTGCTACTGCGCAGTTTAGTCTGCAGCTTTCCAAATCGCCTGTGAGTCCATGTAGAAGCTTATGTATTTTTTTTCTGTACTCTAAAAGTTTGCCTGTATAGTTTTGTGTCATTCCAGTGTCAAGTACTGGGATGACAGGCAGTTTTATAGACTTAAGTTGCATCACCATGCGCCATAATTTATTTATATAGCGAGAACAACCTTCCACACCATCATCAGACCATTCCATATCTTTTTCTGGTGGAGTGTCAGATAACACAAACAAACGCGCCGTATCTGCACCATATTTTTCTATGATAAAATTTGGGTCGACTGTGTTCTTCTTCGATTTGCTCATCTTCTCAATTTTCCCTACCTGAATCTTAGCACCTTGTGCTATCAATTCTTTGGCTTCTTCTGGAAATAACCATTTGTTATTTTCGTCTTTGTAAGTTGCATGGCAGACCATTCCCTGAGTAATTAAAGTGGAGAAAGGTTCCTTTATGTCAAAATAGCCACATTTGCTTAAGGCTCTGCAGAAAAATCGTGAGTAGAGTAAATGTAAAATCGCATGCTCGATTCCACCTATATAATAATCAACAGGCATAAAACGATTGCACGCATTTTTATCGATAGATTTATTTTCACTACAAAATGCAGCAAAATACCAAGAAGATTCAAAAAAGGTATCAAATGTATCTGTTTCGCGCTCCGCTGGCTTTCCACATTTTGGACAATCAACAAATTTCCAAGTAAGATGCTTATCAAGTGGGTTGCCACCACTTGTGAATTCCACATCTGTTGGTAGCACCACAGGAAGGTCTTTTTCTGGCACTGGAATAGTTCCGCAGTCTTTGCAATATATGATAGGTATAGGACATCCCCAGTAGCGCTGCCTTGACACTCCCCAGTCGTGAAGACGATAATTGATTGTTTTTTTTCCAATTCCTTTTTCTTCGAGTTTTTTTATTATCACTTCCTTTGCTTCATCAACTGTGAGTCCATTTAAGAATTCAGAGTTGAACATTGTTCCGTCACCAGTATAGGGTTCCTGGACTCCAGCGTCCGCCGCTTGAATGACACCTAAGTTATCTGAAGAAACCACAGGAATAATTGGTAAATTGTACTTTTGCGCAAATTCAAAATCACGTTGATCGTGTGCAGGGCAGCCAAAAATTGCGCCTTCTCCATATTCCATCAGCACAAAATTTGCTATATAGAGCGGTAATTCTTTATCAAGAAATGGATGTTTGACATTTATACCAGTATAAATTCCAATTTTTTCATCATGTATCCCAGTGTCACGCACTGGGATGAAATCAGGTTTGATATCCTGCACAATAGGGTGATCTGCTGCTACTGCACAAAAAGAAGCGCCAAATAGAGTATGGGGATAGGTCGTAAAGACTTTCAATTTTTTGTTTAATTGGGCCACATCAAATTCTATAGTTGCTCCCTCAGATTTTCCTATCCAGCGCTCTTGCATCGTCTTTACTTTTTCCGGCCAATTTTTTAAACTTTGCAAGCACTTGAGTAGATCTTCAGTAAAGTCAGTAATTTTTAAAAACCACTGAGATAACTTACGCTTTTCAACAATTGCGCCTGATCGCCACCCTTTTCCGTCCACCACTTGCTCATTTGCAAGCACTGTTTCATCTACTGGATCCCAATTAACCAATGACTCCTTTCGATAAGCAAGCCCGCGCTTTAAAAAGTCCAAAAAGAATTTTTGTTCATGTTTATAATATTCAGGTGTGCATGTGGAGAGCTCACGATCCCAGTTGTAAGAAAGACCGATAGATTTTAACTGCTTACGCATATTATCTATATTTTCTTCCGTCCAATCTTTAGGGTTCACATTATTGTCCCTTGCTGCATTTTCAGCTGGTAATCCAAATGCATCCCAGCCAATAGGGTGCAAAACGTCAAATCCACTGGCTCTCTTATAGCGTGCTATCACATCCCCTATTGCATAATTACGCAAGTGCCCCATATGAATTTTACCAGATGGATATGGAAACATTTCCAGTACGTAGCACTTTTCCTGGTTACTATTCTTGCTTACAGAAAAGTCCCACTTATCTTGATAAAACTTTTCAACGTTTTTAAAATCATATTTCATAATAAATCCAAATTTAATTACAGTTCATATGAGGCAACGGGTCAATTGCTTGGCCATTATGCCTCAGAGTAAAGCATATCTGCGGATTTTTGTCTTCTGTACTTGACTTACCTGCAGATCCAATTACTTGGCCCTGCTTCACTTTATCACCGATTTCAGCGTGTATATTTTTTAAATAGGAATACACAGTCATATAATTATCTTTGTGCTCCACGATAATTAAATTTCCATACCACCTCAGCCCTTTACCTACATATATCACTTTACCGGGTGCAGAAGCAATTACATTTGTACCATTTTGAGCAGCAATTTTTACACCATCCTTACACATCTCATCAGAAGAGGTAACAGCGCCTTTAACTGGCATTACAAATTTACAATTTACCTCGTCAATTTCCACGTTTTTTGTGTTGTTGCTATCTTTATATATTTTACTTATGATTACTTTTCTATTTTCTTTTTTAACTGAAGGGTCAACATCTTCTTTAATTAAGTGGTATTCTCTCGTATATTCTAGATCTCTTTTTCCATAAAATTCTTCACCTTTAAGCACTACAGGTGCAGGTTTTTGTAGGCCACAACTTACTAAAATCATCGATAACATAAAAAACGAGACTATGTGCCACATAAATTTAGCTTTTGGTCTGTATATAATAACATAATTGTTAAGATAGTAAGAGTAAATCATCAACTTACTCCTCATTTAACTGTCAGTATGATGGTATGCTATATGCATAGCAAAACTTTCTAAGCGCTATAGTCTAATAAAATTATGCCACGCAAAACAGAAATCATGTAATGCTCTTTTTTAACAAAGTACTAATAAACGGAATTGTAATATTTGATCCCATAGATTCACTATCTATTTTCTCTATAACTTTATTAACGCTACAAAAAGAACGCTCTATTCTTGCTAAAATATAATCAATCACTTTTAAATCAACTTTTAACTGTTTATCCGAAAATCGTTTTATCAGCATAATTCTTAATAATTCCTCACTTGCAGGTGAAATTTTTACTGTGATAGTTGATAATATTCGAGAACTTAAATCTCTTAGCTTAAAATTAAGCTTTTTTGGTGAGATTGAAGAAGTCATTAGCAATCTCTTATTATTCTCCTTCATATAATTGTAACAATGTAATAACATCGTTTCATCTTTAATATCTTGTATATCTTCTAAAATAAAAGCATCACTATACCTAATCTCGCTTACAAAATTATTTACATTGATAAAAATCGCATTGTTTACTGATTGCCAAATGTGAGCGAGGTGAGTTTTACCTGAACTTTTAGGCCCAAAAAGAATCATACATTTCCAAGTCAAATCATCAACTACTGAATGATATATCTGCTTATTTTCATCCAAAATGATAAAATTTTGCTGACAATAATCAACTTGATCATTGTTAAATAGATTTAATTGCACACTAACCGTTTTTGTAAAACTCACTCTTCAAATATCTATTGATTGCACATTCTACTGATACATTAAATATCGCAATTATTGGAATAAAAAGCAACACGCCTATAAATCCAAAACATGAGGCGCATATGGTGATTCCCAAAATAATCACAGCTGGATGTATATGAACTTTTTTCCCTATTAATAAAGGAACCAATATATTTGAGTCTATTAATTGTCCAGCACAAAATAATGTTAAAACAGCAACGCTTTCAAACCATCCACTAAATTGGGTGACAGCGCTCAAAAATCCAATTGTTGTGTAGATTAATGGCCCTATATAAGGTATAAATGTTAATGTCCCTGATAAAATCCCAACAGTAATAGAATGCTCCAATCCTATTATACTTAAGCCCACTGAGTAAAAAATCATCATGACAATACATACGTTTACCTGTCCCCTTAGATAATGAGATACAATGAAATCTACTTTTGAAAAATAATCTGCAACTTTTTCTCTGTGAGGAACAGGAATTAATCTCCTAGCTTTTTCTATAATTAAATGCCAATCACGCAATATATAGAAGAATACTACAGGAGTAATCACCATTAGCGACACTATTTGTACCAAGCTAAAGCTCGAGCTTAATACTTGGATTGTGAAATGGCTTACAATATCAATAGCATTGATGAAGTATGATACATAATCACTATAATTTTCTGCTAGATTCTTAGACAGATGATCAAATAAATCATCATCTATTTTTATATTAAGAAATTTCAATAAAGATGGGATTATTTTAAATCTAAGTGAAGGCGTTTGACTTACTAAAAAGTTTAATATCGAGGTAATTTTGCAATATATAATAGGTAAAACAAATGTTATAAGTAATATAAAGACTATTAATAATGCAAGTATTATAAAAACTGCCGAACATAAACGTGGTATTCTATATCTTTCAAGTTTTATCACTAGGGGATTAAATAAATATGCAGCAACAATAGATGCAAGGCACGGAAAAATCATAGGGCGCATCAAAAATAGCGCACCAATTATGGAAAGTAGTATAAAACAAATAGTTACATGACGTTTTTGCATGCTTTTAGCATAGCTGACTTACTAAAAATATTAAAGGTTATTTTCTTTCCCCCAAAGATTTGTTGCTTATAACATTGTTATCATAAAATTAATACCTCTGAACTTATAATTTAAATACTTAATAGGTTTAGAGGTAAAAAAATGACTAATATAATAGAACAAAATAGTCCAAAAATCTTTTCTCGCGCTAATTCAAAAGGAATTGTTGCTCCACCCGTTCCTCTAAGATCGCCAGAAACTAAATTATTGTCACAAAGCAAGTTGCAGGGTGTAACAAAACCTAAAGTTGCTCCACCTGTACCGCCAAAGTCGCACCAAGCTAAATTTGCTGGAAGGCTAGCAATTTTTGAACAGAATGCGCTTAATAAAGCAAAATCCGAAGAAAGAGCTAATAAAACTCCTGATAAACAAGTTAAGCAATCAGTTAAACATCATCCTAAAGTAGAGCAATCAGGTAATCTGCACCTGGGATGGAGCATTCCTACTGGCAATGGTTTAAACAAGTTAAATGCAACAAAGAAAGCTGATCCTGCTGCTACAAAGCCGTATGTCGGTATGAAATTGGCTCATGTATTAAACCCTCTTAAAACGCTAAGAGAAAGAAGAAATAGTGTTCCTTCACCATCAAGCACTTCTAGTATTGATTTTGAAGCTCTCGCTTCTTCAGCACAAGCGGATATAGATAGAATGATGATGGAAAATATGAACGCATTTGAGCAAAATCCAACTAAATCAAAACCAGCAACTATTGATGATATGTTGTTTGGAGGAATGAACGACTCTACTCCGTGTATGGAACAACAAAGAAGTGAAGTACCATCAGATGCAGGAAATGTGGTAGAAAATTCACGCTTAAGTACTATTATGGAGGTGTCTACCACTGCAGAAGAGCGTACTCAGTCAAGCACAGCAACTGCTCAACATCCGAAACCACAAAAAAGTGAAGCAGTAAAAGTAAAGGAGCAGGTTCCTTTAGAGCTTCCTGAACAAACTACAAAATTTCCTATTAGTACACAAGCTGATAATTCGCTTAATCACAATCCAGAAGATCAAGGCAAAAAGCGTTTTAGTCCAGATAGATTCAAACCCAGGCATCCATCACAACAGATTGAGCAACCTGATTTTACAAAATCTGGTTTTGGAAAGCCAGTCAAACATAGTTCAAATCTAGAAAAGTGCATGATTACACACAATGGTAGCAAAATTGAGCCTGAGATGCAGAGAAATCATGGGTTTAAAGAAGATCCTACCATTATGCATGTAAAGGGTGAATTTGCAACTTGTGCTATTACTAAAGGCAATGGCAAAAGAGGTGTCACTCAACCCAATGTTTCGCATGAAGCAAAGCTTCCTGATGCTGTTCTAAATCAAGTAAAAGTAAAGGAACGAATCGCTAAAATCGAAAATGGTGGTCGCAGCTGGTAAGTAAGTATAATTCAGTCCTGTCTTTGTCATATAAAGGCAGGGCCATCTTCAAAATATTATATCCTTTATTTTTTTGTTAATTTTTGACCTCTCATCTGCAAAGGTATTTTCCAGAGAAATTTTTAATTTTTCCCATTCTCCTTGACCATTTGGATGATTTAAAATTGCAGGCTTATATTCATTTGCAATTTTTTCCAAAGCTTTTTCAAATGAAAAATCTAATTCATCATAAATATCAATATTTATTGACTGTAGTATTACTAAAAATGAAAACAAATTTGGTACAGGTATTTCTTCCTTTGTGTAATTCAGAAGACACAACTTTATTTTCTTTGCGCAGTACTCTATCGTTTTTAACGATAGAGATAAGCTTTCTGCATAAAATATAAAACCGTCTATGATCAAATTTTTTGACTTTTTCGGCAATTTTATGTTTTTGAATAGTTCTTTTGTAAATCTTTCTATAGGTTGTTTTGGTAAGTGTAAGGATAAATCAGTGAAAGATTTTAGGTCAAAATTTGATCCAAGTATTGTATTAATAGCTTTATACACGTTGCTTTTATCTTTACTGACAGAAATAATGAAAACAAGCCCTTCTATGTCAAGCATGTACTTTATGGATTCTAAAAAATCGACAATAAATTTGGGACGGCATATATCAAGATCATCCACCATTATATAAATGTTTTTACCTTCCCTAATTTTATTAACTACTTTTGCTAATTGAATTTTAAAATCTTTAATATTTTCCTGTCTTTTCTGAAGATTATTTAATTCTCTTAAAACAGCACCAATGTCTTTTTTATCAGCTTCTTTAGTAGCATCAAGGAGCACAGAAAGCATCGCAAGTGGAGATTTACTAATTACTTTTCCTAGTGTATTTAAAGAAAATAGCTCCTGATTTATGTTCTTGAACTGTTGTATAACGCTTCTCTTTACTTCATATGACGAAAATAAATCCTCAAATAAAAAATTCAAAAAAGAAGGAAGCGGTTGGTCCAGTGCATTGATATCCCATGCGCTATAATAAGCTGCAATTTCATTTTGCTGCTTCAAATCTCTTATCCACTCTTTCAGAAAAAAAGTCTTACCCCATCCGTCATATCCTTCCAAAGATATTATTGTAAAAATTTCTTCAATTTTTTTAATTATAGTGTTGCATTTGTTTGCAAATTTCTTATAGTCTAGGTAATCATTTTCCCAAGCCACCACCAAAGGTGGTGGCGCTACTTTTTTCTTCTTAAATTTTATTAATGATATAAGCTTTTTAAAACACATAGGATTGTTACACTGCATTTCACTATAGTATTTTATAAGTTAAGAGTCCATATTTATATCACAACTTAGTAACTGACATGGATTTATTACTGAGGCCAATAGCGATAATAAGACCAAATAATCCGCCACCTGAAGTTGTTAACCCCAATTCTGGGGCTTTGTTACATAGACCTCATTGGGTATGTAAATCACAGTAAACTCACGCAGCTAACTCAAGCTTAGCCGTACCTATATCGGTAAATTTGTTAATTAAGTATCATTGAATGAGGAGCTCTTTTGTACGATTTATTTCAGATCTGTTTTTTAAACTAAAACCAGATATCTGTTTGAGCCTATAGAAAAAAACTTCAATAGACCCCCTGCGAAAAGGTAAAAAACAGATGAAAAACATTAAAAAGCATGTAAAATGAAAGTTTTAGAAGAGGGAAGATGGCAATAAGTTACGTAAAAATAGCAAGAACACCATATATTTTTAGACAATTGACAGGGCTCACAACATCTGAATTTGAAAAAATTGTGGCAAAAGTGCGTCCAGAGTGGGAAAAAATGGAGGCGAAAAAGAAATGTCACGGAAGAAAATCGCATGTTGAGGAGCTAGAAGACAGGATTTTATGTGTTCTAATTTATTACAGAACGTACATAACGCATCCATTTTTAGGGTTTTTGTTTAATTTGCACAACTCAAATATTTGCCGACTTTTTAAGAAAATGTAGCCATTATTGGCCAAAAAAATTACTATAAAAAAGGATAGAACGCTGACGCCAGAAAGGATTTTAAAAATTTTAGCAGACGTCACGGAGCAACCGATACAGCGGCCGAAAGACAGCAAAAAACGTAAGAAAAGTTATTCCGGAAAAAAGAAAGCAACCACAATAAAAACCGAAATTGTGATCGAGGGAAATGGGCAAATTCTGTCGATTTCGAAGTCGTATAGAGGTCGAATGCATGATTTTCGCATAAGGAAACAGGAAAAATTGTTGGCCAAAGATAGCATAAAATATGCCGATTCTGGGTATCAAGGTTGGCAAAAACTGCAGAAAAACGTTGTGATTCCGTACAAAAAACACCGTAAAAAGCCACTAACGGAGGAGCAAAAGGAGCATAATCGGAAGCTGGCATCGTTCAGGATGCGTGTGGAAAATAAGATTCGCGAGATAAAAATCTTCAAAATAATGTCAAATGTTTACCGCAATTTTCAGAAGAAATACAACATGAGATTTAATATTATAGCAGGAATTGTGAATTTGAGGCATAGTTTTTAATAATTTTTAGGCTGAGGATTTCTTACCAGATTTTATCAGCAACTTGCTTCACGTTGTTTCGCAGGGGGTCTAATATAAGACCGTGCTCCATACTTAACCTTTTTTCCATGTGCCAACACCATCTTAATAGTTTTCATGTATGCTAATGTAGCTGTTTGAAATTTAATATTATTGCGGGTACTGTGAACTTGCGGCACGGGTCTTAACTTACCTTACTTTTGGGTTATCTCATGTTTTAGCTAGTCCAACACTGCTTCGCAGCAGGTCTTGTCTTCCTTTGCTTTCTGTTTGGTCTATTGGTTTTTCAAGTTGTTCAACTATTTTACTTACAATTACTCCTGTGGAAGGAAGAGCTTTTTGAGTAATATCAGCAGGATTTGTCCCTAATTTTTCAAAAATTTTTGCTCTTTCTTTTACAGTAGTGGATTCAGTTTTTTCTGATTTTTCAATAAAAAACTCACTAAATTTTCTATTTATTTCTTGATTGTCTCCTTTTATTCCTTCTAGCTTACTATAAGCTATGTCCATAAACTGCTGATTACCAGCTTTTTTAGCTACTTCTAAAGCAGTTTTTCCTTCTGGGTTTTTAAGCTCAAATATATCTTCTGCTGATCGAGATTGCAGAAATTTTATGTTATTTTCACTGAGACTATTGTGTGCAGCCATATCAAATAATTTTTTTTCTAGTATTATACTTAGTTGTTCTGGATTTTGATGACCATATATGTATTTGCCAATTTTATTAGCACCAGGAATTTTCTTTGGCACTGGTGGTGGTGTTAAAGTTAGAATCTGCTTCACTTGCTCTTCAGATAATTCTGACACTGGGGATGATAGGGGAATATTATTTTCTTTCTGAACATTTTCTACATCTTTTGGATAATTTTTCCAATTTACGTCATCGAGAGAGATGTAAGCACCAGAAGCTTTCTTTGGCACTGGCGGTGGCGTTAAAGTTAGGATTTTTTCTACATGCTCTTTAGGTAATTCTGACGCTGAAAGTTTATCTTGTAAACCAGGATTATTACCCTCTTCTTTCTTATAATTGTAAGTTAAAAATATGATATAAAAGAAACAAGAGAGAGGATAACCCTACTAACTATAGGAATAGGGCTATCACGGGCGTGTGCGACCGACCAATAATTGGTATTACAGCCGTTCAGATCAAGGTACACTAGCCCTATCTCTCGATACGTTTGAATAGTTGCATGGGACATATGTATGCACCCGTTTACAATCTTAAATTAATTAAACTATCGAGGTTATTATGATTACATCTTATCAAAATTTTATTGGAATTGATATAGGAAAATTTAAAAATGTTGCTGCAGCTCACAACCAAAAGAACATTATCAAGTTTGATAATAATGCCGCTGGTTGGCAACAATTGTTTCAAGATTTTTCAAATATCTTACCTAATTCTTTAGTAACTCTGGAAAACACTGGAAAATATGAGCTTGGTTTAGCACATTTTCTTGTTGATAAGGATGTTGCTGTACATCGAGCTAATACTCGCAAAGTAAAAAGCTTTGTCATATCTCATGGAACTTTAGCAAAGTCTGATCAATCAGATGCAAGAGCTCTTGCTCAATATGGATGTGAACGCTATAGTACTCTATCTCTATTTGTGCCTATGTCAAAAGAACAAACAGCCTTAGTTGCACTTTGTCAACGCCGTGATGACATTACGCAAATGAGAGCTCAAGAGAAATGTAGGCTTGCAGCACCTGAAAACGACCATATAAAAGAAAGTTGCCAAAAAACAATCGACTTTTTTAACAGTCAGATAAATGAGCTCAACGATACCATGCAAAAAATTATTGATGAAAATCCAGAGTTACAAAAGCGCCAAAAAATCCTTAGAACGGTACCAGGAATAGGTATCAAGTTATCTCAAGATTTTGTATGCTTGATGCCAGAACTTGGCTACTTAAACAAAAAAGAAGTTGCAAGTCTTGCTGGAGTTGCCCCGCATCCAAAAGAAAGTGGTAAAACTATTGGTTACCGAAGGATAACAGGTGGTAGAAGCAATGTTCGTGCAAAGCTTTTTACGGCTGCAATGGCTGCCGCAAGATCCAAATCTGCGCTTGGTGCTTTTTACTCTGATCTTATTGGTAGAGGTAAAAAGAAGATGGTGGCTATAACAGCTCTAATGCGAAAAATCATAGTAATTGCCAATGCGAGGCTTAAAGAAGCAGTTAATGTGAATTAAAAAAATCTGCATAGAAAATAGGTTAACGAATATGTGTGTAAGTACGTCCCCACACATTTTAAGTACTTATGCACATATTCGTTAATCACAAGATCTAAGCAGTAACTGTTGTTTGATATAAAATTTTTCTATGATAAATTAGGGTTTTTATTGTCAAAAATACATTTTTCAATTGAATAAGAATACAAAATTATAAACAAAAGTTGTAATAAGACTAAATTCAAAAAATTTTAAAAAACATAGTTGATCTGACTCAATTGATAGTTGACACAGTCAAGTCCCGAGGCAAACATTACATTCAGTAGTGGTTTTACCCAAGTTATCTTTCCTAAGTTTCTTTGAGTTAACATATTTAATAGGGCTAGATACACGGCCGGTACCAATTGAAAGCAGTACCATATCATCATCAGGGAATAGTTTCTTGCTGTTTCATATGAGCATGCGGCTGGATTATTAGCAAATACGCCTCCATCCACCAAAACTCTTTCAACGTCATTGATTTTCAGATATTTAGGTGCAAAATATGTTGGTGCTGCAGTTGTTGCTCTTAACGCGTCCTTTAATTTAATGAATTTTCTATCCTCTTTCCAGTTCTTAAAAAAGAAAGGACAGTTGTTATGAATATCGTAACTAGTAAGTAGTAAATTATTTGAGACGTCTGCAAGAGTGGCATCACCGAAATACTTGTGTAGTACGTTCTCTATATTTTGATATGGATACTGAGCACCGTTTAACCATGAAAATATTGACCTTCTTAAAAATGAGGATTTAAAGATATATGGACCATACTCTTGATAAAAATTGACTAAATCACTCGCTGAATACTGTGGTTTTCCTTCTCCATCTTTCTTACGTAGCCCTGCAACAACTATTCCACCGGTTGAAGTGCCTGCCATTAAGTGAAAAATTTCTGAAATAGTTTTGCTTGTCCTTTTCTCTATTTCTGCTAATATTATTGCTGGTATAATTCCTCGGATTCCGCCACCGTCTACTGAAAGGATATATTTAGTCATGTTTAGATGTTTATTAGTTTTATTAACTTGTTCGCTTCTATTAGGATTTGCTAGTTGTCCAAAAATTACAGTCGGTTTCACTCCCGGAGAGAATTGTAACAATCTAATAATCGATTCTGTAGATCATGCTAAAGAATCTGTGTTGGTCCAAGCCTATTCCATTAATTCTGAATCTATTGCAAAATCGCTAATTAGAGCTAAGGAACGAGGTGTTGATGTTAAGGTTATCTTAGATGAATCGGCAATTAACGGAATACATAGTGTCATTAATCAATTATTTGAGCACACAATTCCAATTTGGATTGATTTCAAACCTGCTATCGCCGATAATAAAGTAGTTATCATTGACAACCAAAAAATCATAACTGGATCCAACTTTTCTCATAATGCACAGAGAAGAAATGCTGAAAACCTATTGATCATAACAGGAGATTCTTCATTAATTGAGCGGTACATTCAAAATTGGAAAGATCGTCAATCTCAATCTGAGTTTTATAATAAAGCTCCAAGACGTATAACTCGAATTTGGGATTAAGAAAGGAAGGGTAGGAAAATGATAATATTTATTGATTTTTTCACCTTTTTCTAAATAAAAGTGCAACATATTAATACCGTTAATAGATGTTTTAAGAGATATTTTGTAGACCTTACTTTCTGCTTAAAACTTGTAATTTAAACTCATCAAGCTCTTCAGAAAGACTTTTGACTCTCTCTTCCAAGCGATATACCGTTACGATTAATCCGTTATTCTGCTCTATAAATTTATCATGTATGTGAACCCGTAAATCTAGCTTGGCAAGCCACCAAATTACCATTATAGCCTGTATTGCCATCGTTACTATTACTGCTAATGGAATTTTTTGGTTTTGCATAGATGTAAATTTATTATGAATAATTGCTGATAATAGCTTACTTCTCTGATTTGTAGTTATCCTCTGCTCTAGCAAGTAGCTTTATGATTTCATCGTAGGGCTTATTATTCTTATTGTGTCGTGATTCCATTACAGCCAACTTTTTAGGCATTCTTCCATTATTATCAGTAATATTAGGGTTTGCGTTTTGCTCAAGTAGAAATTTAACAACTTCTAAGTGACCGTAGTCTGCAGCATTATGAAGTGCTGTACTGCCATACTTACTAGTAGCATTTATATCGATGCCTTCATCAACTAACAACTTAACAACTTCTGTGCACCCTGCATATGCTGCACTATGTAGCGCTGTAAAACCAGATATTTTAGTATTATTAATATTCACCATACCTTGGACTATAAATTTTACAACTTCAGCACTACAATTTTCAGAAGCAATTTGTAATATTGTTTTATAATCACTCACAGCTTTACCCTTTGCATAGCAGTATGTGATAATAACACATATAACTGTTATCATAAGCCATAGAAAGCTTATTTTATTCTTTATGTTCTTACTTATCATGTTCATTTCCAATATTTCCTAGAATTAAATAATCATTTCCTTAAAATTTTCTTATTTTCTGCTTACCATTGCTTCTACAGTAGTTTGATATCCTCTACTATCTAAAATATGTTCTGCCTTGCTAATTACCCATTCTCCTTCAATTTCCTGACAAAACCCTGAAAGGCTAATTTTGGCTTCTGCACATAGTTCAGGATTACCAGGAACAGTAAACATTTAAAATTGATGTGCTGCGTTTCAATTGTTTTAATTTAGCAGTTGCTGCACTAATTGCTGATTCTGCAGTAGAGTAAGGTGTTTGCATGGAATAACTTGGATCTTCATTGCCTACTTTTTCTTCTGTAGTTTTTCCCATTTCATAACTGTACCATTTTGCAATTACAGATCCATACTTATTGCGTACATTAAAATTTACCCTCCAATTTATGACTTCTTGAGGTGTTAATACCGTTGTCCCTAAAACCTTACCAGTTGCTAACCTTGCCTCTCCTTTTGGAATAAAAATTATATAACCTCCCACTGATTTTACTAATGCATCATAATCCTGACCTAATCTTTCCAGAAAATTCATATCGCTTTCGTCTGTTTGGATAATATGCGGTATAAATATATTTTCAAACTTTTTGGCAGTTTTACCTTCATACCCATGCTTTTGTGCTATCTCTTTAATTAAATCACTCAAGGTAATGTCCTTCCATTCTTTTGATGTTTTTTCCTTTAATGATCCTCTCAAACTTGCAGCATTGCATTTTATTCTCAATGTTTGTGGTGGACTTTGTATTGTAATTTCATTTGCTGTATAAACTCCCATAAGCAGTAAACCTGTCTCTTTATACCCGAGAAAAATCTGTAATTTACCCTTAAGCTTTAAAGCACTGGAGTTATAATCAATACATATCTCAGCTTCGTCACTTGTAGTACCGGATCCGTCAGTAACATGCAGAGATATTAAGCTCCTTTTTAATGCTTCTGTTACTGAATTACCTTCTGCTATTATATCAAAGTCTGGAGTCATTCATCTAAAATATTGATAACAGGCTCTTGTGATATTTTCTGAATTTTAGGGAGCTTAATCTTGAGACCTGCAGGTAAAAAACTACCGTATTCCGCAAGACCAGGATTTTCAAGTAATATTTCTTCCACTGCTCCACTACTATATCCGTAGTACTTCCAGCAAATATAATCCAACATCTCATTCTCTTTTGTGTAATAGTAAATCATTTATTATAACTTTTTAGCTTTAATTGGAACTCAACTTTTCTTGGCTGTCCACCTGGGAAGAATGATATCTGTTTCTCTTCTATGCTAGTAATGACAAAATTTCCAAGTACATTGCCTGAATTATTAACTAAAACATGAGCTTCTTTAGAGCTACGCATACTCTTTAATTGCTCTAAACCACGACTCTGATAATGTGGGTAAATTACTCCTGTCAAATCAATACATTCAATTCCTGAACCGATGTTTTGTAGTGACGTTTTTTCAATACATTCAATTGTATGCCATCTCTCTTCTTTACTGTATCTCAGGCTTATTGGTTCAAGCTTACATTTTCCAAGCAACATTAATGCAGTTCTTCAACTATATCAAATAGTGCGCCACGTGCTTGTTCTCTAAATCTTTCTATTACTGCATCAGCAAGACTACGGATATTTTGACTTGGCTCTGCTTTAATATTGATATTAAATGTTTGATAGAATGCTTGGTTATATACTTTCGATTCCCTATTTTCACATTTACTTTTTATCAGTTCCTTAAGTGCTTTCTCAACTTCTTCTTGGTCCGTAGTTCTTTTCTCTTCTATAACACTTTTTACTTTAAGATTCTCAAGATTGTTTTTGCTACTTTCCGATAGTTGTCTTATAGCACTATTGTTTGCCAATGGATCTCCATTACTGAAAACGCTATTTTTAGAAAGCTCATTAACAACACTTACGTTGCCTTCAAATTTCTTAATCGTACTATTCTCAGAAAATCCACCAAATATGCTACTGACAGTGTCTCCTAGCCATGAGAAAGCTTCACCAATTGCTTTATTATCGATTTTATGTACTCCCACAAGCTAACAAAAAAGTCCTTCACATTTTGCCAATTAGTCATAACAAGAGCTGCACCAGTAACAAGTCCTGCTATTAAAAATCCAATAGGGTTACTCATTACAGCTAATCCTATTGCTCTTAGTCCTATTATCACTGCAGGAAAAACTGTAGTTGATAAAAATGAGAACGTTGCAATTATTGTTGCTCTTAGACCAAGAACTGTACTTGCTAAAAAAGTAAATCCATAACCAACGCCTACTGTTAGGATTTTCAAACCTATTAAAGCTGCTATAGTACCCATGATTGCTGTAGTTAAAGTTGGATATTTTTCTGCAAGCATAGCTATGCGTTGAGTTTTTTCTTGTAAATATTCAGCTATGGATTTTAAAGTAGGTAACATAACTGAACCTAGATTCATAGCAACTTCAGCTATTGCATTTCTGAGAAGTCGTAGTTTATTAGCTGTAGTATTTGCACGATTGTTAAATTCTTCCTGCATTGAAGCGTTATATTTTTCTTTATCAGCTAAATGAGCAATAGCTTTTTTGTAAGTACCTAAACTTCCTACTAACAGAGCAATATCATCTTGAAATCCTCCGCCAAATAGGTTCATAAGAATGCCAGCAGGCTCTTGATCATCTATTTTTTTTAAGGTTTCAAGAAATTGTAATATTGCCTCTTGAGGATTTTTTTTAATAGCTTGTTCAAGTTCCTCTACACTTGTTCCCATTTGATCTAATGCATCATGAAATTCAGGACTTTGCTCTCTTGCAGTTTGGAGTCTACTAAGAAAGTTATTTATAGCAGTTGCTGCTTTTTCAGGTTGTTTACCTAAGCTTATGAAGCTACTAGCTAAGCTACTTGCTTGACCAATATCGAGTCCAAACTGTTTCGCATTACCGCCAATTCTATTCAGTGTAAGAACCATTTCTTTCGCTTTAGCAGCAGTATTATCCGAAAGATGGTTTATTATATTACCTACATTTTCCATATCGTTAACTCCAATCCCGTAAACATTAGAGATCTTTGCTATAGCGTTACCAGCTTCCTCTGCAGACATATCAAACGCTGTGGTCATCTTAGCAACTATTGTTGTAAATTTAATTAGATCGTTCTTGTCAATACCAAGCTGGCCACCACTTGCAGCTATTTGTGCTAATTCTGCAGCTGATAGCGGTATTTCACGAGACATTTCTTTCAACTTTTTAGCAAACTCAATTGATTCATCCGTAGTTTTATCCTGATGAAATTTTACAACTTTCTTCACATCAGCCATAGCACTCTCGAAATCAATAGCAACCTTGATCGGGGCTGCAAGTGTCAGTCCAAGCCCAATTGTTTCTATGATTTGTGATTTAAAGCGTGCTTTACTTGCTAAAACACTTTGGTGACTACGTATTGCAGATCCAAGTTTGTTATATTTGCTCTTGAGTAGCTCAACAGATGATCCAAGTTTATATTGATCACTTACTAAAGACTTAATGTTTTTTCCACTTTTCCTTACTTCTTCATTTAATGAATGTAGAGCATCCCTCTTTTTCAAATACGCATCTTTTGCTTTTATTGCCGAAGCTTTGGCTTTATCAAACTCAGCTTTTAAAGTTTTACTTGGTTTTTCTATTCCTTTCATTTGTTTGGCCAAGGATTTTACCTGATCTTCAAAGCCTTTCCAGGATTTCTTTCTAGCCAAAACATCAGAACCCAATTGTTTAAACTTAGATACTGATTTTAAGGATGAATCAAGCCTTCTGATATTCTCGCCAAGACTAGAAGCTGACCACTACTTCCCTTTATTACAGCATTAAAACTGCCATCCAACACTGCTCCTATTTTTATAGATAACGTTGACATTTAAATTCCCCTGCTACTTTAACCCACGAAATAAATTCATTAATTTCCATATTGAGTATTTGCTCAACACCACCACCTGTGATAGAGCTGAGCATTAGTACGTTCAGTCTTAAGTCTTTTGGATAATTGGTGAAAAAAAATCCTTTAAGATTTCTTGTACTTTCACATAATCTGCAATATCCAGTTCTTCAATTGCTTCTTTTGCAGTTGATGTTAAATTTGCAGTTAATACGACTTCCTTACTTAAATCACTACCATCAAAACGCTCCATAACAAGATAATCTCTTACTTTCGGACGTCTAATGGTAAGTTCTGAAACAAGTGTTCCATCAACTGTTATTGGGTTATTAAGTGTTATTGTTTGCATATCTCCCCCTAAAAAATTAATTAAATAAAAGCCTACATTGACTTTTACATGACTAATTTTCTTGAAAAATAAGAATTGTTAGCTTTGATAAGAATCTTTTCTGTGTTCAATTGAAGTGATTACTACTGTATGTGCTGGAGCGTCTATGTAGTAAAGTATACGATAAGTACTTACCCTTAAACTGTACTGTCCACTTAAATCATGGCGCAAAGGTTTTCCAAGTCCTATTGGCTCAACCGTAAGACGTTCCATTATTGCCTTCTCAATAATTGACTTTATCTTTTTTGGAAGTGCTGGAATATCTTTTTTTATAACAGATTCTGAGTAATCTATATTATATAGCCTAATCCCAGAAGGCATCTTGATGTCTTATTCTCTTCTCTTTATAGCGTTCACCAGCAATTTTAGATAATTCTATATCCTCAATTTCCTCTTCCATTAATTCAGCCAATAACTTTAAAACAGATTTATTCTGAGATTGTGCAACACTGACAAGCAAATTAACTAATTGTTCTTCAGAATTTTCATGAACTTTAGTATTCATATTAGCCATATACTACTCCAGTAAGTAATTGTTACATTTTAACACTTCTTTGTTGTTTTGTCAACTATGTCATATTCCGAGCACAGTTTGGAGTAGTGCCATCTGATCAATACCATTTATCTTTCGAATCATATTTTCAGTATCGATCTCGATAAGCTCTTTGTCACCAATGGTAAGTTTATAGTAATGAGCAGCTAAGGAACATTTTAGGGTTGCTTTTTCAGCTGGCTTCCAACTACCAAAGTCAAACTCTTTAAAAATGCCTCTTAAGTTTATGATCACTGCTTCAATATTATTGATACCACTTCCTTGTAATCCGTCTCTGAGTTTCAGAGCTACTGAATTTCCATCTATTAAGCCGAAAAGCCTAAATAGCTCCGTATCGTATTCAGAAAAAGTAAAATCTGCTTCTAATTTCTCCATTCCCATGTCAATGCTAATGGGTATGTCCATGCCGCCAGCTCGATATTCCTCTGTTTTAATAGTTAATTTGGGAAGAGTTATTTCGTCAATTTTTCCAGCATAACCTCGACCATCAACAAAGACATTAAAGTTCTTTAGGATTTTTGGTAGCATATTTTTCTCCGATTTTAATATTAAGAATTTTATTTAAAAGTCACTTGTAAAGTATTGTATTATTTATTAAATGAGATCTGAAGGTAATCTGCTCAGCAGGATATAGTGGTGTAAACTCAAAATCAAAATATACCTTTCCGCTTGCAATGTTTGACGGAGTGTTTAGTTCTGGAGTCGCATAGCATTTGCCGCTCAAAATTGCTCCTTGTGCCTTTAAATGAGCAAAATAAGAGTTAACACTTTCAATGACATCATCCATATATGTTTTGGTAATATTGCGATCCACTGCCCAGAGATGCGCTCGAAGAAGGCTATCGTTAATAAGGTCTGCAGTACGCCTTACGGGTAGAAAAGCCCATTTATCATCGCTTGAGCAAGTCCTATTTCCCATAGTCTGTAGCCCTTTTGATGAATAATTGTTGCAACTTCATTTTCATTTAAAAGATTAGCACGGCAATTTGCATCACCCAACGTAAAATCAACAGGTCTGCTAGTACCAACAATACCATTAATCTCTTGATTCGATGGCGACCACCAGAACCCATGTTCATTATCTATTTTGGCAATTAACCCTGCAACAAATGGACTCGCAGGTAAAATCTCTTCTCCTTTTTCAGTAAACACTTTTACCCAAGGGTCAACTACATAAACACGACAACTACCGATACTTTTTCTCCACTTTATTGCTTCTTCATCATTGGTATTTGTGCCATCTGCAACTATGATAGCTCTTAATTTTTCTGCTACCGGGATTAATGCTGCAACTATTGGATTTTTAGACTTTTCTTCTTTTGACTCTGTTTCAGGCAACTGATGAGTAAATCCTGGAGCAATAAGGATTCTTGGGGCAACATGTATTATACTCTCACTGCTGAGGAAAGCCTCTATCCCATGATATTCGCCAGTTTCTTCATCGACCCCACCAATAACGTTTCTAAGTGTTTCACTTTCTTTGAGCTTTGGATCAACATTAGACCCCCTGCGAAACAACGTGAAGCAAGTTGCTGATAAAATCTGGTAAGAAATCCCCAGCCCAAAAATTATTAAAAACTATGCCTCAAATTCACAATTCCTGCTATAATATTAAATCTCATGTTGTATTTCTTCTGAAAATTGCGGTAAACATTTGACATTATTTTGAAGATTTTTATCTCGCGAATCTTATTTTCCACACGCATCCTGAACGATGCCAGCTTCCGATTATGCTCCTTTTGCTCCTCCGTTAGTGGCTTTTTACGGTGTTTTTTGTACGGAATCACAACGTTTTTCTGCAGTTTTTGCCAACCTTGATACCCAGAATCGGCATATTTTATGCTATCTTTGGCCAACAATTTTTCCTGTTTCCTTATGCGAAAATCATGCATTCGACCTCTATACGACTTCGAAATCGACAGAATTTGCCCATTTCCCTCGATCACAATTTCGGTTTTTATTGTGGTTGCTTTCTTTTTTCCGGAATAACTTTTCTTACGTTTTTTGCTGTCTTTCGGCCGCTGTATCGGTTGCTCCGTGACGTCTGCTAAAATTTTTAAAATCCTTTCTGGCGTCAGCGTTCTATCCTTTTTTATAGTAATTTTTTTGGCCAATAATGGCTACATTTTCTTAAAAAGTCGGCAAATATTTGAGTTGTGCAAATTAAACAAAAACCCTAAAAATGGATGCGTTATGTACGTTCTGTAATAAATTAGAACACATAAAATCCTGTCTTCTAGCTCCTCAACATGCGATTTTCTTCCGTGACATTTCTTTTTCGCCTCCATTTTTTCCCACTCTGGACGCACTTTTGCCACAATTTTTTCAAATTCAGATGTTGTGAGCCCTGTCAATTGTCTAAAAATATATGGTGTTCTTGCTATTTTTACGTAACTTATTGCCATCTTCCCTCTCCTAAAACTTTCATTTTACATGCTTTTTAGTCGTTTTTACCTACTTTCTACCTTTTCGCAGGGGGTCTAGTGGACCTTTCGGTATTAAGCCGCTTTGAGGCTTAGCAGTATTCAAATCAGTGGAAAAATCTTGTAGCATAAATAACCCCCCATAGGTTAATTTTTAAATTAAAAAAAATATTGAAAATTAGCTATTCCATTGATCAACAAGATGCCAACGGCCATCCACTTTATCCACTAGCTTACTTGGAACACGCTCACCATTACGAAGTTCAAATACTATCTGACGTACACTGCTTTCTTCATCGTGAGCAAACATTACCATTCCAGTGCTGTAAAATCCTCGCAAAGATCCAGCGCCACTTAAACCTTGAAAAGGATCTTCTTCTATAGTACTTTCTAATACAAGTGATAAACTTCCATAATCGCCTTACCAACCAAAAGGTGTAGATTATCCTGCTGATGCATGCGAGTCCTGAGCCAGCTTTTAATCGTATGCCAGCAATGCTCAATTGGATTCAGATCTGGTGAGTACGTAGGAAGATAGAGCAAATAGCAACCTATAGATTCTATTAATTCCCTTGTTTTAGCGGTTTTATGAAAAGCAGCATTATCCATAATTATAGTTGTACCAACAGGCAACTTTGGTAGCAATATTTGCTCCAGCTACGCATTGAATACATCCTTATCGCACCCTCCAGTGAAGGTCATGGGCGCAATAAAATTTTTCTTAATCCACCCACCTGTCATACTGATTCTCTCGCGTTTTTTGCCCGTAATGTCTGCATAAATTTTCTCCCCCTCGTGGAGCTCTTCCATATTCTGGGTATAGCCTATTATCGACTCCTGCTTCATCTATATACACAATGCTTTCATGGTCTATTTTGGCAACTTTTTCGACAAATTTTTGCCTATCTTCGTGGTTCCGCTCTCGGTAAAGCGTGGTCTTTTTTTTCTTGTGATTTTAACTGCTTCAGCCTATACCAGATCGAATTTATCCCAAATCCTAGGTTTTGTTTCATCTCCATTAGCGTCTGATCTGGGTGTTTTTTAACATACTCTTTCAGCATTTTTGGATCTATTTTTCTTATAAAACCACTCATTTTTGCTGGTTTTAAGCTCTCACCTGCAGCCTTCTTTTTTAGCCATCTGTATAACGTTGCTATTCCTATCTCCAAAAGTTCTGCAACCTCTTCCTTTGGCTTTCCTTTTTTAACCAAAGATACTGCTTTCTCTCTTAAATCAACACTGTATACCATCACTTTTCCTACATGCCTAAATGGTCATTATACAGTTATCATTTGCTTTGGAAAGTACTATATAAAAAAGGATAGAACGCTGACGCCAGAAAGGATTTTAAAAATTTTAGCAGACGTCACGGAGCAACCGATACAGCGGCCGAAAGACAGCAAAAAACGTAAGAAAAGTTATTCCGGAAAAAAGAAAGCAACCACAATAAAAACCGAAATTGTGATCGAGGGAAATGGGCAAATTCTGTCGATTTCGAAGTCGCATAGAGGTCGAATGCATGATTTTCGCATAAGGAAACAGGAAAAATTGTTGGCCAAAGATAGCATAAAATATGCCGATTCTGGGTATCAAGGTTGGCAAAAACTGCAGAAAAACGTTGTGATTCCGTACAAAAAACACCGTAAAAAGCCACTAACGGAGGAGCAAAAGGAGCATAATCGGAAGCTGGCATCGTTCAGGATGCGTGTGGAAAATAAGATTCGCGAGATAAAAATCTTCAAAATAATGTCAAATGTTTACCGCAATTTTCAGAAGAAATACAACATGAGATTTAATATTATAGCAGGAATTGTGAATTTGAGGCATAGTTTTTAATAATTTTTAGGCTGGGGATTTCTTACCAGATTTTATCAGCAACTTGCTTCACGTTGTTTCGCAGGGGGTCTAAGGTTAATCACATCAATTCCTGATCTACCAAACACTCCGTACTGCTGAGATTCTTTATCTTTTATAACCCCAAGAACTTGATAATCTGTACGTGACTCAGAGATGCTTATATACCAAGCCTCATCTCCTGCGATATCTTTGAATGCTTCTTTTTCTGCATTCAAACGGAATGATTTGATCTGAGCAGAAGCCTCTTTTGACTCTGACTCTTCAATTATTGGCACGATATTACTACCATGCTTATCAATTAAATGAAACTTAGGTTTATCTTCGTTTAGATAATTTCTAACCTCTAACACAAATGTTTTATTTTGACCAAGCGGTATCTCAAAAGATAAAGTATTACTACTTCTAGAATAAATAATTCTACAGTCTTTCAGCAATGCAGTTTCTGGAAATACTAAAGTGCCATTTCCACTTACATCAATCTCTGAACGCCCAACAGATTCAAGTATATTGCTTGGCTTTATATAGAAAACATAATTACCATCACCACCTGTGGCTTTTGTATATGGCCAAATTACTGCTTTTTTGCAGTTCATTAGAAAGTCTTTTTCATCACTTTCATAACCTCCTTCGCTATTGATAAACATTTCCTCATTGTTTTTACAATCAATGTACTCTTGTCTGTCTTTTGACCCAATAACACCGTTAATTTTTGTAGCAGAAAACACTTTTTTTACAAATTCTCCCGGGGCTTCCTTATAAAGTAAGCTTGCAACACCATCCTCTTCTTCGTATAAAATACTCGGGCCATTTAAACCACTTAGGTCAAGCACATTGCTAGTATCACCACCATAAATTCGACCTGAAAAATCTTTATTCAGTAAATGAAATACATTTTGAGTACCATTGCCACCAAATATCTTTGCGTGTCCACCATGAACAAGAAAAGCACTTTTCCTCTCATTATTTCCAACTACTGTTCCACTGTTTACATATCTTAGATCAAAAAGAATAGTCTGATTTTTATTGTGGTTAGCCATTTTTGCTCTATTAGCTATGACAAATGCATTATAGAATGGATAGATTGCTTCAGGATTTTCACTATAATATGGAACTTTTGTTATACATTCATGCAAGACAAGAACAGCTCTATCCGATTCAGATGGTAAGCATTCTGGGCGTAGCCCTTCTTGATATTCATATTCTTTACCTGACCATTGAGGCAAGCCAAGCATTTGAGCATTTGCAGGAATAGATCCAGAAATTATAGAAGCTGTGCGCGCGAGCTTTGTAGTATCTGCATTTGTCTTATTCATCTTTATATTCGCATGACTTGGCAAGATATGGGGAACCTTAACTGTTATATCGCTACAGCTTTTATGAGAGTATAGATTACCTCTCCTATCAGAACCTGTACATCCCTTCCCATCTTCTATTTTTGCATGCCTAACAATTGTACCTGAAGTTTCAGTAATCATTCTACCAACGAGCTCACAATCCCATTGCCGTAGCAACCACATCAGTGCTATTCTCCAAACGCCTCCAAGCCTCTTCAGCCAATCGCTTAAAAACTTCTGTGTCAGCTGCAAGTTTTTGAACATCTTGTGGTATAGGTTGAAAAGCAACTGTGTGCCAAAAAATACGCCAATTTTCATCGCGCGTTATGTCATATTTATCTTCATATGCTTTAATGTTACTAATACCACTATAAACTGCCTGGCCTACCATTAATGCAAACCCCACTACAGTTCCCGCTCCTGGCATTGCAAGAAATGCAACTCCAGAAATAAATGAAACACTGCCAAAAGTTATGCCTGCTATATTATCTCTCTTTTCCTTCTCTGAACACGGCTCTTCTCCTTCTTCTTCACGCAAGCAATTTATGAGATTCTTTGCTGACTCTGCTACATCTGCAATATCAAAAACACTAGTTATTACCCCTGCCCCTCCTCTTAACTGCATATTTAGGCAATCGAACGGTCTTAAATTTAACTACATTATTACCTAAGCTTTTTTCTACGCCACTAGACTTCATTCCATTGAACCTACCAAGAACAGGTGCATCCCCTGCAATACTTCCAGCTGGATTTAAAACTTTTGTATTAAGTTTCAGCATTCCATTTTCAATTGGCTGAGACAAAAATGAAAATCCCATTTCCCCGGCACTGAGCATACAATCTGTCGTTGAGATCGTTGCTGAGCCTTCTTGTTTTGCACAGGATACAAAAGTTTCATGAACACCTTGGAAAAACTGTATTCTACCTGCAGCAGTCATAAATCCTTGCTTTAACTTTGAATTTTCTGATTGTGAAACATCTTCAAATAAATCAAGAAATCGCCTTTCTTTTGGGTCTTTGAGTAGTTTATCTATCTCATATGGTTTTTGCTCAATATCAGCATCAGAACGCAATAAATCTCTAGCTTTTTCTGCCTGCCAAACCTCACGAGCGGAGCCGATAAAATCTATTTCATTTGCTCGTGTAAAACTTATCTGTTCTTGTGTTGGCAATTCTCTTAGCCTTTCTATATATTCATTTGCATTTAATCTACAAGAAATTGCCGCTCTTTTTTCTCTTCCTCCCCCAGATGGACCGCATCCGCTAGTCTTGAATCTCTCAATTGCCCGAATTTCAGTATCAAGTTTATTTTTACTGCCTAAGTGCTCCAAGACGTTGGTAAATCTATTTCGAATCTCTTGTATTTTGGTAGTAATGTCAGCAACCTGATCACCTAGTGCTAATTGATCCTTTAGTTTATTTGTTTCATTAAGTAAAAGAGTTGTAACTATGCTTACTATTTTACCTTTTTTGTTCGCATAATCTAGATTTCGTAAATTTTCTAAAATTCTATCTATTTCCTCAGTTTTAAGAGAATCAATTTCTCCGCTTTCAAGGTCTTGAAGGCGCTGATTTATGAATTTTCCAGTTGCATTTTCAAGTAAAATTTCTACTACCTCTTTGTACTCTCCATCTCTATTAATATTAGCCATAAGACTAAGGATTCCTTTATCGCTGATGAATTTTTCTGCGATTTTTCTTTTCTCTTCTTTATTATTAACCTCATCGCCACTAATCTTATAATCAAGATATTTCTTCCATAAATTATATTCACCTTTGTCTATCATGTGATCAAATATATTAGATCCAGAAGAATCTGTTAATTGAAGAAACTTAGATAAATCTTTGAGTAGTAACTTATTGTAATTGCTAGGTTTTTCATATCCAGAAGTATAAAAAGCATCACTTTTCCTCTTTAACGCTTCAAATGTATGATTAATTAATTTATTAAAAATATTTTCTTTAATTTCTGATACAGCATCACTGAGCATCGTTAAAAATAATGCATTATGCCCCCCGTGCAAGGTTCGTCTGATTGGGTCAGCACCACTATCCAAAAGCAACCTGACTTCTGCTTCCTTTCCAAGATAACATGCCAGCATTAGAGGAGTAATATTTTGTTGTGAATCATATTCAGAAAATTTCCATTTTTTATCACTCATAAGTTCAAGTGAATAACTAGGTAGATCAATAGCCTTAACACTCAGACTTGATAGTAAAACGCTAAGGTCCTGACTACTATACACTGCTTGAAATAGTTTAGTCACTGCAATATATTCTTGCTTCAATCCAAAAGCTTTAGCCATTTCACTTAGTAGTAGAATCACCTTGTCGCTATAAACAACCTTATCTTCATCATAATGTCCTTTAGGCGTTTTCCAGTTATCTGTAGGGTGTAAATAAACAGGGGAGTAATCAACATTAGTGAAATAATTATTCCCGTAATCAAGTAGTAATTGCTGACCCGAAGAAATAGTCTCCTGTGCTGCTAATGAAATCTCCTGGATTTTATACTCAATAGTACGAATATTTGCAGTACCAATTATTGCATAATTTACATATGCTGCCCAATTACGCAATTGAGAGGCATCTATCGTTATAAGTTCATTCAGATCAAAAAGATATGCACTATTTTTTCTGTTCTTTTCTGCCTCTTCGCTACTCATGCGCTCTCCATCATAAATACCAAGAAAGCTGCCTGCTTTTATTTTCTCTCTAGCATATATTCCCCACTGATTCCTTCCAAGCGCACGAACCTCTGCAATAAAAACCCCTTTTTAGTTCCGAGCTTCAGGTGTAGAAATATACTCAATTCCCTGTAGCTTCAGAACCTCTTTTTTGAATTTTTCTAAGTCTTCTGGTAGATTATAACGTTTAGATTCTGGTGCATCTTCTGCCTAAATATTTTTAGGTGTTAACCTTAGATCATCCGTTTCTATGTGTCTTGCAGGTACTGCTTGATCAGGTATTGATCTGAGAAATTCTAATGTTTCTTGTGTTAATTTATTTTCATTATTATATTTCTTGAAATTTTCGAATAGCTTATTTAGAGATTGTGTAATACCACTATTATTACTTACAACGCCTAAAGATATCAGCTTAGTTACTCCTTCTAATATACTAATAAGTCTATAAGAATTTAGTCTGAATCTTGATAACCTATTAAGTATTTTAGAAATGTTATCATCAAAAGCGCTCTTAAGCTCTCTCTTGTCATCATCACTCAGATTCAACTTCTGTATGCTTTCAGCAAGATTTTTAATACTAACTGCAGTCCAAAGATTTTCTTCTGAAAAGTATCTGGGAGAGTAGACCGGTGGAACTTCCCCACCAGTCTCTCGCAGAACTGTGCATGAACCTCGCGACTCACACAGCTCCCATTATTCAGTCTTTTGCCCTAAACCAAGTGTCCAGTGGTAAAAAGTATTTGGCTCTTCTTTCCTCATTTTTCCTAGAAGTTGCCTTGCTAGTCTTCCATGATTTCGAAGCTTCTTATACTTTCTTCTGACCCACTTTTCTAGGTGCCGCTCTATGTTTCTCAGAGGTTTGTATATCTCTTTCCTGTAAAACCTGCCATAGTACTGATACCAGCCTCTGACTATTGGATTTACTATCTTTGATATTTCCTCTGATGTTTTGTGTGTATTTCGTAGTATTTTCCATGACCTTATGGTTGTAGTAATATTTTTCTTGGCCTTGTTGCTAATCGCAGGAAGAAATGAAACAAAATGCTTTCCTATTTTATTTCTTGCTAACCTGGGTCTAAATGTATAACCCAGAAAATCAAAACTTTGTTTAGGAAATTCACTTTTCCTATTGTCATCCTTGCAGTACACAATTTGTGTCTTTTCAGGATGTAATTTTAGCTTATACTCAGCCAATCTTTCTTCTATTGCTACCCTCATAAATTCTGCCTGCCTACTACTCTTGCAGTGCACTATCGCATCATCTACATACCTCTCAAATGCTATTGTTGGGCACTTTCGTCTCATCCACTCATCAAATACATGATGCATAAATATGTTTGAGATCAGCGGGCTTGTTGAACCTCCTTGCGGAACTCCTTTTTCCCTAACTACCTTACCGCCATCTGCTTGCTGAATTGGAGCTTTTATCCATCTTTCAACATACAGTATGACCCATTTGCAGTCTGTGTGCCTTTTGATAGCTTGCAATGCCAACTCGTGGTCCAAATTGTCGAAAAATCCTGCTATATCAAGATCTATCGTCCAATCGTACCACCAGCATCTTTTCCTCGCAGTTCCTACCGCATCCAGTGCAGATTTGTTTGGTCTATAACCATATGAATCTTCATGAAACTTCGGTTCTACTAACGGTTCTAGATACATTGTAGCTGCTGTCTGCGCTATCCTGTCCGATACTGAAGGAACACATAAAATTCTTTGTCCCCCTCCCGTACCTTTTGGTATTGCTACAGCTTTTACAGGCTCTGGAAAATAACTTCCAGATGACATCCGATTCCATAGTTTATAGAGATTATCTTTTAGATCTTCCTCAAACTTTGTTATCGAAACCTCATCTACACCAGCAGCACCCTTGTTTTTGGACACTTGTTTATAAGCTCTCCTAATAAGTTGCTTCGGTATATCAAAAGACTTTGTTTTATTCATTTACTCCTCCCTTTCGGTTGACAAATAACTAAAACTGAATAACTCAGCCCCTTCGCTCCATTCCCATTACAGAAACTTCTTCACTACTACGAGCTGATCCGCCCCTGTTTTCCGTATCGGTACTCTCACCCTTGGAGTTTAGCTCCTTGGATTTCTCCCTTATCATCGAAACGACAGGTTCCCGTAGTTCCACACAATAGCCTGAAATAGATTCATGCCACCTCTATGCCGGACGCCATCTACCCAGTAAACAAGTTCCTGATAGACTTATCCCAGGTTAATCAAGACCCCCTGGTTTTGACGCCACCTAATTGTTTTCGACACTTCATCAGTGGTTCACTTTCGTTCATCTTTCTATTCCATACATGACGCATAATTACGCCTTTTCCATAATGCTCACTACCTTGGCTCTTTACCAAAGCAGCTTATGGTTGTTTGAAGCCTGCTCTTGTAAACCGGCTTCGAGGGGCCCACCCTCATCTATTGCGTAGCTTTTGCACTTAGTTTGCTCTTTTCAGAACATTCTTTGTGTCTCTATGGCACACCTTGAACTACAAACTTTTTGCAACATCAAGAGCTGCATAAGTGAATATTGCACTTGCACCTGCACGTTTAAAACTGATTAAAGATTCATGAATTACTTTGTCATAATCTAGCCATCCATTATTTGCTGCAGCTTTTATCATTGCATACTCACCGCTTACTTGATAAGCAAAAATCGGAAAATTAAATTTATCACTTGCTGTTTTAATAACATCCAAATATGGCATGCCTGGTTTAACCATAATAAAATCTGCGCCTTCATTTATATCCATTTCAATTTCACAGATTGCTTCACGCGCATTCCGATAATCCATTTGATAACCACTTTTATCTATAGAATTTGATAGCCCACATGAACCAACAACTTGCCTGAATAGTGCATAAAAACTGGAACAATATTTCACCGCATAGGATAATATTGATACATCCTGAAAACTCTCACCATCCAGTGCCTTTCTAATCATTCCTATTCTACCATCCATCATATCAGAAGGAGCAACTATATCGCACCCTGACCTTGCTAAAGCAAGTGCTTGCTTACATAATATCGACACGGTTTCATCATTTTCTACATCCACCTTGTTGTCTTTTACAATACCGTCATGACCATGAATAGTGTATGGATCAAGTGCAACATCTGCAATAATACCAATTTCAGGTACCTTTGATTTTACAGCACGAATTGCTCTGCAGATTAAGTTGTTAGAGTTATATGATTCTTCAGCATTTTTAGATTTTAATTTATTATTCACTACGGGAAAAATCGCAACAGCATTGATTCCTAAATCCTTAGCTTCTTGAATTATCGACACTATTCCATCTATTGAATAGCATTTGACTTCAGGTAAGCCAGAAATTGGTTCAGTTGTTTCTTCTCCGCCCTGAACAAAAAGAGGTAAAACTAGATCATTTACTGATAAAGTGCTTTCACTTGTTAAATTGCGAATCCACTGACTTGAGCGCTTGCGTCTTAGTCTAGTATTTGGGAAATTAAACATTAGATCCAGGTAAATTTCCAGTAAAGAGCAACACTCCTGAAACGAGAATCACCCAAAACACTGATATTGGTAAAAACACTTTCCAACCAAGGCGCATGAGTTGATCATATCGATAACGAGGTATTGTGGCTCTAATCCAAATAAATATAAACAAAAGTACAACTATTTTTAAAATAAACCAAATTAAACCAGGAATTTTATAAAATAAACTCAGCTCTAATGGAGGGTACCACCCACCCAGAAAGAATATTGTCATCATAGCGCTTGCTAAAATCATATTTGCATACTCTCCAAGGAAAAAGAGAGCAAAAGGCATGGAGGAATATTCAACATTATACCCGGTAACAAGTTCTGATTCGGCTTCTGGTAAGTCAAATGGATGACGATTCGTTTCTGCAAGCAAAGAAATAAAAAATATTACCCCGATAGGCATGAGTAGTAAATCAACCCAAAACGGCATATTATGTTTTTTCACGACCATTTCTCCAAGATTTAATGTGCCAGTGGTAATAACAACTGTGGCAACTATTAATCCTATTGAAACTTCATATGAAATCATCTGAGCAGCTGACCTTATGCCACCAAGAAATGCGTAGTTAGAGTTACTTGACCAGCCTGCAATAATGATACCATAAACTCCCAAAGATGATATAGCCAGCACATAAAGCACACCGACATTAATGTTTGCTATAACCTTAGGAATCACCACTTGCTGACCATTTTCGATAATTACATCAGCACCAAACGGTATTACTGCCCAGGCAATCAATGCTAAAATGAAAGTTAGCATTGGAGCCATAATGAACAGTATAGTACTTGCTCTAAAGGGTATTATTGGCTCTTTAATTATTAATTTGATAGCATCTGCAAACGGCTGTAATAACCCAAATGGTCCGACCACACTTGGGCCGTGCCTCAGTTGAATTGCACCAATAACTTTACGCTCAAAGTACACCAAATACGCAACCGACAACAATAACGGAATGAGAAGAAAGAGAATTTGAATTATCAGAAGCATAGAGTTACCGCAATAATATGAAAGAAGGCAGAACACTAACTGAAATAACAGATAAAACGGACAATACAACTAAAATAAAAACATTTGCTGTACTTTTAAATCGCCCGTTATTTAGCATGGTAGTAAAATACATCATAAATATCATCAATACCACAAGACAAAAAATTGAAAAAGAAAAACAACTTGTGAACATACTTTCAATAGAAGTGCATTCTATGTGAAATATTCTTCTGAGTGAAGCGAATGGATCACATTCAACAATTTCAAATTCAAATACAATAAAATTTGATAAGGGAAAGGCGAAAAATAAATAACAAAGTATCATTTTATAAGCAGTTTTCTGCTTATAAAACCACATTTCTAACAGCAGTAACGAACTCATGGAGCAGAGAGCGTATAAATCCACTGAAACCATAAAACTAATATAAAAAAAACATAGAGTGCAGCAGATATACACGCATAAGGAAAAAACAAGGGGAGTCATATTGATATTTTTTTTATTCAGAAGATATGAATTCAATGCTCTGAACAAAACCATGCCGGAAATAATTTTAGGGATGAGAAAAAAAATTATCGCTGCAAGCGTAAGAAATACAATAAATCCAAGAAACATCATACTCTTTTAGCAACTGAGAAAAGCCTTAGTACAATCTGCCATTATTTTTGAAGCGCGACTTATTGAATCTGTCATATAAAAATTATACTCTTTAAAAGTAAAGGGCATATCACTTAAATTTATCTCCGCACTGCTTATCGATACCCATTTATTTTTTATCACTTGATCGGCATTTCTAAATTGTGGACCTAAAGTGTCTAATTTTTTTCTCACATCAAATAAGCTATCATACGGTAATGAGAGATCCAAATATTGTGAGAGATTTTTAATAATTAACCAGTCCTCCTTTGCTTCACCTGGAGGAAATACAGCTAAATTTGTTCTTTGCACTCTGCCCTCAGTGTTTACATAAGTTGCATATTTTTCTGTATATGCAGAGCCAGGTAGTATGATATCTGCTACATGTGCGCTTTTATCACCATGATGACCTTGATAAATTACAAATGTATTTTCTAATTTTGACGTATCAATTTCATCTGCAGCAAGAAGATAAACAACTTCTATGTTACCACTTTCTGCATTTTCCAGTGTCTGATTAGTGTCTTTTCCACCTCTTTTGGGAACAAACCCAACGTCCAGACCACCAACTCTCGCTGCAGCTTTATGAAGCACATTAAAGCCATTCCAATCATCTTTAATCATGTTAAATTTTTCTGCAATTGTGCCAGCTAGAGCTAAAATTGAGTTAGCATCATCCCTTATCAATGCGTCTTGACCGATGATTAGCATAGGATTCTGAGCAGCATTTAGTAGCTCGCAGAACTTATGCTTTCCTTCTGCTATTTCGTTTAAAATGTTTGGGTCATCACCTAATTTTTCAACATGATATAGGTATTCAATATCAGGACCAATACTTGCAATAGTAAAACCACCTTGCAAGTATCTCTTTCTCAATCTTGCGTTAATGATTGGTGCTTCTGTTCTTGGATTTGTATTTATCAGCAGACATAAATCTGCGTTTTCTATACCCTCAATTGTAGTATTAAACACATATGATGCTCGATTATTTGGTATAAGCTTTGCACGATCTTGTCTGCAATCTATATTTCCTGAACCAAGCTTTTGCATCATTTCTTTGAGCAGAAGCATAGACTCACAATCTGCTAAATCCCCTGCAAGCGCAGCCATTTTATTTGATTTTGTGCTCTTTAATTTTTTTGTAGCAACAGTTAATGCCTCATTCCAATCAACTGGAACTAATTTACCATCCTTTTTTACATAAGGTCGATCAAGTCGCTGCACTTTCAGCCCATCATAAGCAAATCGAGTTTTATCTGATATCCACTCTTCATTTATTTCTTCGTTCAGCCTTGGCAATATCCGCATAACCTCTGGACCACGATAATCAACTCTGATTGCGCTACCGACTGCATCCAGCACATCTATAGTCTCACAATGTGATAGCTCCCAAGAACGCGCTTTAAAAGAATAAGGTTTGGAAGTTAAAGCTCCCACAGGGCAGAGATCTATGATGTTTCCAGATAATTCAGAGCTAATATGCTTTCTTATGTAAGTGCTGATTTCTACATTTTCTCCTCTTCCGATTCCTCCAAGTTCATTTGTACCTGCAACATCTGACAAAAATCTAACACACCTTGTACAATGAATGCACCTGTTCATCGCAGTTTCAATCAGTGGACCAAAATGCTTTTTTGGTACAGCTCTTTTATGCTCCTCGAGTCTGCTAACTCCTTTCCCATAAGTCATCGTGATATCTTGCAGATCGCACTCACCACCTTGATCACAAATTGGGCAATCAAGCGGATGATTAATGAGTAAGAATTCAAGCACACCTTCACGCGCTTTCTTAACTTTGGGAGTATCAGTATGAATAACCATACCTTCTGCAACTGGCATTGCACAAGAAGCTACTGGTTTTGGAGGTCCACCCTCCACTTCAACCAAACACATTCTGCAGTTACCAGCAATTGCTAAGCGCTCATGATAACAAAAACGTGGAATCTCCACCCCCGCCATTTCACAAGCTTGAATTATAGTGAGACCGTGCTCTACTTCACATTCCTTAGAGTCGATAGTAACCTTAACCACAAATTTAAACCTATGATACAGCTTCCCATTTTATAGGATCACCACTAGTCTCATCTTCAACAAGACTACCATCATCATATTGAGCAGACATATAGTTCATACGCGAATCACGATCTATGTACCTAACAGGCTTTACTGGTTTATTATTGTACATTCTTTGCTCAGCTTTCTTACGCTGAGTAGGGTTATTTTTACTAGCTGTTTTCGCCTTTCCGCCTGCTGCCATATAAACTCCTAAAAATTTCTCATTCTATTTTAACACTTAAGTATATAGCGTCAATATTAAATAACTTTAAAAGTTCAATAAGTACGCAATGATATTGATAGCTGTAGTGAAATGTTAACTAGGTTTATATCCTATTACCACTGTTTTTGCAAATTTATCGTGAAAAAACTGTAGACCCCCTGCGAAAAAGTAGAAAGTAGGTGAAAACGACTAAAAAGCATGTAAAATGAAAATTTTAGAAGAGTAAAATGGCAATAAGTTACGTAAAAATAGCAAGAACACCATATATTTTTAGACAATTGACAGGGCTCACAACATCTGAATTTGAAAAAATTGTGGCAAAAGTGCGTCCAGAGTGGGAAAAAATGGAAGCGAAAAAGAAATGTCACGGAAGAAAATCGCATGTTGAGGCGCTAGAAGACAGGATTTTATGTGTTCTAATTTATTACAGAACGTACATAACGCATCCATTTTTGGGCTTTTTGTTTAATTTGCACAACTCAAATATTTGCCGACTTTTGAAGAAAATGGAGCCATTATTGGCCAAAAAAATTGCGATAAAAAAGGATAGAACGCCGACTCCAGAAAGGATTTTAAAAATTTTAGCAGACGTCACGGAGCAACCGATACAGCGGCCGAAAGACAGCAAAAAACGTAAGAAAAGTTATTCCGGAAAGAAAAAAATGACCACAATAAAAACCGAAATTGTGATCGAGGGAAATGGGCAAATTTTGTCAGTTTCAAGATCACATCGAGGTCGAATGCATGATTTTCGCATAAGGAAACAGGAAAAATTGTTGCCCAAAGATAGCATAAAATATGCTGATTCTGGGTATCAAGGTTGGCAAAAATTGCAGAAGAACGTTGTGATTCCGTACAAAAAATACCGTAAAAAGCCACTATCGTAGGAGCAACCGGAATTGTGAATTTGCGGCATGGGCTTCAATCTTATTTCTTAATGTTTTTACCTAATCTCATATTCTAAATTTTCACCCCTTGATTCGCAGCAGGTCTACGGAAGATTATGAGTACGGGTATAAGTAGAGTTACCTTCCCTTCTATCTTATTTATATCATATTTTTAATTTACAACAGCGTGGATTTATTTGGAGTACCTTAGCGTAGATCCCGCTAACAAGCAGCGGGATAACGAACCGGCAAATCATACCTAAATTAGCTATATATCCGGTCAAAAAATCATTTCTGTAACCAAGTTTTATTACCACCAAGCAATATTTCATTAAGACTAGTATTAGGATCACCCCCACCCATTTTCCGTATAGCTCTTTCAGCATCGCCTACATTATTCCGCTCCATCGATTGTTCAATTGGTGACAAAAGATTTTCAGGAACTGGTTTTTGTATTTTGTTAGACTTAGCAGTAACAAACATATCAGCAACAACATACACTAACGATAACACGGTATTTACTATAGTAGTTGGTGCAGTTGTAACAGCGTTATTATTATGATCTCCGGAAGTAAGTAGAGCTGAAGATTTTGTAGTAGAATCCTTAATCAAATTAACAACCTTATCACTTACCAATGAGGATCTTCCTGGTTGGGTTTCTGTTACAGAGCGACGACTACGTCTTCCGCATCGATAATGTGAAAGAAATTCAACGACTTGTGGATTACATAGACTTTTTGCAGTATCTAACGGTGTTTTACCACTCTTATCTTTAGCCATTACATCAGCCCCTTTCTCTACAAGGTATTTAACTACATCTAAGTTACCATACAAGCAAAGGTTATTTATAAGACCATGCATAGCAGCATAATGCAGAGGTGTACGGCCTGTTTTACTTTGAGCATTAATGTCAGCTCCATTCTCTACAAGGTACTTAACTACATTAATGTGTCTATGGATAACAGCCTCATGTAAAGGTGTATAATCTCCTCCATTTCTAACACTAATATCAGTACCCTCATATAAATATGGTGCATAACCTCTTTCACTCCTAACATTAATATCAGTACCTTCCTGTACAAGACATCTCACCCTATCTAACTTTCCATGCTTAGCAGCTGAATGTAAAGACGTATTGTCATGCTCGTCACATGTGACTCGTGGCTCCTCTGTAACCTGTTGTCCTTCTGTAACTCGCTGTCTTTCTGTAGCCTGTGGCACTTCTGTAACTTGTTGTCCTTTCTCCGCAAGGTGTTCAACTATATCTAAATGACAGTCTTGATCAGCTATTTGCAGAGGAGTTTTGCCGTCACTATCAGTAACTTGTGGATTAGCACCATTTGCTATAAGGTATTTTACTATATCTAAGTTACCATTCTTAGCAGCCAAATGAAGAGGAGTCTCACCATATCTTTTAGAATTAACATCAGCCCCTGCATTTACAAGATATCTTACTATCTCTAAATTACCTTTACTGACAGCAGCATGCAAAGGCGCTCCAAGATTAACATTAGCTCCTTTTTCTATGAGATATTTTACTAAATCTAAATTGCCACTTTCAGCAGCTATATGAAGAGAAGTGCTTTGATTGTGTTTAATATTGACATTCATTCCCTTCCTTTCTATAAGATGCTTAACTAAATCTAAACTGCCTTTTTTCGCAGCTTCATGCAGAATGTTGCTCCTATTCCAATGAAGATTAGCTCCTTTATCTACAAGAAATATTGCAATGTCAAATTTCTCTTCTTCTATAGCTACTTGTAGAGATTGCTTTCCACGTACCCAAACATTAACACCAACACCTTTTTCTTCCACAAGGTATTTTACTAAATCTAGATCTCCTTTTTTAATAGCTAGAAATAAAGTTTCATTACCACCTCTCCTGGAATCAGCACCCTTTTCTATGAGGTACTTTGCTATATCTAAATGACCATTCCTGGCAGCATCATATAGAGGTGTAGTTTTACTACTTCCTCCTTCAACATTAACATAAGCTCCTTTTCCTGCAAGATACTTTACTACATCAAGCTCACCTTTAAAAACAGCTCTATGCAAAGGACTGTAGCCATTACTGTCCTTTACATTAACACCAGCTCCGCTTTCGATAAGATATTTTACTAAATTTAAGTTGCCACTCTTAGCAGCATAGGACAATAATAATGAGGGTACATCGTTTCTTCTTTTAACGTCAACACCAGCAGCTTTTTCTATAAGATATTTTACTAAATCTAAGCTACCACTTTCAGCAGCATACAATAAAGATGTACTGCCATATCTGTCAGAAGATGTAAAATCAGCCCCGTTTCCGATAAGATATTTTACTAAATCTAAGTTGCCACTCTCAGCAGCTAAATGTACAGGTGTTTTATGAAAAAAATCTTTAGTATTTAAATCAGCACCATTTTCTACAAGATATTCAATTATATTCAAATGGCCTCCCTTAACAGCCAAGTGTAAAAGCGTATCACCACTTTCATTTTTAGCATTAATATCAGCACCATTTGCCTTAAGATATTCAACTATATTCAAATGACCTCCCTTAACAGCCAAGTGCAAAGGAGCATCACCCTTGCTATTTTTAGCATTAATATCAGCATCGTCCTCTACAAAATACTTTATCATATCTAAATCACCTTGCTCAGCGCCTGAGTGCACAGATGCATCACTATACCTTTCTGCTAGTAGCATTTCTGTAGTTGGCGATATTTCTGTTGTAGCATTTTGTACTCTAGTGACTGGTGGAATTTGTGTTGTAACATTTTGTGGCACTTCTGTTGTAGCATTTTGCCTTTCTGTAATCCGTGGCACTTTTGTTGTAATATTTTGTCTTTCTGTAACTTGAGGCATTGCTGTTGTAGCATTTTGCCCTTCTATACCATGCTCTTCACCAAAAAGCGCATCAAAAATCCCAGAGGCTTCGCCGATTACCTCAGACCATACATTTCGTTTTGAACGATGAAGCTCCACTGTATCATCTATTGTAGTTCCATTATTAGTTAATTGTTGCTCATTCACACCCATTTGACCCTCCTCAAATGTAATTAATAAATTATCGTCACCATGAAGCTAAATGGCTATAAAAAATTACTCACACACCAAAACTTGGCCCTATATTGTAACACATGTGTTTTTAGTGTCAACGATCTTTTTAAATGAATTTTGCATGAATGAGAAATTCAACCGAAGAGGGGTTCAGAGCAAATGCACTGCCATTAAGTTAAGAGAAAAGGATGGACTATATTAATAAATCAAGTAAAATTCCTAAACTTAAAGGAAAAATAATATGAGTAAAAAAAACAATAATCGAATTCATAAAAAATAAATTGATAAGTTTAAACTTTATAAATGATCACAAAGTATCACCAAAAGACTTTCTACGAAAAAGAAAATTGCCTTTTATTGATGTATTCATTTTGATTTTCAGAAAAAGTGTGAAATCATTACAAGTGATGCTCAATGAATTTATTCTGTACACGATGAGAGATTATACAGTTACTGCAAGTGCTTTTACCCAAGTAAGACAGAAGCTAAAGTATACTGCATTTTCAGAACTTAATGATGATGTAGTTTCCCTATATTACCAGGATCAGGAGTTTAAAACTCACCATGGTTTCAGGGTACTTGCATTTGATGCTTCTATATTAATTCTACCAAAAAGTGATGAGGTAATAGAGTAGTTTGGCTTAAGAGCAGTATGGAATGGAGTTCAGAGGTTTGAAGATTATACAAGTGCAACCTTTGAAGCTTGTTATGATGTGCTAAATAATATTGCAATAAAATCGGTGTTAAGTAGAGGTGACAGTTATGAAGTTGATTTAGCAACCGATATGCTTGAAAGCCTCAGTTCAGATGACTTACTAATCTGTGATAGAGGGTATGTATCTTATCGATTTATTGCCGAGCTTACGGAAAGGAAAATTAATTATGTAATTCGTTGTCCAAGTTCATCTTTTAGTGAAGTAAACGATATGTTTAAGCCGGGCAGTCCCTCTAGTACAATAGCAGTAGCTACTGCACCTATTAAAGTGGCAAGGCAGCTAAGAAAGCTAGGATTACCTGATGAAATGGAATTTAGGCTAGTTAAAATCATACTTTCCTCTGGTGAAATTGAAGTGCTAATTACATCATTATTAGATGAGCAGCAATTTAAGGTTGAGGAATTTGAAGAGTTATACTACTTACGTTGGGGAATAGAAACATTTTTTTCTAAACTCAAAGGAAGGTTAGGCTTAGAGAATTTTACAGGTAAAAGTGTTGAAACTATTAAGCAGGATTTTTGGTCAACCATTTTTATTAGCAACCTAGAAAGTATTATGACAGAAGATGTAGAAGAGGCATTGAATGCAGACCTAGCTGATAGTAAGCTTGAAAAAAGCATTAATAAATCTGTTTCATTTAATGCAATTAAAAACTTAGCTTTCGATATTTTTTCTACAGAATCGGACATGGATTGCGTTATGGAGCAATTATCTAAGTTATTTTTAACAAACACTTTAGTTGTAAGGAAGGGGAGGAAAGTTGATCTTCATAAGATATCTGATGTTCGTTCACTCAATTACCAAAAAAGGGCTAGAAAACACGTATTTTGAATACTACCCTACTCATTTCTGAAAGACAGTATTCCTGGAGCAACTTTTGTCAAATCTTCTGTAAAATGACTTTTAAATAAGCTATTTCTTAACTAATTTACATCTAAGAGTTTATCTACTTTAAAGTTTGCTCTATTTTGTTTTAGCATTTGCCATAACTCCTTAATCACTACAAACTTTTTTGTTCAATTTTTAGCCATTCCTTCCTTAACTTAATGGCAGTGATTTTGCCTTGCCCTATTTTTAATAGGAAACCACTGGTGTTCAATTTCATTAAAATCAGGAGAGTATGGAGGAAGATAAAGAATTTCAGCACCAACTGTTTGGCAAGCTCACTAGTTTTCTTGGATTTATGGAAACTCGCATTATCAAGAATGACTAGACCTGCTGCAAAACAAGAGAAAAGAGGATGAAAGTATGGCATAAAGAAGAATAGTACAAATAAAAATGATGCAAAATGGGGTTAAATTACCATAATCTAAAGAAACATCCAAGAAATTTCCGCGATATAACAGGGCTAAAAGTAGAGGGATTTGAAAAAATCGTGGAAAAAGTCAGGCCAGAGTGGAAAAAAAATGAAAAAACGTCACGGATACAGCGTCCGAAAGATAGCAAAAAGCAAAAGAAAAGTTATTCCGGAAAAAAGAAAACGACCACCAGTAGATAGTATAAAATATGCCGATTCTGGGTATCAAGGTTGGCAAAAATTGCAGAAAAACGTTGTGATTCCATACAAAAAATACCGTAAAAACCACTAACGGAGGGGCAAAAGGAGCATAATCGAAAGTTGGCGTCGTTCAGTATATGGGTGGAAAATAAGATCTGCAAGATCAAAGTTTTTAAGATTATGTCAAATGTTTACAGAAATTTTCAGAAGAAATATAACATGAGATTGAATATTATTGCGGGTATTGTGAATTTGCGGCATGGTTTTTAATAATTTTTGAGCTGGGGATTTCTTACCAGATTTATCAGCAACTTGCTTCACGTTGTTTCGCAGGGGGTCTACGGTAATTTAATCCCATTTTGCATCATTTTTGTTTGTACTATTCTTCTTTATGCCATACTTTCATCCTCTTTTCTCTTGTTTTGCAGCAGGTTTTTGGGTGGACATCCATTTGAAAGAATAGACATGCTGTAATTGCTATTGAGTAATGGGGTGCTTCTCTCCATTATTCAATAGCAATTACAGCATGTCTAATATTTTTGACTGCATGCTTGAATAATCAAAATCCTGTCCAGAAATTACAGAATTTAGTCGCTATTCCTGCTTAGACAAATGTCATATTTGATGATTAAAGATATCTGTATTTTCCCATCCCATTAAATCCAGCTCAATACGCGTAGGAAGAAATTCAAAGCACTTTTTAGCCAATTCTTTTCTATTTTCACGCTCCAACATTAAATCTAGCTTTTCTTTTATTTTGTGGAGATACAAGACATCGGAAGCAGCATAAATTTTTTGCTTTTCTGTTAAATTTTCATTTCCCCAATCAGAGGATTGTTGCTGTTTGTTTAATTTAATATCAAGTAGTTCTGCACACAACCCCTTTAAGCTATGATTATCTGTGTAAGTGCGTACTAATCGTGAAGCTATTTTTGTGCAATAGCATGGAAGCGCCCAAGTTTTCAAGTAGTGATACAGTATGCCCATATCGAACCGTGCGAAATGAAATATTTTAGTTATATATTTATTCTTTAATATTTCTCTTAAATTTGGAGCTTGGTAATTGCTTGTAAATTGAATCAAGTGAGCTTTGCCATCGCCAACAGATACCTGCACAAAACATAACCTATCCCTCCGATGGAGTAGTCCCATTGCCTCTGTATCAATAGCTATAGAGCTTATATTATCAGGTATGAAGCTAGTTGGCCAATCATCTTTGTGTAAAAATATTCGCATAAAGTTAATATATTTAGTGCAACAATTAAAAGTTGATAATAATTCAAAATAAACTATAAGTACACAAAAAAGCTATCTTTATCCCTCCAAAGGCATTGCGTATGGAAAATGAAGTAATATACATGATGATTAAATTGAAATAATGCGTGATATTGAGATCCAGTCTTTTCAAGCTTGGAATTCAAGCATTTAAGTAATTTTTTAGGCAATCTAAGAGCTTGTCCACAAACTAGTAAATCAAGCATATTCCCCTACTTAACATAACTTTACTCATAGCTAAATATATAAAATTTTCTGTTGAAGTTGTTAGCAGATCATATTCTTTTGATAATAGACCCCCCCTGCGAAACAACGTAAAGCAAGTTGCTGATAAAATCTGGTAAGAAGTCCCCAGCCCAAAAATTATTAAAAACCATGCCTCAAATTCACAATACCCGCAATAATATTAAATCTCATGTTATATTTTTTCTGAAAATTGCGGTAAACATTTGACATAATCTTAAAAACTTTGATCTCGCGAATCTTATTTTCCACACGCATCCTGAACGATGCCAGCTTTCGATTATGCTCCTTTTGCTCCTCCGTTAGTGGTTTTTACGGTATTTTTTGTACGGAATCACAACGTTTTTCTGCAGTTTTTGCCAACCTTGATACCCAGAATCGGCATATTTTATACTATCTACTGGTGGTCGTTTTCTTTTTTCCGGAATAACTTTTCTTTTGCTTTTTGCTATCTTTCGGACGCTGTATCCGTGACGTTTTTTCATTTTTTTTCCACTCTGGCCTGACTTTTTCCACGATTTTTTCAAATCCCTCTACTTTTAGCCCTGTTATATTGCGAAATTTCTTGGATGTTTCTTTAGATTATGGTAATTTAACCCCATTTTGCCTCATTTTTGTTTATCTTATCTCTCTTTATACCTTACTTTCATCCTCTTTTCACTTGTTTTGCAGCAGATCTCTAATCGCTCTGCAATTCTTCAGCATGCAAATTGCGTGGTAAAAACTCCAAATCTTTTGCAACGCTCAATTCTTTATTTTTTGAATGTATACCAAGCTTATTAAATTCCCGAGCAGCAGGAAATACCCTTGCTTCGAGCGATCCTGCAGTTTTATTATAATTGTCCACAGCACTCTTTAAACTTTTGCGCAAATTATCAAAATTTTCACCCATTGTGCAGATGCGCTCATATAATATGTGTCCAAGTTCACTAATTTTTTTCGCACTTTCGGTTATCATCTCTTGCTTCCACCCATACGCTATTGCTCTTAAGAGCGCAATTAAAGTAATAGGTGTTGCAATAATCACTCTTTTTTCCACACCAATCTCTATCAAAGCAGGCTCACATTCGAGTGCTGCGCTAAAAGCTCCTTCCCCTGTAAGAAATAAGACCACAAGTTCTGGCGTATTTTCAAATTGATTCCAGTATTCTTTTTTACCTAAGTCATTTATATGTTTTTTTAGCGCTAACGAATGTTCCTTTAATTTTTCTTTTTGTATTTGCGAATCGTTTTGTGATATAGCATCCATGTAAGAATCAAGCGGCACTTTAGCATCTATTATTATCTGTTTTCCAGATGGCATTTTGATTATCAAGTCAGGACGCAATAAATTATCGTCATTTTTATCACTTACCGATGGTTGAATCAAAAAATCACAGTACTCTATCATTCCTGCCATTTCAACTACTCTTTTTAACTGCATTTCACCCCATTTTCCTCTAGTATGAGGTTTTCTTAAAGCGTTAGCTAAGTTAGAAGTTTGATTCATCAGTGCTCCAATTTGCTCTTTTAAGCCTTCGTAAGCCCCCACTCTTTCTTTCTCCAGCTCGCGTATTTCATGATCAAATTTTTCTAATTTTTCTTTTATTGGAGTTACAACTTCGTTGATCGTTGTTTGTCTTTTATTAAAATCACTAGCTGTTTCTTTCAATTTATTATCAATCACTTCCTTTGCGAGATTCAAAAAATTATTGTTATTTACTTGCAGAGCATCAAGCGAAAGTGCTTTAAAAGTATTTGTTAATCTTTCCTCTGCTTTTGTGAGAAGTTCTATCTCTCTTTCCTTCTCATCGCGTTCCTTCTGCAAAGTTACTTCAAGTTCTGCTTTTCTAATTCTGAAATCTACTATTTCCTCATCTCTTTCGAGCAAAGTTTGTTTCGCTTTCTGAAATTCATGTTCTAATTTAACTAAATCACCCTCAAGATTTGCCGATTTGATTTTTTCCTCATTTAGTCTTCTATTCTTTCTTATGATGATGTATGAAAATAATAATAAACAGACAAAATTTAATCCTAGAACTATAGAGTTGAAAAGCATCAGAACAAAAAAACTGTGTTCATAATTCTATCTGATTAATTGTTTGTGTGTATATAAAAAAAGGAACACCTGAAGAGATGCTCCTTTTTGAAAAGTTTGTTATATTGATTATGTTCTAGGTTTACCATTAGTAGTAGGAACATGTTCTGGTTTTGGACAAGTAGTTTGTGAGAATGGTGCCCCACCATTTGCAGCAGGTTCAGAGTTGCTTTCAACTTCCTGCCATGCTTCTCGTTGATCCTCACCTTGACTTCCAGATACTTCATCCACATGTTCTTGGCTACCTTCCGCACTCTCACCTCCAATTGGTGCTGGTGGTGCATTGCTAGGGTTAGCAGCTTCTGGGTCTCGCTTTTCATCATCACCTACAGAGGCTGCATCTTCCTTCGCTTGTTGACCATTATCTTGATCTTCAGGGGTTTCAAGCCTATGTTCTTGGCCCTTATCCTCACCTTCAGATTGTTTCTCAGGTGTATCGACGACCTCCTTAAGTGGTGCTTGTGTTTCACCAATTGCAGCAGGTTCATGGCTTTCAACTTTAGAATTCTTTTTCAATAATTCCTGAAATTCACCGGAGTACTCATACACCTCTTCTTCAGATGAAGAGTCTGCAAGTGCAGCTTTAGGTGCAGGGTTTTCAGATGCTACAGACCCATGTTCTTGGCCCTCATCTGGTTGTTCTTTGCTAGATTTAACAGCTTTTGAGCTTGAATTTCCACCATTTACATCAGGTGCAGGTGTTTTAGCTTCAGTCTCTGCAGCTTTAGCCTCTTTATATATCTCAGCCTTAACCTCTGCTGTTGTTTCATTTAAACCTAACAGATCTTTCATTCCTTTTAGGTCATTAACATTGCACACAGTTCCAGTGCCATCAATTCCTACTGAATTTATAGCTACGACGTTGCCACCTACCCCTGTCCTTGAGCTATAACGGCCAGTGATATATAATATCTTACCACTAAGTTTTATAAATACACAAAATTGCTTAGGAGTAGCTGGATTTTTCCATTTTGTCAATGTATCAAAATGTTTGCCTACATTTAACTTTAATTCTACCTCATTTTTTCCATCTGAGTAAACAGTAATTTTCCCAGAAAATTTTTCAACTTCAGGTACCCGTGGTTGAGTAAGTGGCGTTGAATCAGATTGAACAGGGTTTTGATTAGTTTCCTTCATATCAAAGGACTTATCACCATTATCAGGTCCTGCATGTCCAGGTTGCGGAACCGTAACTGGCGTTGGTTTAGCAGGTTCTTCGGCAACAGATGCAGCAGGTGAAGCAACTTCACTCTTATCTTGAGATACTTTAGGTCCATTATCCTTACCGTTATCTTTAGTTTTAGCCTCTGGTTGACCATCACTTGCTTTAGTTGCACCATTACTAGAAAACCAGCCTTTAACAGTATTCCAAACCTTACTCCAAGCTCTCCCTAGCCAAGTTCCTGCAAGCCAGCTTTTAAAACGACCCCACAAAGTCTTTTTGTTTGTTGTTTCTTTTGCCATATTTTACTCCTTTAAATTAATAATCAATTAAGCTAAGTTAATTATTACATGCAAATTATAACTTGTCAACATACTTCCCTTAAAAATAGAAATTATGCTGAATTACACCTTAAAATGGAGTAAAATAATTATAAGTGGAAGATTTATGAAGTTTTCATGATTTTTAACAACTTAATAGCATTGGTATTGACAACCTCTCCACCTACCCGCTTAGTGATAAAAAATCTAATATACGGTTTATTAGTATAAGGATCTCTTAATATTTTCATTCCCCTGCTATCTACAATTTTATAAGCCTGCTTAAAATCTGCTACTGCAATGATAGGAAGCCAATTACCATCTTGACTTTGTTGTGCAGTAGGTGTTGGTGGCATATCAGCAGATTGGTATACTGGAACGCCCATTAGAGTGTCTGGTGTTTCAAGTGACAAGCTTGGTTGCCAGAGATACTGACCGGACTCAGATTTAAGTAGCCTAACATCCTTAAGCGTGCTTCTATTCATTAGAAATGATGCATTTTTAGAATAATACTCATTCAGAGAATAATATAATATCGTTATGGCATCACTGTCCAACTTATCATTTTTCACCTGATCTATTTCGTCATAGCTGGTTCCATCATTGTAAGATAAAATCCCTTTGGGCTGAAAAGTGCCATCACCCTTGATGAAAGCTTCATTTTCTTTTGTACTAAAAGTCTCAACAATTTTTTCTACTAACCAACTTTCAACGTCAACAAATGCATCATCAAGTAATTTTTGTGATATTTGTGGTTGAGCATATAACTCATAGGTTGTGATGCGAATTTTTTGGATTTTAGGTGTCTCAGTGTCACTGTTAAAATCATATTTTGACTTATTTCCATTGTCACCTCGATCCTCGATTGTTTCGCCACTCCAACCGGCATCAGCGCGATCACAATTTTCTATAATGTAATCTAATGTCTCAGTAGATATTTTTTGAGTGGAGCATATTTGCCGCATTGGAGATGAATCAGTCACACATTTATTTATACGTTTTAAAATATGCGAAGTAACAAGGTATCCTCCTATCTCATTACTATCTCCAGTAAGAGTTTTCTGTGATAAGCCGTTTGACATTCCCTTGCGGATATAATCTGTAAAGTATTTATCGCTTGTACTAAAATCTGTATTGACTTCTGGGCGTTGAACTGCTGTTTCGATAAGATCTAGACGCTCTTTGCAGCCATCAATGGCATTATTTACCCTGCATAGTTGCTCAATTGTTGCAGAGTCAGCACGTCCTTTGCTTTCAACTTCTTTTAGTCTGCGATCATTTATTAATTTAAATTGCTCCCATGATAAAGATAGTTCATTAATACGGTGAGCGATATCAGTTAGTGACATAATAGCCTCCTTTAAAAATAAAATTAGATTTGTATAGTTAAATAAATAAGGTTTACTGGATCCCAGCGTTACGCGCTGGAATGACAGATGACAATCTATTGTCACTTCTATATGAAGAAAACTTTATCTGTTAAAAAAACAAGGGCAAAAGTAGTGTGGCACAACTTAGCTGCACCACACATGGGCTTTTCCTTACTTAACTCAATGGTTAAAGTTAAGCGGGATAAAATGAGAGATGATAGTGCTATATAACACTCGTTTTTTCCTGTCAAGCACTTTTTAATTTTTCTTTGGCACTGCCTCAAAACTGTTTATAACATATCAAAAATTCTTAAAAATTGACTCTATTAATAATACACTAAATTATGTTAAGATAGAAAATAGTAGATTTATTGACATAGTGCAGTGCGGTACAAAATAACTATAGAGTATAATGGCAGTAGTTTTTTTGGTTGGCAGAAACAGCAGCATTCTGTTAACTCAATACAAGAAACTATAGAAAATGCTATATTTAATTTTAGTGGTGAGAAAGTTACTTTATGCTGCGGTGGTAGAACTGATGCGGGAGTTCACGCTTTAGGGCAAGTCGCTCATTTTGATATGCAAAGAGAATTTGAGCTTTATAGAATAAGAAATGCAATAAATTATCATTTAAAATCAACTCCTATAGCTATACTTAATGCAGAAGTTGTCGACGATACCTTTCATGCACGGTTTTCAGCAAAAAAAAGACATTATGAATACAAAATAACTAATCGTTATGCTCCTGCAGCTCTGGAAGCTGGTTATGTGTGGCAAGTATTTAACCCTCTTGGTGTGGATATTATGCGAGCAGCAGCTAAACATCTACTTGGAAAGCATAATTTTTCAAGTTTTCGCTCAAAAGATTGTCAAGCTACAAATCCTGTGAGAACAATTGATGATATAGATATTATCCAAAATGAGAATCATATATATATTAAAATGTCTGCCTTATCCTTTTTACACAATCAAGTGAGGATTATTGTAGGCACTTTGGTTGAATTTGGAAAAATAGAACTAACCCACAAGAAATGCTGAACGTATTAAACCAATGCAAAAGAAGTGCTGCTGGGGTTACAGCACCCCCTTTTGGATTATACTTTGTAAAAATATATTACTGAAGATGCTCTTAAAGATGCGTCAACTATTACCCCATCTTCTGTACTTCTGGTTAACTGTACACTGCGTCAACGGCGTAGATATTTTGATAAATCTACGCCTAAGATAGTGCCTAAAGGGGCCCGAAAGGCTTATAAGGTTGTTGTATAATCTTTATCATAATTCTAGCAATACAGCTGCGTGGTGTTTTTTCAAGTAAATCAATTATTTCTTTATTATCATTAGCAAAAGAAATTGGTTTTTTATCACCATTATCCTTGACGTTAACTTTAGCTCCTTTTTTCAAAAGAAGTTTCACCATATCGGTGTTTTTAGCAGAAACAGCATGATGCAATGCAGTTTTGCCTTCAGTATCTTTAACATTAATCTTAGCTCCTTTTTTCAAAAGAAGTTTCACCATATCGGTGTTTTCAGCAGAAACAGCATGATGTAATGCAGTTTGACCTTGGTTGTCTTTGGCATAAATATTGGCTCTATGATCCTTACTGCTATGCTCCAAAAGAAGTTTAACTGTACCAGAGTTACCAGCAGAGGTAGCAAGATGTAATGGAGTTCGTCCATTATTGTCTTTGGCATCAAGGTTAGCTCTATTGTGTTCACGCTCACTACCATAATCCAAAAGACGCGTAACTACACAATTGTACCCAGCAGAAGAATCAAGGTGTAATGGAGTTCGACCGTTTTTATCTTGTTCATTAATAATATCATAATACCCGCCTCCATACTCATATTCATTCAAAAGAGATTCAAGTTCAGGGGATTTTCTAGACGAAGCTAAACGATGTAATAATTTTTGACCTTGGCTATCTTTATAATCAAGAGATTTAGCTATACCAAAGTGACGAGAAGAAACGGCAATGTCTAATGCAGTTTTGCCATGCTTATCTTTGATATGAATATCAGCTCCAGAGTTCAAAAGCAAAGTTACCATATTAGAGTTGCCATAGAGAGCAGCAAGATGTAACGCAGTTTGACCTTGATTGTCTATTGCATTAACATTAGCACTTTTCATACAAAGAAGTTCAGCTATATCATAATTATTCTTTTGAGAAGTAGCAGCAATATGTAATGCAGTTCGACCTTGACCGTCTCTTGTATCAACATTAGCACCATTCTCAAGACATTTAAGCACCTCAGAATAGCTATTCTTTTTAATGAAACGAAAAAGTTCTTTATTTGTATTGCTTAACATAATTTTACCTTCACTATTAAAATGCCAATGTATATACTTGTGATTGAACTTGCAAGCATTTTTTCTAATAAAAAGCTATTTACTCGCCTTTTTATTCTTAATTAACTCTAGAGCCTCCTTCAAATCTATGCTTTCAACGTCTATATCCTTGCCTAAAGCAACATTTGTTTTATCACATTTTATATAGAATCCGTACCTGCCTTTGCAGATAAAAATTTCTTTTCCCTTTTCATTCACCCCAAGAGACTTCTGCTCTTTACGCGGGCTATTTGCAATAATTTGTACAGCTTCATTTAAGTTGGTGCTCAGCACCTCATTGAAGCTTTTTTTGAGAGAGAAGTATTTACCATCATAAAAAATATAATATCCAAAACGCCCAAGACCGACTTTTACTTCTTTTCCAGTTTCGGGATGCTCTCCGATCACTTTTGGTAAGGAGAGTAGTTTAGTTGCAATATTCATATCAACATCGTTGACATTTATATCTTTTGGTATAGAAACTATTTTTTTCTTTTCTGATTCACTACTCAGCTGTACATAAAGGCCGTAAGGACCTTTTTTGATCAATACTTCTTGTCCAGTTACATCATCTACACCTAAACTTTTTGGATATTCTGAGACTTCATTAGTATTCACAATTTCTTTTGTATTGTTGCATGTAGGATAGTTAGAGCATCCAAGAAATACTCCACCTCGCCCAAAGTTCAATTTCAATATTCCATCCGAGCAAACTGGGCATTTTGTATCAACATATTTTTTTCCTTCCTCTGAGCAAAACCAATCAATCACCAAATCATGAATGCCACTGAAAACCTCATCATGTGTCATTTTCTTGACAGAATTTACATTATCAAAAAATGGCACCCAGAAATTGCTTAGTTCCCTCTTCCAGTCTTCATTCCCGTTTGAGATTAAATCAAGCTTTTCTTCCATTAGTGCCGTGAAATCATATTCTACGTAACGATGAAAAAATGATTTCAAAAATATAGTAACCATTTTACCGCGACTGCTTGGAATAAATCTTTTGTTATCCAGTGTGACGTACTCACGATCCTGTAATACCGAAATAATTGCTGCATAGGTTGATGGACGGCCTATACCGATTTCCTCCATTTTTTTGACGATACTTGCTTCACTGTAACGTGGAGAGGGTTGAGTGAAATGTTGTTTCGGATCAACTGAAATAAGCTTACATGCTTCCCCTTCTTTCATGATTGGTAGCAGGCCTTCATTTGTATCATCTATGTTATCTTGATAGACTTTGTAAAAACCATCAAACAATATACTTGACCCATTTGCTCGCAGAATTACTTTCTGATCAGTTGAGCTAATTTCGACTACCACTTGATCGAGTATTGCCGATTCCATCTGGCTTGCTATGGTTCTTTTCCAGATTAAATCATATAGTTTAAACTGCTCTGGTGTTAAGTAGTCCTTAATGCTGCTTGGTGTTCTGTTGATATCAGTTGGGCGGATCGCTTCATGCGCTTCCTGAGCATTTTTGACTTTTTTAACATATTGACGAGGAGACTGCGGCAGGTATTTATCGCCATATAATGACTTAATCGATTTCCTAATTGAGCTTATAGCCTCATTCGCAATGTAAAACCCATCTGTACGCATGTAAGTTATTAGCCCAACGGTTTCTCCACCAATATCAATACCTTCATATAAATTTTGAGCTATGCGCATAACGTTTTTTACATAAAAGTGCAGCTTGTTTACTGCATCTTGCTGGAGACTGGAAGTAATAAATGGAGGAAGTGGGTTTCTCTTGACCTGCTTGCGCTCTATTGTTTTTACAGCATATTGCCTTGACTCAATTTCCTTGACCAAGTCTTTTGCTTCTTCCTCATTTTTAATATCAAATTTTTCTAGCTTCTTATTATCGTAGTGGCTTAGCATAGCAAAAAAAGCTTCGTTTTTGTTGTTTTGCATTTCTGCTTTTATGTTCCAATATTCCTGCGATACAAACTTACTAATTTCATCTTCTCGTTCGCATATAAGTTTTAATGCAACAGACTGCACACGCCCTGCAGATTTACTACCTGATAATTTTGTCCACAATAATGGTGATATATTGAACCCTACAAGATAGTCCAAAGCTCTGCGCGTTTGCTGCGCACGCACTAAGTCCATATTTATCTCTCGTGGATTCTTTATTGCTTCTTGCACCGCTTTTTTGGTGATTTCATTAAAGACTACTCTATAAACGTTATTCTTGTTACTGATTGCTTTCCTTTCCTTTAATGCCTCTACCACATGCCAAGCTATTGCTTCTCCTTCTCTGTCTGGATCTGTTGCAAGGTATATGTCTGCTGTTTTGCTTGCCGCTTTTACTAACTGTTCTACATACTTTTCTGCTTTTTCAATGATTTCATACTTTATAGCAAAATCATTATTCGTATCTACAGACCCGTTTTTTGCTGGCAGATCTCTTACATGTCCAAAAGATGCAGCTACTTTAAACTCTTTACCCAAATATTTACCTATTGTCTTTGCTTTCGCAGGTGACTCCACTATTAATAATGCCATAGTTGTTAATTATTAGTACTTAAAGATAATATGTTGAGAAATATACAATGAAAAGTAAAAAAATGCTTTAATAAACCATTCTTATTTTCCCAAATTGGTCAGTTTGCAAAAAAATACTTCTTGGGTTAGCACAATGGATAGGTAAAAGATACAAGTGAAATGTTTCTACGTTTCAAACTTAGTCAGCTCTTTTGTTCTTACCAAAAACTTCAACAAATGGCTCAAGAATCCTTTCTATAAAAAGCTTACTTTCCGGCTTACCAGGTAAATAGTTTTTAACTTTACTCACGGGTTTTTCGCTATTTTGTAGAAACGAGTAACTTTCTATCGCTTGTAACGGAGACAAAAAAGTTAAAACCCCTCCTGCAACTAAAATAATTGGAGTAATTGCAGAATTTATCATAAATGCAACTGTGACTAACGACAACCCAACTAACAATGAAACAGCTGAAGCACAAAATGCATATTGATGCTTCACTTTATCACTAACCATAATTACCTCACATAAGTTTACATTTCAGCATACCAATGCTATCATGTATTGTCAAGTTCTATAGAATTGATACAGATAAGGGTTCCCCTATTCCTGAAAAATAAAATCGATGTCAGAGTTAATAGATTTTTTTCAAATCTATCATAAAGCCAAAATTAGCAGGATCTACAGTACTTTTCCAAGCAAGTGATTATACAGTCCCAGAGTACGTTGGTATGATATATGGGAAGTTACCATCAACGGAGGAGTTATGGGACTATACGTCTATAACATTTCTATTGTAATTTCCTTATTCTAAAATCTATCAATATGCCAAAATTAGTTTGACTCTGCTTGTTAATTTATGCTAATATTGACCTATTAATATATTTACGTGAGGTAATAAATGTCAAATAACAAGTATAATGCCTCATATTATATATCGGGTGGCATAGCTACTTTAGCCTTATTAGCATCTGGAGTATTAGCTGTAGCTCCTCATGTTCAGCTCTTAGCTCCAATTGCAACTTCAATTGCAGTTTTAAATTTGACTCTTCCAATAATTGCATTTTGTGCTGTGTTTTCTCTTTTAGCCATCACACTTTCATATAAAGCAATTAGTAAAAACAAAGCTATTGCTGAGCAAGAAACTCAATTGGCTGAGAAGGCAAAAGAGGTAAAAGATAAAGATGTGGTAATTTCTTGTGTGAACGAGCAGCTTGCTGGAAAGGATGTTGTTATTTCTGAGATGAAAGATCAACTTGCTAAAAAAGCAAGAAAGATAGAGGCTAAGAATAAATTCATCATTAATTCTGATGTAGATAGTCAGCAGATACATCAAGAACGTAGAGCGAAAAAACAAACAAGTGCAGTAGAAGAAGATGGTGATATGTATCTTGAGAGCTTGTTTGAAAATATTTCAGCAGAAAGTGCACCTAATGTCCGACCTGTTGAAGCACCTAAACAAATAGGAAGTGGATGGTTTAGTCCAAGACAAGTATTGGGAATTGGAATTGGAGCTACGTTTGGATTTGCGGGCCTACTTGCTCAATGTTTTATCGGTCCAATGCTTTATCTCGTATTAACAGCTCTATTAGTAATGTTAAGGATCGTAATAATCCTGTTTCACCATCTGCTAATCCTGTCGATCCATGGCTTATACTAGATAATAAGTTAGATCAAGCAGAGAATATGTTTAAAACTTCTCAAGAGAGAGCTAAGGAGAATTTTGGTCTTACAAATCTAAGAGAAGATGTTTTTGTTAGTGATATAAATGACCCTGCAAAGGGTTGTAATATAGTTAATAAGTACATTAATCAAACAGATGAATCAGCTTGTTCTTATGATGATTATCCAGTACCATTACCTAATTTGAAACATGTGGCACTTTGCTGTCCAACAATGCCAAAAGCTGCTCATTTATAGTTTAATTCGAGGGAAATAGTTTTAGGCTATTTCCCAATTTTTTCTTATTTTATGGAAAGATTCTGACAAATTATTCACTGTTTCATACTTCATTTTTCCTCACCTCAAAACCCTCATTATAGACCTTTTTTGGCTTTATGCTAGTTTCGAAAGAGGTCTAATATGTAAAAAATATATACTATGAGAAATTCCCACCCAAGTGACATAAGTCGTGAGAAATTCGAAAAGATTAAACCAATTTTGGAAAACGCAGCCAAGTGAGAAGTATTATACAATTAAGGATACAATTGTTCTACTTTCCAATTATCTCTCTCGACGAAGGTGTATCTAAATCTAATATGTCTCCTATATTTACCTTCTTGCCAAAATTCGATTACTTTTGGTATCACGCAAAACCCTACCCAAAAATCAGGACGAGGAATTTTTTGATCATGAAATTCCCTACTTTTTAATTCAATACCTTGTTCAAAATCCTGCCAATTTTTTAAAACACTAGATTGTTTTGAGCACCACGCACTAATTTGACTATCACGTGCACGAGAGGAAAAATATTCGTCAGCTTTGCCACTCCCCAGAAGTTTAATGTCTCCTTCAATTCGCACCTGCTGAGAAAATTCTATCCAATGAAATATTAATGCAGCTCTAGGATTTTCAGTTAATTCTTTTCCCTTTCTACTATTTAAATTGGTGAAGAACACGAAACCTTCTTTGCTATACTTTTTTAATAACACGATTCTTGCAGATGGAATACAATTTTTGCTACAAGTGGCTAGTGTCATTGCAGCTGGCTCTTTACATGATGAACTCAGTACTTCTTTATACCACTTTGCAAACAAATCAATTGGATCTTTTTCAAGCATGCTTTTTAATCAAAAATTGATGTTAATAAAACTTTAACTCTGACATACATTGCAGAAATAAGTACTACGACCACTTTGTTGTACAAGTGTTATGGCGTTATTGCAAATTTTGCAAGGTTTTTGCGCCTTGCCATATACATAAAAACTATTTTGAAAATACCCAACAGACCCTGATGGTTGCACATAATCTTTCAGTGTTGAACCGCCTGCAGTGATTGCACATTCAAGAGTATTTTTTATTGCAGCAGCAAGTTTTTCGCATTCTCTACGTGATAAGTCTTGTGCTAACCTGAGTGGGGATATGCGAGCTCTAAATAAACTCTCAGAAGCATATATGTTGCCCACTCCAACTATTATTTTATTATCCATTAATGCTGATTTTATATTCACTTTTTTATTTTTTAATAACTTCTGTAAATAGTTTCCATTAAATTCATCTGTGAGAGGTTCTATTCCTAAATGATTGAAAAAATTTATTTCTTGTTCTTTATTTAACACAACAACTAAACCAAATCTTCTTGGATCATTAAAAATTATTGAGGTATTATCAGAAAATAAGAATGTCACGTGGTCATGTTTATTCTGCACTTGATTATATTCAGTATAGATAAGTTTTCCGCTCATACCAAGATGCATAATTACAGCCATATTACTGTCTGTGTTACAGATTATATATTTACCTCTGCGCTTGATATCGTTTATAATTTTATTTTTTAGCAAATCATCGATATTACTTGTTATTGGCGCACGTAAACTCCAATTATTAACTATAACATTGCTAATCTGCTTATCTTTGACTCTATTACGCAAGAAATTAGATATTACTTCCACTTCCGGTAGTTCTGGCATTATGTCTACTCTGTTGCTGTTTTTTTCTTTTTAGAATATTTTGTTTCAAAGCTTTCGCTAATCTTTTTTTCTCCTCTTCTTTTTGTTTATTCTTTTTTGTATTATTCATTATTATCATAATATATAAGTACGCCGTTATAGCTCAGGTGGTAGAGTACGTCATTGGTAATGACGAGGTCCCAAGTTCGAGTCTTGGTAACGGCACATTGATTATACTCATGTTAGTACATACCTCCATATAAAAGATCTGGATTTAATATTCAAGTATGGCAAATATATTAAAAAATAGAGGTTTGTACAGAAAAGTTGATTTTTCTTGCCAGTATAAGTACATTAAAGTTCTCGTTACTTAAAATATGGATCAATCTAAGAGCTTTTATATCACCACACCAATATATTATGTAAATGATAAGCCACATATTGGTCATGCATATACCTCTCTTCTTTGTGATGTGGTGGCAAGATTCATGAAATTAGCTGGAAAAAATGTCAAATTTACTACAGGCACAGATGAGCATGGACAAAAGATCGAAAAAGCGGCCAAAGCAAGGGGAATGGAGCCAAAAGAATTTACAGATGAAGTAAGTGTTTCGTTTAAAGAATTAGCTGAATTCATGAATTTTCAATATGACGATTTTATTCGCACTACAGAAGAACGTCATGAAAAAGCAGTGATAGCATTGTGGAATAGATTAGAAAAAAGAGGACAGATATATTTGGATTCTTACTCAGGCTGGTATTCAGTTCGTGATGAAGCATTTTACCCAGAATCAGAATTAATAAATGGCAAAGCACCAACTGGTGCTGAAGTTGAATGGGTGAAAGAAGAGAGTTATTTTTTTCGCTTATCAAATTGGCAGGACAAATTACTTGAACTATATCAAAATCAGCCAAATTTTATTTTTCCAGAGAGCAGAAAAAATGAAGTTATATCATTTGTAAAATCAGGACTTACTGATTTATCAATCTCTCGTACTAGTTTTAACTGGGGAATAAAAGTACCAGAAAATGATAAGCATGTGATTTATGTATGGATAGATGCATTAACTAACTATATTACATCAGTAAATTTTCCTGAGATTGAAGATAATGAATATAAGCAGTTTTGGGCAAATGAAGACTGTTTTAATGTTCATGTTATCGGTAAAGATATATTACGCTTTCATGCTGTCTATTGGCCAGCAATTCTCCTTGCTGTAGATGTACCATTACCAAAACAAATTGCAGTTCATGGCTGGTGGTTAAATGAAGGAGAAAAAATATCCAAATCTCTTGGAAACGTTATAGATCCGATTGGTCTGGCAACAGAGTTTGGTGTTGATCAACTACGTTATTTCCTTCTTAGAGAAGCAAGCTTTGGTCAAGATGGCAATTTCAGTAAGAAAAATATGATCAGCCGAATAAATTCAGAACTTGCAAACAACATCGGTAATCTAGTACAAAGGACGATTTCATTTTTACATAAGCAATGCTCTGGTATTGTTCCCACAATCGACCAAAAATTACTTCAAGGTGATGAAAGTTTGCCAAATCGCAAATCTATACTAGAACAAGTGATGAGTCACCTTTCCAGGTATGAATTCAGTCACATTATACTTTTGATCATTAATTTATCATCTGAGGCTAATGCATACATAGATAAGAGTGCACCTTGGGTATTAAGTAAAAACAACAAAGAGCGTATGAATTTAGTGGTTTATAAATTACTAGAATATATAAGAATAATCGGTATTTTGTTGCAGCCGATCGTTCCAAAATCAGCAGAGATGATACTGGATCGACTGCGAATTCCCCAAAAACAACGTGATTTAGAATCTTTATGCAATATATCCATAAGTTCGGGCATCGCATTACCTAAACCAGCACCAATTTTTTTGAGATTTGAATAGAACTTTTTTAAAAGAAGAGGGACATTAAATTTACACAGCAAGATATTCCAGTATAGTATAAGTTTTTAGTTCTATGTATGAACGCAGAAAAAGTAGGACTGATATTTGAAAGGTTTCAGCAATCAAACTCTACACCAAAAATAGAGCTAAATTATGTCAACCATTTTACATTGCTGGTTGCAATCGTTCTATCGGCACGGACAACTGATGTAAGCGTTAATAAAATTACAAAAGAACTATTTAAAGTTGTAGATAGTCCGGAAAAGATGCTGAACTTTGGGCAAAATGAGCTAAGAAAACGTATAAGTAGTATTGGCTTATATAATACTAAAGCAAAAAATGTAATCGAGCTTAGTAAAATATTGGTGGAACGGTATGACAGTAAAGTACCTACAGATTTTCACGATTTAATATCTTTGCCGGGAGTAGGAAGAAAAAGTGCTAATGTCTTTTTAAATTCAGGGCTCGGCATACCAACTTTAGCAGTTGACACTCATGTTTTTAGAGTGAGCAATAGAGTTGGCCTTGTAGCAGAAAAAGATGTATTGAAAACAGAGCAATCTCTCTTAAATGTTATACCAGAAAAATACCTACTTTATGCTCACCACTGGTTAGTTCTACATGGGAGATATATCTGTAAAGCACAGAGACCTTCATGTGAAACGTGCATCATTAATGATTTGTGCGAGTTTGAGTGCAAAAAATGTAATATTGTAGATCGGCATTGAGTTTTGACATATTATATAAGAAATTAAATTTAAATAACATGAAAGGCTTATATATTAAAACTTACGGTTGTCAGATGAATGTCTATGATTCCATTTTAATGGAAAATATAATCAAACCTCTGGGCTTTAATATTGTTAGCGACGCAGATAAAGCTGATTTAGTGATACTCAATACCTGCCATATTAGAGAAAAAGCAGCAGAAAAACTTTATTCAGAGCTCGGAAAGATTCATTCATCACAAAAAAAGAAAGATGTTACCATAGTAGTGGCTGGATGTGTTGCGCAGGCAGAAGGTGAGGAAGTGTTTAGGAGGACTCCATTTGTTGACATTGTTGTTGGTCCGCAAAGCATTGCTGCTTTACCAGAGCTGATAGTGAAAGCAAGCAGAAGTAAAGGTCATCTAATCAATACTGATTTTCCTGAGATGGCAAAGTTTGATAAGTTGCCAAATGAGTGTTATGGCAATAGTCAAGGATCGTCTGCATTCCTTTCTATACAGGAAGGTTGTGATAAATTTTGCACGTTCTGCGTAGTACCTTATACTCGCGGGGCTGAATATTCACGGCCAGTAAATGAGATATTCCGTGAAGCATTGAAACTGGTTGCAAATGGCGCGAAGGAAATTACTCTGCTTGGTCAAAATGTTAATGCCTATCATGGAGAGTGTGAAGGAGAAGTCTGGGATTTAGGAAAATTAATTACCCATATTGCTAAAATTGAAAAGCTGGAAAGAATACGCTATACAACTTCTCATCCGCGCGATATGAATGAATCTCTCTACCTTGCACATTTCGAAGAGCCCAAGCTCATGCCATTTATTCACCTGCCTGTGCAATCTGGTTCCGATAAAATATTGCGCGCAATGAACAGAAAACACACTGCAGAGGAATATTTTGAAATAATAGATAAATTTTGCAAGCTGAATCCTGAAATAGAGTTTTCCTCTGATTTCATAGTTGGTTTTCCTGGAGAAACCGAAAAAGATTTTGAGGAAACCATAAAATTGGTAGAAAAAATCAAGTACGCTCAAGCTTATAGCTTCAAATATAGCCCAAGACCAGGAACACCAGGTGCTGAAAGAAAAGATCAAGTGCTAGAAGAAGTTAAAGCAGAGCGCTTGCTTCGTTTACAGAAATTAATCAGCGAACAACAACTAGAATTTAACCAAAATACGGTAGGTAAAACTATACCTGTATTGTTTAGTGATAAAAAAGGTAAACATCAAGACCAAATTATTGGCAAAAGCAAGTATATGCAATCGGTATGCATTAATGACACGGAAGGGAAGTATAAAGATAAAATAGTGAATGTAAAAATATTAGAAGCCAGGCAAAATAGCTTACTCGGATCTTGTGATTAGATCAATTTTACAATATGGAAGTTTTACTATATTTTTTCTTTATGTTATCTAATGCTATTTTTTACTCGACCTCTGTCCTTTCATTTGCAGCTTTGACAAAGCAATTAAGCACAAAGCTGAGTATCGGTGATTATATGCCTCTTTCTACCTTTAACTCTCTTACTTCCATCATAACTTTGTTCCACCTTTGAACTATTTTTACAACCACCTAACAAGCGGTGGCATTGACATCATGATTGCATCTGGATTTCCATCAGTTATTAAACCAAACCTTGTACCACGATCATATAGCAGATTGAATTCTACATATCTGCCACGTTTTATTAGCTGATCTTCTCGTTGTTCTTTTGTCCAAGGTTTTTGCATATGTTTATGTATGATATGCGAATAAATTTCCAAGAAGGTTTTGCCTACTGCTTTTGTAAATTCAAAATCATTTTTCCAATTACCAGAATTCAGATTATCATAGAAAATACCACCGATGCCACGTGGCTCTTTTCTGTGTTTTAAGAAAAAGTAGGTATCACATTGCTCTTTAAATTTTGGATAATACTCAGTATCGAATTCATCACATGTTGTTTTTATTGTCTCATAAATATACTTACAATCTTCTTCATTTTTATATACTGGAGTAAAATCCATTCCTCCGCCAAACCATTGTTTTGAGGTGTATATTAGCCTTGTGTTCATATGTGCTGCAGGAACAAGAGGTGATTGCATATGAGAAACTAAAGATATGCCACTTGCCCAAAACTCTCCATTACTTTCACTTGCACCAGGAACCTCATGGATAACTGAATTCGCAAATTTTCCATGCACTTTTGAAACGTTCACACCAACTTTCTCAAAAATCTTACCATAAATAATTGTAGATTCACCACCACCACCACCTGGACGGTCCCACTTTCTTTTTTCAATTTTGGGCTCTATGGATGATTGTTTTTCGATTGATAAGAAAGACTCTATGATTTTATCTCTTAGTGCACAAAACCATTCAAAAGCTTGTTCTTTTTGTTTTTCCATAATTTTTGTTAACTAGATGTTTACTTTTATTAATATTTTTGATAAACAGCACATGATATTTAATATAAAGTTATAGTAGCATACCTATCAGTGATATTAATTAATCTATAACAATTAAATAAATATAATAAAACGTTTTTGTAGGCACAATGAGTAAAAGATACATAGATAGCAAAAAAGAGAACAGAGTTGATTTCATATTAAGAAATTATGGAATGTCAATTGTCGTAATGGCAATTATTATGCTCCTACCTCCAGTAGTAATATCAGCACTCTACTTTTTTGATATATACGATCAACATACTAATATAGAGATTAATTTATTAGTAAGCGCTCTAATGATTCTCTTTATAATATATAATGTAAAACGCTACAGGTATCTGCTAAATACCATAGAATTTCAAAATGCAATATTTGCAAATGCACTAAATCATAATACAGAATTTTGTCTTATTTTACATAAGAATGAAGATGTTATTTATGCTGATGCAAGATTCTATGAAAGATTTAAAGACCATATAGATGATGACGTTACGCTCGGCAAGATCCTTGAAGCGGGAGATGTTTCAGAAAAAGACAAAAAAGCACTTTATCACGCACTAAAGAATAATTCTTCTGTACAGATATGTATTGCCTTAAGCAAGAAAAATAGAGTGTCTAACTTCCTTTTGCTCTTTGAACCAATACCAGATAATCCTCAGGTTGCTATAAATAGTAATGAATTTTTAAATTTATCGTTAGCACCAATAGCAAGGCCACATGGGTATTTTGTGTTAAAAGCAACACAAATGAATAAGGAGCAGGTATATGAAGAATTAATAGAAAAACATAGAATAGGAACTTATATTGCAAATGCTAAAGGGGTAATTTTATCTGTAAATAAAAGATTTTTAGACATATTTGAACTGAAAAAATTTGAAAAGGGCAGCTCAATCAATGATTTTATATCCCAATCTAAATATAGTAATACAACAACCGGTAATGAAATTCTATTTTTTACTATAAACGGCGCACCATTCAAGGCTTATATGAGCACTGCCATATTTTGTGATAAGTATAATCATAACTATATACATGGCTTCATTACACCTGCCGAATCAAATATTACTGATTATCAATTACACCCATGTTTTGCAAATTCATCAATTGCTATTGCACAATGTGATACAAACGGCAATTTTATAAAGAAAAATACGGCACTAATAAAGCTTGCTGGACCAGATAATAATTCAATCTTTACGTTAATATCAAACGACTATCATAAAAAAATAAGTGAATATTTTTTGAGTAATAGAGTAAATAATGCGTCCTTTGATGTACAGCTTAACAATGATAATGACATGAAAATATATTTTAATAAATTTCTTCATAATAGAACGATGTTCATACTTTGTTATTTGATTGATAACACTGAGCACAAAAATCTAGAGATTAAGCTTGAGCATTATCAAAAGATGCAAGCTATAGGACAGCTTGCAGGCGGAATTGCACATGATTTTAATAACATATTAACTGGAATAATAGGGTTTTCTGATTTGCTTTTACTACAACACTCAGCCGGTGACCCGTCTTTTGGAGATATAATACAAATACAACAAAATGCGAAGCGTGGATCAAATTTAGTTAGGCAGTTACTTGCTTTTTCAAGAAGACAGACCATGCAGCCAAAAATTATCGATGTAAATAGCACAATAGCCAATCTTTGCGAGATGATAAAAAGGTTAATAGGTGAGAATATAAAATTTACTACTTATTATGATGGAGATTTGGGTGCTGTTAGAGCTGACCAAGGACAATTAGAGCAAGTGATAATTAACTTAGCAATTAATGCTAGTGCTGCTATGGAAAATGGCGGAGAATTAACCATACAAACCTTTAATCAAAAGATCGATTCATTGAATGCTACACCTCAGAGTATGCTTTCTCCAGATAAGGAAGCAATTGAACATGGAAATTACGTTGTAATTGAGGTAATTGATACTGGATGTGGTATACCCAGTGATATCATTGAGAAAATATTTGATCCATTTTTTTCTACTAAAGATATTACTTCTGGCACAGGCCTCGGCCTATCTACTGTATATGGAATTATTAAGCAAACCGAAGGGTATATTTATGTTGCTAGTAAAGTGAAGAGTGGCACTAAATTTAGCATATTCCTTCCTATGGTTTATGTATTGGATGAGTATGATAGAGAGGAAGAAGGCGAGCAAATAGAAAAACCGGTGGTAAATGAGATTAAAAGTGACGGTATAATTTTATTAATTGAAGACGAGGATTCAGTAAGAGAATTCACCACTAAAGCTCTTAGAAGAAAAGGATTTGATGTAATGGAAGCTAGCATGGGCAGCAAGGCATTGGAAATAATCAGTAAAAAAAGCCAGCATATAGATCTTATAATCACTGATGTAGTAATGCCAGAGTTCAGTGGTCCAGAAATAGTTAAAGAAGCGTTAATTCATAGGCCAGATATTAATGTTATTTTTATTTCTGGGTATGCAGAAGAAGCTTTTTTAAAGAATGGCGATATCAGTATAGGAGATTTTCACTTTTTACCGAAGCCTTTCACTCTGAAAGAACTAGGAAATAAAGTCCAAAGTGTATTACAAGCAGCAAAAAAAACAGTATAGGTCTATGAGTAGCTTACAATTTCAGTTCTGGATTAAAAAACAATAGAAAAGCAAATATTGCTGCCGAAGTAGAGTATTGCTGGCATACGATCAAAAGCCGGCTCAGACTATAATTAGCCTCCCCTGCGAAACAACAATTTTATTCTCCACCCGCATCCTGAACGATGCCAACTTTCGATTATGCTCCTTTTGCTCCATGAAAAGGGCTATACTAATGCGTCTTCAATCCACCTGATTTTTTTATAGAACAGGACCTTTCGTATAAGCATGGCAAATTGCTGTAGCAAGAGCGTCAGCGGTGTGATGACATTTGACATTCACATTTTTAATTATTTGTTTCACCATAAATATAATTTGATTTTTATCGGCATGGCCGTTTCCTGTGATACTTTTTTTTATGTAGTTCGCATCATATTCACTTATAGGTAGATTTGCTGTTTTTAATACTAAAATTGCAACTCCCCTTGCATATCCTAAAGTTAGTGAAGATTTTGGATTTTTATTAACGAAAATTTTTTCTACTGCAGCTTCACTTGGAGAATATTGAAGTACTACTTTCTTTAACTGTTCAAAAATTATATGTAAGCGTTCACCTATATCGAGCTTACTATCATTTGATATAGTACCACCGCCCAAAAATTCAATGTTATTTCTTTCACTGAGGCTAATAATAGCCCACCCAGTTTTGCTTATTCCAGGGTCAAGGCCTATTATCTTAATCACTTAATAAGCACTTAGCCAGTAAATAAATACAAATAAAAATATCCAAACTATATCTACAAAGTGCCAATACCAAGAGGCAAACTCAAAACACAAATGATCTTGGGGCGTAAATTGTTCTTTTAGCGCTCTAAACAAACACACCGTTAAAAATATTAGCCCTATTATGACGTGCACGCAGTGGAATCCGGTAATCATATAAAAATTGGACGTATAGATTAGCTTTTCCCCTGCTTCTTGCAGAGAAAAACTTGCTTCATAATACTCTATGGCTTGCACTATTATAAAAAAAACTCCAAGCAATATAGTAATGGATAACATATTAATCATGTTCTTTTTATTATTCTCAAGTAAAGAGTGATGTGCTGAAGTAAGTGCTGTGCCTGAAAGTAATAATATTAACGTATTCATGAATGGTAGTGACCATGGATCAGGAGGTAACATCCCTTCAGGAGGCCACTGGACTTTTCTTACAGGGGAAAATGCTTCAAATAAAAACACTGGATCAAGCCAGGCTTTAAAAAATGAGCAGAAGAAGGCTATAAAGAATATAACTTCTGAGAGGATAAATACATACATCGCAAGCTTGAGCCCATGCTTTACGATAGCAGTGTGACATTTATCATAAATGGCTTCCCTTATTACATCTCGCCACCAATAGAACAAAACTCCCGATACGGAAGCAACCCCTAAAATCAAACCAAATATTCCAAAAAGTTGCTTATGAAGTGCACCAACCAACCCAAGTGCAAGAATAAGAATCGCTGCTGATATAGCAATCGGCCAAGGGCTTGGGTCTACTAAGTGAAAATCATGCTCTTTACTTTTCATATTGTTTTTAAAGTAGAATCAACGTACTCAAGCATATAAATTAGCTTAAAATTGTCAAGATTCCTTAAAAATTTGACGAAACTTTACACATAGTTTGAATATCCATTGTCAATACTTAATAAATTATTAAATATCAATGCATAATTAATATATTTATTTAACGTAATATTGAGCATTTCCCTTTTAAATATATCATGCGTATATATTATTCTCTTTAAGAGGTAAAAATGTTAAACGCTGCAGCTATTAAAGCATATTTATATGCTAAAAATGGTGGTAAAAAACCAACAATTAATTTAAAAAAAGAAGGAGAAAAACTTTTTCTAATAGGTACATGTGCTGCATTAGCCTTTACCGCATGGTTCTATATTCCAGCTCTAAGCTCAGTACTACTATACTTTTTAGTCCCACTTACGTTTTATTTTTTATACAATATATATAATTTTTTAAAAAATTGCCTTCATAAGCTTCTTAACAAAGATAACAAGACTCATGATGAAAATAGAGAAGCTATAAATGTTATTGCTATGGACCAACCTTCTCAAACGGTACGAATAATTAGACCCCCTGCGAAAAGGTAAAAAACAGATGAAAAACATTAAAAAGCATGTAAAATGAAAGTTTTAGAAGAGGGAAGATGGGAATAAGTTACGTAAAAATAGCAAGAACACCATATATTTTAGACAATTGACAGGGCTCACAACATCTGAATTTGAAAAAATTGTGGCAAAAGTGCGTCCAGAGTGGGAAAAAAATGGAGGCGAAAAAGAAATGTCACGGAAGAAAATCGCATGTTGAGGAGCTAGAAGACAGGATTTTATGTGTTCTAATTTATTACAGAACGTACATAACGCATCCATTTTTAGGGTTTTTGTTTAATTTGCACAACTCAAATATTTGCCGACTTTTTAAGAAAATGTAGCCATTATTGGCCAAAAAAATTACTATAAAAAAGGATAGAACGCTGACGCCAGAAAGGATTTTAAAAATTTTAGCAGACGTCACGGAGCAACCGATACAGCGGCCGAAAGACAGCAAAAAACGTAAGAAAAGTTATTCCGGAAAAAAGAAAGCAACCACAATAAAAACCGAAATTGTGATCGAGGGAAATGGGCAAATTCTGTCGATTTCGAAGTCGCATAGAGGTCGAATGCATGATTTTCGCATAAGGAAACAGGAAAAATTGTTGGCCAAAGATAGCATAAAATATGCCGATTCTGGGTATCAAGGTTGGCAAAAACTGCAGAAAAACGTTGTGATTCCGTACAAAAAACACCGTAAAAAGCCACTAACGGAGGAGCAAAAGGAGCATAATCGGAAGCTGGCATCGTTCAGGATGCGTGTGGAAAATAAGATTCGCGAGATAAAAATCTTCAAAATAATGTCAAATGTTTACCGCAATTTTCAGAAGAAATACAACATGAGATTTAATATTATAGCAGGAATTGTGAATTTGAGGCATAGTTTTTAATAATTTTTAGGCTGGGGATTTCTTACCAGATTTTATCAGCAACTTGCTTCACGTTGTTTCGCAGGGGGTCTATTGAAAGTCAGAAACAAATTGAATCTTTATCAGATAATATTCCTGAACATGTTAAGGCTTATCTTAAAGGTCTTGCAATTCAGAATCCACAAAAGACATTTGAGTTAGCTGATATAGTGAAAAAAATCGATCTAATTTTTAACAATCTTAGCCAACCCACAAAGGATAGATTTTATAAATCTCTTATGAATTTAATTTTAGTTGATCATGATAAAGCTTATAGCTTGGCTACATGGATACGTGACAACAACGCTCTACTTAATAGAGTAAAACAGTGTACAAAATCTGAACATTATGAATATGTGATAAACTTAAGTTTCACTAATCGTGAAAAAGCCCATGCTTTAGCTACATTGATAGTTAAAGTTAATAATCAATTTAATAAAATCAGACAATCTACTCGAGATAAATTTTTTGATCCCATAATTGAACTTGCTTACACAGATCGTGATGATGCATTAGTTCTAGCTAATGTAGTGAAGGAAATCGATTGTATTGTATCTGGTATCGCAAATAAAGATCTTTTGGACTATTTTGATCAATTTTTCACTTTTACTGAAACACAACACGTTCATGAGAGAACTAAGGTAATTGCATTTGCAAGAAAGTGTAAAGAAATAGATGATGCAGACATACCAGATATTGAAAAAAAACCTTTAGCCGTTCAAGCTAAGTTACATCCTGAAATTTCTCTACCAGAAGGAATAATTAAACCAACGGAAGTTGTGAGTTATTTAGGCACTACATCATCTTGTTTGGGAGCAGTAACATCCAAAGTTAATAGCTGCTTATCCTTCATTAGTGGTGTAAGCGAGTATATTCAAAGTAGTATTAAAAGTAATTATTTTGGTCACTAGACGTACAGTCCATAGAAATTTTTTATAATAAACAATAACGCCATTCTACTATTAATTATTGCATTCCTGAACAATTTGATTCATCTTAACTTCCTCTTCAGTTTTTCTAGGTATGGTAAGTTCAGTTTATATATTTTTTTATTTCGGCCAAGATCTTATCGGATTGACTTTCATCTGAGTTTAAATCAGCTGCAAAGTGTGTAACATATTCTTTGTTAGGAGCAATAAGATAGATTATTGAAGAATGATTAATTTCCTCTTCTCCACCAACTTTACTAGCGTATACTTTATATTTTGCGATTACTTCGTCTATTTTCTCTCTTTCACCAGTCAACATCTGTATTCTATGGTCGAATTGCTGCTGAAATTCTTTAAGTCTTTCAACGCTATCACGCTCTGGATCAACTGTGATGAAAAATGTTTGTAGCTTATCGTTGATTTTATCATCCAACTTTGCCAGTGTTTCAGAGATTATACCAAGGTTCATAGGACAAATTCGTTTGCATGAAGAAAACCCGAAGAAAATCATCATATACTTATCTTTTATATCACTACTACGCACAACCTGTCCATCTTGATTAATTAAAGAGAAATCGCCACCTATCTGAACTTCTGTTGGGGCAAATATACCTTGTTTAGTGAAGTAACAATAACTCAAAAAAACAACCGCTAACGCTATCAGCACATTAGACGACAATCTTATAAACTTCATCATTAGATCACTCTCGGCAAAATTACATTATATCTTACTTATAACTTTCTTCAATAGACTTTTTTTGAAACTCATATAGGTAGTTCCCAAGAACCCCTGCGAAACAACGTAAAGCAAGTTGCTGATAAAATCTGGCAAGAAATCCCCAGCCCAAAAATTATTAAAAACTATGCCGCAAATTCACAATTCCGGCAATAACATTAAATTTCAAGTTGTATTTCTTCTGAAAATTGCGGTAGGTATGAGGTAGAATCTTAAATATTTTCAATTATTTTTTCAAATTTCTCTACTTTTAGCCCTGTTGTATCGCGGAAATTTCTTGGATGTTTCTTTAGATTATGGTAGTTAAAGCTTCATTTTGCCTCACTTTTGTTTGTACTATTCTTCTTTATACCATACTTTCATCCTCTTTTCTCTTGTTTTGCAGCAGGTCTAATCTTTATCAACGATACTAAAAAAGTTTCTTTGGGTGAGATATCTAACCCGATATAATGCTTCTACTCAATAGCAATTACAGTATGTCTAATATTCCTTTACGGCACGCTAAATTCACAAAATTCTTATCTCCCACTCAAGCTCAACATTGCACTTATTTTTCACAACTTCTTGTATCTTGTTGCCAAGATTCTCTAAATCAGATGCAGTTGCGTTATTATAGTTTAATAAAAAATTGCAATGCTTTTCTGAAATTTTAGCCCCTCCTATACACAATTCACGACATCCAGATTGATCAATCAATTCCCATGCTTGACAGTTTTTTGGGTTTTTAAATATGCATCCTGCAGTTTTTCCTGCTATTGGCTGACTTTTATTTTTTTTGTGAATAATTTTCTTCATTTTTTGCACTATCAATTCATGCTCCGAGCTTGCCCCTTTAAACTCAGCTTCAACGAAAATCCAATTTCCTTTTAGACTATGTCCACGATAAAAGTAACCCATCTCTTTACTGGAAAATGTGTATAAATTTCCATCTTCCAAATTCACTGCTTTTATAGACTGCACAACACTTCCAATGTCACTACCATATGCTCCTGCATTCATTTCTACCGCTCCACCAACCGTTCCTGGAATTCCAGCTAAAAATTCTAATCCACTAATTTGTTGATCTCCTGCAAAGTAAGCAAGATTGCTGAGCAACGCAGCTCCCCCAGCAACGATAGAGTTGTTACCTTTATGTTTTATATATGCAAATTCCTTACCTAATCTTACTGTTATTCCTCTAATGCCACTATCTCGAACAATGATATTGGATGTTGCACCAATCACACTAATTGGCAGCTCAGTGTTTTTAATCAAGCACGTTAGATCATCAATATCACTTGGTTTAAATAATACGTCAGCTTGTCCACCGACACTGAGCCATGTCATTTTAGACATTGGAACATTATAACGATAGACTCCACGTACTTTAGGTAAGCTTATAAGCATCTTGATTTCAACTCTAATCCTGCATCTACACCTATTTTTTCTGCATCTTCCACAAAAGAAGTGCGCTCAGTAAAGTATACGTTTTTTTCATTTGCTAGCATACAACGAAGATTGAGCATATTTTCATTCACATATTCAGCCAACGCTGCAAGTGGTGTAAAACATGAACCATTTACTGTCTTCATAAAACTACGTTCTGACTTCACTCTTATAAAAGACTTATTATTATTAATTTTCTCTAAAAGATCGATAACTTTTACATCATTTTTCCTACATTGAATGCAAATTGCTCCTTGTCCCACTGCACTGAGCATTACTTTTGGTGATAATACTTCTGTAATTAAGTGATGTTTTTCTAATCTTATCAGCCCAGCCTCAGCTAAAATTATCCCGTCAAAATTTTGGTTTTTTAGTCTAGTGGTTACATTTCCACGTAGCGGGACTATATTTAAATCTGGCCTAAACTCTAGCAACAGAACTTTTCTCCTGATTGAAGAAGTAGCAATTGTAGCCTGATATGGTAAATCCTCAAGGCTATTATATTTATGAGAAATAAACGCATCATGTGGACTTAACCTTTCCAAAACACAGGGAATTGTTAAATCTTTCGAAAAAAATGCAGGCATATCCTTTAGTGAGTGAACCGCCATATCTATATTATTCTCAAGCAATTCAGTTTCAATTTCTTTGATAAACAGCCCTTTACCACCTATCTCAGCAAGGTTTGCACTGGCGTGTTTATCTCCAGAAGTTTTTATCTTAATGATCTGAGTGGATAAACTAGGAAATAGATCCAGCAATTTTTGTTTTGCCTCCAAAGCCTGGGCAATTGCAAGACTGCTTCCTCTGGTACCGATTCGTATTAGCATGTATTTTATTTCAGTCACATGTTTGATTATTTATATTGTTCCAAATCGAGCTTACTATTGCAACTTGACAATTTTTGATTTTTAACGCTAGAGTTAAAGATGTTAGGTGAATATTGAGAGGTTATTATGGATAAAGAAGAGAAAAATGCATTGACTCTTTTGGGTGGAATGTCAGCAGTAGGTCTAGTAACTGGATCTTTATTATAAGGTCTTTGGCTCAGTTCTAGAGTTTTATCACCTTTAGTTGCTGGTGGAGTTTTAGGTTTTATAGTTCCTGCACTTTTATTAACTTTTCATTTACTATTATCATTAAAAAAGTTATGTGAAGGAAATGGTGAAAGAAAAGATTTAAAGGAAGTATTTGACATAGTCGCTTGGACAGCTACAAGCTCTCTAATTGGAGTTGGAATTGCTGCAGTTGCAAATTGCTATGTTTCCTGGAGTCATGCTTGCAATGGGGTCACCAGCTTTGGTAGGTGCAGTAATAGGAGCTATAGCACCATTTGCAAGTTTCTTTGTATTCTTCTGTGTAATAACCCCTATAGCTGAGAAAGTGAATGAGTTTATTATATTACCTATAATTGAGCACTTTTCTTCAAAGGAAAAGGAAGCAGATCCATCATTATCTTGTAGTTAATAGTTATTTTATCTACAATCAGTTCTATAACTTTAAATTATAGCTTATGTTCAGCAGGCTTATAGTCAAATCGATTTCAATATTACTAATTTGTCTGCTGTCTCTATACATGATACTGCCAAATTTTTTTGATAATAAGTTTTTTATTTCAGCAAAGAGAATAAATTTGGGTCTTGATTTGAAAGGAGGAGCATCTTTACTCCTGAATATAGACTTAGATTTCTACTTCAAAGAAAAATTAGGTATGCTGGCTGATGAGATAAAAGAGACATTACTTTCAAAAAATATTAAATGTAATGTACAAAGTAGCGAGCAAGTAATTGTCAATTTAAGCAGTGCTGATGACTATAAAAAAGCATCTTTATTAATTAGTAAAATGAATCCTAATTTAGAGCTGAATAAAAAAGACTCTTTGATTTTTATCTCATATAAACCTTATTACAAAAACTCTTTAATCAGTGAAATAGCTGCGGAATCGATAAATAATGTCCAGCGGCGTTTGGATACGCTTGGAACAAAAGAAGTTAGTGTACAAAAGCAAGGACAGAGCAAAATATTAGTACAGGTACCAGGGGTGGAGAACACCGAGCAGATAAAATCTCTGCTTGGCAAAACAGCGAAATTAAGTTTCTATTTGGCAAACAATAATGTAGCAAAGATACAGGATATAGATCATGAAACTACTGTTTTACTTAAAGATTCTTTAGGTAATTCTTATCCAATATTTCGCAAAACTGAAATAGGTGGTGACGCACTTGTTAATGCATCAGTTAGATTTGGCTCTCTTGGTAAACCAGCAGTACATTTTAAATTTGACAGCACAGCAAGTAAAAAATTCGCGAAAATTACTAAAGAAAACGTTGGAAAACCTTTTGCGATTGTTCTGGATAATACAATCTTAACCGTACCACAGATACGTGAACCTATCTTAAATGGAGAAGGGGAAATTAGTGGCAACTTCACTGAAAAACAAGCAAGCGAACTTGCAATACTTTTAAAATCTGGAGCACTGCCAGCACCACTTAAAATAATTGAAGAGAAAAATATTGGTCCAAGCCTCGGAGAAGAGTCAATAAAAGCAGGCGAAATGGCAGCTATGATTTCCATAATAGCCGTATCTCTTTTTATAATTATTATTTACGGTAAATTAGGCTTACTGGCCTCTGTTGCATTACTTTTTAATGTGATTCTCATACTATTAATTCTTACACTGCTTGAAGCGACTCTAACTCTGCCTGGAATTGCAGGTATTGCACTCACTGTCGGTATGGCGGTGGATGCAAATGTTTTAATATTTGAGCGCATTCGTGAGGAGATTAAATCGGGCAAGAGAGTGGAACGTGCTATTGAAGAAGGGTTTACAAATGCGATAAAAACAATACTGGACTCAAATATCACAACGTTAATTGCTGCAGGAATAATGTTCATTATTGGCAGTGGGGCAATAAGAGGTTTTTCCGTCACTTTATCAATAGGAATTTTATGCTCGATGTTTTCTGCAATCACAGTTACAAAGCTTCTGATAGAGCTGTGTGTGAATCCAAAAAAATTGGTTCTTTGATTTTTAGTGTTACTGAACCCTCTATCTCTTGATAATTAGATGTCATCCATAATCCCTCAGCTAAAAAACGTCTTCATAGTTATTTTCGTTTATGTTAAATTTAATCTTTTTAGTATACAATCTCATATTAATATATAATTTCATGAAAATAAAACATATAATAATAGCGCTGCTTATATTGCTCTTTTCGCAAAATAGTGTCAATGCCAGAGTTATTCTTGATAAAAAAATATTTTATGCGGAACTGGATGGACAAGTAGATTTGAAATTTGGTTACGCTTTTAATCAAGATTCTTTCAAGGCTAATCCTAAAGATAAGACTTCAAGTTATTCAAACTTGCACCTTCTTTATCTGCAACGCGTTTATCCAAATACTCAAATGGGATTTAATGTTAAAGTAGAGGTTTCTGGTATCGCAAACCTCAAAGCGCTTGATATAAAAAAGCTGAACCCAGAAGAACGGTATTTTATCATTAAAAATCAGGGACTTGGATCAATTGAATACGGTAAAAGAAGTTTGGTTAGTCAGAGTATGCTTAATACTTCAAAAATTTATGCAGGAGGCGGTGGAGTAAATGGTGATTGGGCAAATTATGCAAATTTGCGTGGTGGTGACAATGGACCTATAGATTGTACAGTAGACAATCCACCAAAAAAATGTGCTGGCGGTGGATATGATAAAGATAACGCTTTTTGGGTAAAGCCAAATATCTATAGTGATTATAATGGACTAAAATTAGAGCTAAAACAATCAGCGATAAGCTATATTTCTCCTGAAATTTATAATTTTCAATTAGGGTTTAGTTATGTTCCTGGAAAAAATAGTTTAGAGTATAGTAATCTAATTGCTGGAGGTCTTTCTTATCACAATAGTCTGTCAGATGACATAAAATTTACTACAGCTTTAACTGGTGAATTTGCTAGACAGAACTTCACTGATAAAGATAACGAGATACTAGAAAGCAATGAAACTGCTCGTAAACGCCGTAATCAGTTAGCGCATTGGAATTTTGGTTTAAATGTAAAATTTTTTAATCTGAATTGTATTTTCTCATATGGTAATGGCGGCAAATCTGGTAGTCCTTTCCTTAAAGTAGACAATACTTACTATATAAATGCAGGCATCGCTTATAACACTGATGGTCGTAAATTGAGCTTAACATATTTCAATAGCGGTAGAGATATTACTAAAGGTACAAAAGAATTAACGTCACACGCTGTAAGCCTCGAGTATCCATTTGCTTTAGGTACTTCATACTATCTTGATCTTGTAAAGTTTAATACAAAAGAACCTACAATAATAAATAATAACTCTGGATATGTATTTTTGGCCGGATTAAAGTTCAATTTCCAGTAGGAGGTTTATCATTTATATTAGGAAGTGTTATATTATTTGTATTGGAAAGTACTATAGCTATATCACCTGTCATAAATACGTTATCTGCCCACTTGATTAATAGCTTACCTCCTGGTAAATTCACTGAAGTTTGTTTGGTGCTTACATATCCACGGAGTATTGATGCAACAAGTGTTGCACACGCTGCACTACCGCATGATGCTGTAATGCCTGTACCTCTTTCCCAAACTCTTAAGCTTATTTCTTCAGAACTCTCTATTTGTGCAATACTAACATTCGTTTTCTGAGGAAATAATTCGTGATTTTCTAGCCTTGGGCCTAGGCTTTGCAGTGGTATTTCGTTTATATTATCAACAAAAAAGATCACATGAGGATTACTAACATTTACTGCAGCAGGGTCTTTTAGCATTTCAAGTTCTATGGGAAGATGAAGAGTGTCACATTGAGCAGATAAGGGAATTTCATGCCATTTTAGTAAAGGCTTCCCCATATTGACCTTTATAGATTTCTCACCTACTTTGAAACACTCTAAAATACGCTCATTTATTAGCTCGATTGTGGTATATTCAGTGCTTTGCTTCGACATTATCAGATATCCAACACAACGCGCTGCATTTCCACACATTTCAGCTTTGCTTCCATCAGCATTATGAACATGCATAAAACAATCAGCCACGCTAGAGTTGGTTAACACTATGACTTGATCACAACTATTTTGGTGAGCAATTTTTTTGTAATCCCAATCTAAATTGTTTGTTAAACGCGAATCTATAATGACAAATTTGTTACCAGTGCCGTGCATCTTTACAAAAGACGTTTGGTTTGTTAAATTGCTTTCCATTATAGTAAAAACCATATAAGTGAAAATTTTTCTTCTAATGATAATTATTTTATATACTAATGTATTTTGCAGTGCAAAATCTATAGACAATAATAAAATGCTTTTCTGGCAATCTCAAGTTAGAAAAGGGGCAACCGTCTTTAATAAAAAAGTTGATATCGATTTAATTACAGCAGCAAAAGAGTATAGTATTGGCTTTATTCGCCTTGCTCCTGACGAATTTGAAACTAAACAACGTGATTTTCTTATCGGTGATGCGGACAATTATCAAGGTCTAATTTCTGAAGATTTGGAAGTGCTTAAGAATGTTCTTGATATGTTTAATGAGGAAAAAATACCAGTTGTTTTAACGATGCTCAGCTTACCTGGATCAAGGTGGAAGCAGAATAATAATGATAGAGATGATTTACGTTTATGGAAAAGTCAAAATTTTCAAAAGCAAGCAGCAAGATTCTGGCAAGATCTTGCAAAAGAATTGAAGGATCATCCAGCCATTATTGGATATAATATTTTAAATGAACCTCATTTGGAAAGGCTTTATAATACTAAGAATTCTGCCATTCACAATGTAGAACAAAGCCAAGTTCAAAAAGACTTGTTCAGGTTTTATAGCAGTATGGTAGATAGTATCCGCCAAGTTGATCAAGAAACCCCTATAATAGTGGACAGCAGCAGCTATGCTGACCCTCAAGCCTTCGATAAATTAAAACCACTTAGTGATAATAACGTTCTTTACTCGTTTCACATGTACGAGCCTTTTGTTTATACAAACTTAAAGCTAAATCAAGGAAGATTTTCCTATCCAGGATATATTCGTTCCGCTGATACAAATAAAACAGAGTACTGGAGTAAAGATACACTCAGATCATATATAGAGCCTGTTAAAAAATTTCAAGAAAAACATAAAATACCAAGCTATAGGATACTTGTTGGAGAATTTGGTGGACATCGTTCTTCAAAAGGATTAGAGCGCTATTTCCAGGATCTTATTTCTATTTTTAACAAATATAATTGGCACTTTGCTGTTTATGGTTTTCGTGAAGACATGTGGGATGGTATGGATTATGAACTTGGAGGAGAGAAACTGTTATGGAAAGATTGGCAAGCAATTGAAGAAGGTACCATAAAAAAAAATTACTTACCAAATAATCCTATTTTTAAGGTATTAAGAGAAGAGTGGTCGAAGTAAGTTAATTTGGCCACTCACCATAAAAAAATATTTCCTCCATTGGTCTTCTTTTTTTCTCCTTTATTTGAGCGTTCTCTTCCTCATATCCAACTGCTATCACTGACATTATATTAAAATCATTGGGTATATTGAACTCTTTCACTATTTTATCTCTATCAAATCCACCCATCTGATGAGCCATTAAACCCATAGATGCAGCTTGTAACATTAATGCATAATTTGCTGCACCAGTATCGTGATTAGCCCAAAGATTTTCTCCTTTGCCTGGTTTACGAAAATTTTTAGCGCTTAAAGATATGATTAACAGAGGAGTATCCTTTGCCCATTTTTGATTGGATTCATCAAGACAGCTCAGTAATTTTTCCCATGCTTCCTGGTTGTTCTGTTTGTTACATATCACGTATCTCCAGGGTTCATTACCAAAACATGAAGGAGTCAATCTTACAGCTTCTATTAAAATATCTATTTCTTCCTTAGATATTGTCCTTGTAGAGTCGTATGAACGCCCGCTATGTCTTGCTTTTATCAACTCAAATAGGTCTTTTTTGCTTATCATTTTTAATTTAGCAGTATACAAAGTAATTCATTGTAGCACAATATAGCAAAATTTAAATTGCAAAACCTCTTATACATATATTAATATTTAATTTTTATTGGAGAAGTATGTTTACAACAGAGTCTAGCAGTAAATCAACACTGATTGATATATTATCTTGTGTTCTACTCTTATTTTTAATGGCCCAAATAAGCATACCATTACAGCCTGTGCCCATCACATTGCAAACCTTGGGAATAATGCTTATCGGACTCCAATTTAACCGCAGAACAGCATTTTATTCTGTGTTTACATATATATCACTTGGTGCAGCAGGATTACCTGTCTTTGCAAATTTTTCAGGAGGATATTACATTTTTCTCAGCCCAAGAGGTGGGTATTTGTGGGGCTTTTTATTTGCCGTTTTAGTTATGAGTATTGTCAATGAATTATTAAAGTTGAAATGTAAACCCCTTATATGCAACTTTCTAAGTTGCCTAGCTGGTACAATTGTTATCTATACCTGTGGAGTATGTTGGCTTGCTATTTATGTAGGTCTAAATCAAGCAGTTGCCCTAGGGATATTGCCGTTTATTATTTCTGGTATAATAAAGGTTGTGTTGCTTGTTATAGCTTTAGAATATTTTAAAAAGTGATAAAGTTCCGTACTCATCATTTTATGTGCACCATTTGTATTTCAAGGTTATGAGTATTCTACTGATTTTATGAAAAATTACAAGAAAAGTATTGATATACGTATAAACTAATGAGGCAATTTTATGATTACGTTAAGTAATTTAGGTTGTCATGCAATATTTGGCATTGAACTAGAGTTCTATGCTGAAGGCGTAGAAGAAGACCTGTTTCTCAGTAATATTGGAGCTAAAATAGCTCCGCTTGGATTTTCTTGTGAAAAAGAGAGTTCTGTACATCAATACGAGGTAAAAAGTGGTTTTTATACTCACTACGGCGACTTAATTAAGCATTTTGAGCTAGTAAAAGGTCTACTTTTTGAGATAGTACAAAAACTTGGTGGTAATGTCTCTTTTAAAGCAAAACCTTATTTGGATAGAGCGGGTAGCGCATTAAATGTGCATGTGAATTTAGTTGATTCAAGCAACAACAATTTATTTTATATTCGTGGACAAAAGTATAGTGATTACCTATTTTATAGTATTGGTGGATTATGTGCAATGATGAAAAAACACATGTCATTTTTTGCTCCAAGCGATGATTCTTATTTAAGATTCAAGTATTCGGATATTCACACTCCAACTACGGTCAGTTGGGGTGTGAACAACCGAACTGCTGCAATAAGAATTCCTAATTTTGGTGAAAAATGTCGCCTAGAGCATCGTGTTCCTGGAGCAGATTGTAACCTTGAAGAAGTGCTTGCAGCAATAATTGAAGGCATGATTTTTGGTATAAAGAACAAAATTGCTCCGCCAAATAGAGTATATGGAGTTGCGTCTGATCCACAATATAAAATGGAAAAACTATAGCTATAGTACTTCCTAATATATTGGAGTTTTATCTGCCTCCCTTATGAAAATATAAATAACGCTTTACTTTAAACAGGACATGGATATCATTTAAAATATATTTTCAAAACTTAGTAATGCCGGAGATTGCAAATTCAGGTACAGAAACTGAAGGACAACATTCTGTTTGTGAAAGGTTGCATTTTAGTGTAAGTCGCACAAGTCTTTTAAACACGCTTTCCAGAGTCAGTGGTGTAGTGGAAAGGCGCAACGCAATAGATGTTTTGGCGTGTATCAATATTAAAGCACAGGGTGGTAATATAAAATTGATGGCCACTGATCTTGATATTTCAATATTTGCCTCGCTTCCTGCAAATGTGGTAGCAGAAGGAGAAGTAAAGATCTCAGCGCATACTTTGCATGATATAGTGAAGAAGTTACCAGCTGATTTGGATATCAATTTTAAAACAAGTGATCAAGGAAAATTATTAATGTCGTGTGGAAACGCAAATTTCTCATTACCAAACGTGGTTTCAGAAAAATTTCCTGCTCTTGAGGAAGATGATTATAAATATGATTTCACTTTACTAAATACAGATCTGATAGATTTATTGACTAAGACGAAATTTGCCGTATCGCTAGATGATACTAGGTACAATTTAAATGGAATATACACGCATACAGACAAGCAATTTCTGTGCTGTGTTGCAACTGATGGTCATCGTTTATCATGCATAAAAAAGCCTAAACCTAGCAGTGTCAGCGGTGGATTTGGTGTGATAATTCCACGTAAAACTGTTATGGAGTTATTAAAAATATTAGATGAGCCCAGTGAGGTTAATATAAAACTTTCAGAAAGAAAAATTAAGTTTACATGCGGAGAATACGTTTTAATATCAAAATTGATAGATGGAACTTTTCCAGATTATAAAGCAGTCATTCCGGCATCTCAAGATAAACACATGATTATTGAAAGTAAAAAACTTTCAGACGTTATTGATAGAGTTTCCGTTGTTGTATCTGACAAAGTAAAATCCATTAAATTTTCCTTACAGAAAAATAAGTTAACTTTACATTCCAATTCTCAAGAGTGCAGCAATGCAACTGAATCTATAGAGGTGGATTATGATGATACCCTTATAGAAATAGGGTTTAATTCGCGTTATTTGCTCGATGCTTTGTCTTGCATAAAAAATGAATGTAAATTTAGCTTGGTTGATGGTAATGGTGCTACAGTCATAACTGATGAGAATGATCCTGATGCATTATACATAGTGATGCCAATGCGGACTTAGGAGTTTTATTATCTCGAACTATCGTGAGTTGCTGGGCACTACCAGATTTGCAGCAGGTCTACTTTCGTTAAATTGACCTTATTAGCAAAGATGACTAATATTTATAAATAAATCATCAACTAAGTGGAAAGTGTGGAAACTGACATAGTAATAATAGGTGCGGGACCAGTTGGAATATTTACTGCTTTTCAAGCAGGAATGCTTGATATGAAGTGCCATATAATAGATATTCTAAGCCAAGCCGGAGGGCAATGCACTGCTCTTTACCCGGAAAAGCCAATATATGATATACCAGGTTATCCTGTTATCACTGCACAAAAGCTAATTGAGCAACTAATGGAGCAAGCCTCACCATTCGAGCCTGTTTATCATTTTGGTCAAAAAGTAGAAAAGATTTCTGATAATAATGGTGAAAGTTTCACTGTAATAACAAGCACAGGCACAGAGGTAAAATGTAAAGCTGTTATCATTGCTGCGGGTAACGGAATGTTTGAACCTAATCGCCCACCTTTGGACTCTATATTAGAGTATGAAAATAAATCTGTATTTTATAGCATAAATAAAATCTCTAATTTTTGTGATAAAACTATAGTTATTGCAGGTGGTGGTGATTCTGCAGCTGATTGGACAGTAGAGCTTTCTAAAATTGCAAAGAAAATTTATGTGATACATAGAAGAAAGGAATTTCGTTGCACTCCAGAAACCAAAAATAAATTAGAATCATTGGTAAACGCAGGAAAAATAGAACTTGTAGTGCCATATCAGTTACACGAACTAATTGGAAACAATGGAAAGCTGAATTCAGTAATAGTGAAAGACATTATAACTAAGCAAGAAAAAGAAATAGCAGCTGATTTTTTACTGCCATTTTTTGGACTGTCGATGAATCTTGGTCCAATAAATAATTGGGGCATAAAGTTAGAACATAGTCGCATAGTTGTTGATCCCGCTACACTTAAAACCAGTAAAGATAGAATATATGCGATTGGAGATATAGCTACCTATTTAGGCAAATTAAAGTTAATCCTAAACGGATTTGCCGAAAGCGCCATGGCTTGTCATGATATATACAGGATTGTTTATAACTCTCCAGTTAATTTTCAATATTCAACTTCAAAAGGAGTTCATAGGAAAAATGGTTAGTTTTTAGACCAAATTTCTGTATAGTGGCTTTATAGCTTTAATTTTACCATGAGCATACCTAATATAAAAAATTGCGATCTTCACAATAAAGTCGTCCTACTCAGGGTTGATTTTAATGTTCCTATAAAAAACGGAAAAATTAGCGACGTCACGCGTATTTTGAGGTCACTCCCTACTATTCAGCACTTGATAAACACAAATGCAAAAGTTGTGATTATGTCGCATTTTGGGCGCCCAAAAATTCATGATAATAATCTGTCACTAAAAAACATAGTTGAAACTTTGTCACAGTTGTTGAACAAGGAGGTAAGGTTTGTTGATGATTGCATTGGTGAAAAAGTGCAACAAGCAGTGAATGGTATGGTTTTAGGTGATATTATACTACTGGAAAATCTAAGATTTCATAAAGAAGAAGAGAAGAATGATTCAAATTTTGCCAAACAATTAGCATCCATAGCAGATATATATGTAAATGATGCATTTTCTTGCTCTCACAGGGCTCATGCATCTATTTCACGCATTACAGAGTTTTTACCTTCCTATGCAGGATTTTGTTTACAAAATGAGCTCGAATATCTAGAAAAAGCTGTGTCATTTAAAGCAAAGCCTATTACAGCAATCGTTGGAGGGGCAAAAATCTCAACTAAGATAAAAATGCTTGAAAAATTAGCAGAAAAAGTTGACTTTTTAATTTTAGGCGGTGCAATCGCTAATAATTTTTTATTGTTTAATAAAGTAAATATAGGTAAATCCTTCTTTCAATGTGGTGTAAATGATTCTTTGCATAGTATTATAGAGGCAGCAAATAGAAATAATTGTAAAATAGTGGTACCAGAAGATGTTCTTGTTGCAGTAAATTCTGATAACAGCACTAGCATTTTAAGAAAAACTGAGTCTATTTTGGACGGCGATGTAATTTTAGATATTGGACCAGAAACTTTTAGCACAATAAGCAATATAATAGCAAATAGTAAAACTGTGCTATGGAATGGGCCTATAGGTGTTTTTGAGCATCCAGCTTTTGCAAATGGTACTAAAGGAGTAATGAAAGTTATTAGTGACTTAACACGCGAAGGAAAATTAACCAGTGTAATAGGTGGCGGTGATAGCTTATCTGCAATAAACTCTGCAGGATTTGCTGATAAAGATTTCACATATGTTTCAACTGGTGGAGGGACATTTTTAAATTGGCTGAGCGGTGATGAAATGCCAGGAGTCACTGCACTACAAGAACGCTCTACACTGGATTAAAGCTTTTTTAAATTGTTTTTTGTAGTCTAGCTTTTTTATCAAGATTGGATTGTGACCATGTCAAAGGCGTTCAAACTTATTTTATGCTTAATAATACCAGTAATAGGGTTTATTTTTTACGTCAGGGATCATTATTTTTATGATTCAAGTTCGCAGGTTAATTTTGAACCATTTTTCAAAACAGACTCTTCAGGTCCAGATTATATGCCATTACTTCCAGAGTTAACTAATTTTGATATAGGGGTGCTAAGTGTTTGTGGAGATTGGGGGGCAAATCCTGATAAAGAAGATTTTAAAATTTTGCTTGATTGTCCAAAACATCAAAAAATAGTCCAAGGAATATATGATAAACTTGATCATCAAGTCATAACACCTAATGCAAGTTTAGAATTATTCAAAGAGGAATTAACTCAACTCTGGTTTACACTGACTGGGCATCATGATGATGTTATAGGGTTTAGGCATATTTTTTGTGGTGAACCAAACAAACCAGAGTTGGGAGGTATGCACTTTGTAGGTAGATATGTTGAAGCTCAAGAGAATCAATGGGCAGGTGCGGTTTGGAATGATAAATCTCTATGTAATAAAACAGATATCAAACCTCCAGTTTATACATTTGGAATGCAATATTTAGGTAAAGATGAGTCAGTGAAAGTAAAATGTCCAAATGGATACGCATATAATCTTCATGCTGATGATATTTTAATTTCTGCAACTAAGGCATTTAAGGAGTTAGGAAAAGATGGAATGTGCTTATACAAAATGGAAGATGATGATTATCAATTAGTGTTTGTGAGAAAAAATGATGCAATTGTAACTTTTTATCCTGACTTAACGCCAAAATGTAATGATAAAAATACTAATTGCCAACACTGCCATTAAATTAAGGGTGAGAAGATTAAAAACTGGACGAAAGATGGTTTTAAATAACGTAAGGGATTTTTGATAAGGATGTTAAAAACAATAGAAGAGAAGATATGCGGTGCGATAGCTGTAATAGATATTAGCATTATCGATGAATCGGTAAAGCATGCAGATCATTATTTTGCTTCATCTTCGACATTACCTTCACACATTAAATTAATATTAATATCTGATGATTTTACTGGAATGAGTGCTTTAAAAAGGCATAGGTTAATTTATGAATTATTAAAGAGCGAGATAAAGCTCATACATGCTATTTCTCTTCATTTGTATACGCAAAGTGAGTACAATTTAAAAAATAGATAATAAAAATGTGAAAGAAGAGTCTTTGTTAGTTAAAGCAGGAAGAAAATTTAAGGAGTATAAAGGTTCTATGAACCCACCAGTTTATCATTCTTCTACCGTATTGTTTCCGAGTTATATGGACTACTTAAATGCAGCAAATGGGGAAAGTATACACGATGTGATAAATGATGGTGTTGCAAGGGATTACAGCTATAGTAATGTTGGTACTCCTACAGTTCATTATCTTTCAAATGCACTTGCTGAAATTGAGGGTAGGGGACAAGCGCTGATTTATCCTTCCGGACTATTTGCACTTACTTTCGCCATTTTGACTTTCAGTAAAGCAGGTTCACATGTTTTAATCCAAGATAACAGTTATTATCGACTTAAGAGATTTGCTGAAAATGAGCTACCAAAAAGAGGTGTAGAGGTAACTTTTTATGATCCAACGCAAGAGATAGCCAGTTTAATTCGGAGTAATACCTCATTGATAATGATAGAAACTCCTGGTTCTGTGACGTTTGAAATTTCTGATATAGAACATATAGTCAATGTTGCTAAAAAACATGGAATAATAACTATTTGTGATAATTCATGGGCCACGCCTTTGTTGTTTAAACCGCTTGACCATGGAATTGATGTTGCGCTCTATGCTGTTACAAAATATTTAGCAGGTCATTCAGATTTGTTGATGGGAGCTATGATTGCTGAGGGCGAAGTTTTTAAATTGCTTTATGAGAGTTACAAAAATTATGGAATTACCGTTCAATCGCACGACTGTTATCTTGCCCACAGAGGGCTTAGAACTCTGCACATACGTATGGAACAACACAAAAGTACAGCAATGGACGTAGCAGAGTGGCTTGAAACACATCTCAAGGTCAACATGGTCTTATATCCTGCATTATCTTCACATCCTCAGCACAAATTATGGAAAAATTACTTCAAAGGAGCAAGTAGTGTATTTAGTATAATATTGGATAGAAAATATTCGTGTGCAGAACTCAGCTATATGGTTGACCATATGAAAATTTTTAGTATTGGTGCCTCTTGGGGAGGGTGTGACAGCTTGATTTTACCGGTAGACTCAAAATCCATGACACGGTCAGTAATGAGATCTGACTATGGTGGAAGTTGCGTTAGAATATTCTGTGGACTAGAAGATCCTGAGGATTTAATTTCTGACCTTAATCAAGCGTTGGAAAGATTGCCAAGTTTAAATTTTGAGAGTAATAAAACAGAGCGTGAAGCTGAAAGAGTTATTGCATAATATCATTGATGTTAATTTTGATGCTGAAATTAACGGTGTTACATGCAATCCCAAAATAGTTAAGGAAGGATATCTTTTTGTTTCTGTACCAGAGAAAAGTAATTCTGCAGAGCCATGTGTCATCCCAGTACTTGGCAAGAAAAAAAATCGAGCTGTGATGATAACAAGAGTTATGATCTTTCACCCAAACCCTCAAGAAATATACAGTGAAATAGTGAGCAGATTTTATCAATTCAAACATCCAAAATATACTGTGGCTGTCACAGGTACAAATGGAAAAACTTCAGTAGTGGAATTCTGCCGTCAAATCTGGCAAAATGCTGGCTATAGCGCTGCATCCATCGGAACACTTGGAACATATATTAATGACGAAAGAAAAGATAATAATAATCATCTTACAACTCCAGATGCGAAAGAGCTCTATGCCACGTTGCGTGATATCAATAGTAAAAATATAGAGCACCTGGCTCTAGAAGCTTCAAGCCATGGAATTGATCAATATAGAATTCATGGATTAAAATTGAGTGTTGCAGCTTTTACCAATTTTTCCCAAGACCATTTAGATTATCACAAGAATGTAGGCGAGTATTTAGAAGCCAAAAAAAGGTTATTTTCTGAAGTTTTACCAAAAGGAGAAACGGCAATATTAAATGCTGATATAGATGAATGCAGCGAATTGCTTAAAATAGCTGAAAAACGCAACAATAAAATTATAACCTACGGTAAAAAAGGTTCTGATATCACTTTATTAAAACAAACACCAACTACAAATGGCCAGCACCTTACAATTAAAATTAACGATAAAATTTACAATACATTTTTTCCAGTTTTAGGTGAATTTCAAGCGTATAATCTATTGTCTGCAATTAGTATAGTCATCTCATCTGGAGTAAACTATGGAGAAATATGCATAGAAAAACTTGTCTCTCCATCAGGAAGAATGGAAAAAGTGAATTCTTTTGCATTCGTAGATTACGCTCATACTCCAAGTGCAGTAAAACAATCTTTACTATCCTTGAGATGGCACTTTAATAAAAAAATAATTCTGGTGTTTGGATGTGGAGGCAATCGCGATCAGACAAAGCGCTCAGAAATGGGTAAAATAGCACAAATGTATGCAGATATGGTAATAATTACTGACGATAATCCACGTGATGAGGATCCAGCCAAAATTCGTCACGATATTTTATTAGATTGTCCTGACGTGTTGGAAATAGGAGATAGAAAAAAAGCTATAGAACAAGGCATAGATATCGCTTGTAATGAAGGCATGATACTACTAGTTGCAGGAAAAGGACATGAAAAATTTCAGATTATAGGGAGTAAAACCTTTGAGTTCAGTGATGTTGAGGTTATTAGGTGTAAAATCAAAGCCCTAGCTACGTATTAAACATCGCTCACCGTCCTTGCAAGCGACAAAACCCTTACTTCTTTTGCACCGGAGTTTAAAATTTCTTGAGAGCAGGATCGTGCAGTTGCTCCAGTTGTTACAACATCATCAATTAGTATCACAACTTTGTCTTTTATAATTTCTTTACCATCCATTCTAAAAGCTTTTTTCAAGTTTTTTTCACGCTGTTTAAGTGAAAGACCAGCCTGAGGGATAGTGTGGCGAAGACGTTTTATCGCAAACGGCGTATAAAATAAATTAGATAACTTGCTCAACTCTTTTGCAAGCAGAACTGCTTGATTGTATTTACGTTTAAATAAACGGAATTTATGTAGTGGTATAGACATCAGAATTTCTGCTACTGAGCCACAAACATTGCAGTAATGCTTAGTTAAAAAGTTGATTTTTTTATTGCATTCATTACATAAATCGTAATTTTTATCAATAGACCCCCTGCGAAAAGGTAGAAAGTAGGTAAAAACGACTAAAAAGCATGTAAAATGAAAGTTTTAGGAGAGGGAAGATGGCAATAAGTTACGTAAAAATAGCAAGAACACCATATATTTTTAGACAATTGACAGGGCTCACAACATCTGAATTTGAAAAAATTGTGGCAAAAGTGCGTCCAGAGTGGGAAAAAATGGAGGCGAAAAAGAAATGTCACGGAAGAAAATCGCATGTTGAGGAGCTAGAAGACAGGATTTTATGTGTTCTAATTTATTACAGAACGTACATAACGCATCCATTTTTAGGGTTTTTGTTTAATTTGCACAACTCAAATATTTGCCGACTTTTTAAGAAAATGTAGCCATTATTGGCCAAAAAAATTACTATAAAAAAGGATAGAACGCTGACGCCAGAAAGGATTTTAAAAATTTTAGCAGACGTCACGGAGCAACCGATACAGCGGCCGAAAGACAGCAAAAAACGTAAGAAAAGTTATTCCGGAAAAAAGAAAGCAACCACGATAAAAACCGAAATTGTGATCGAGGGAAATGGGCAAATTCTGTCGATTTCGAAGTCGCATAGAGGTCGAATGTATGATTTTCGCATAAGGAAACAGGAAAAATTGTTGGCCAAAGATAGCATAAAATATGCCGATTCTGGGTATCAAGGTTGGCAAAAACTGCAGAAAAACGTTGTGATTCCGTACAAAAAACACCGTAAAAAGCCACTAACGGAGGAGCAAAAGGAGCATAATCGGAAGCTGGCATCGTTCAGGATGCGTGTGGAAAATAAGATTCGTGAGATAAAAATCTTCAAAATAATGTCAAATGTTTACCGCAATTTTCAGAAGAAATACAACATGAGATTTAATATTATAGCAGGAATTGTGAATTTGAGGCATAGTTTTTAATAATTTTTGGGCTGGGGATTTCTTACCAGATTTTATCAGCAACTTGCTTCACGTTGTTTCGCAGGGGGTCTAATAATGCATTCACAACTTACACACACATTTGGAAATATAAGATTGGTAGCTTTTTCAAGCAGTAAAAGACTCGAAGTAAAACGCAGCATATTCACAAAAATGACCGAAATTTTAATAGAGGATTAGATCAAGAGAAAAGCACGAGGCCGCAAACCTAATAAGTGGTGTATTGAGGATTGTCTACTTATGAGCTTCGCCCACTTCTTTCTACTACCTATATAAAGCTAAGTAGTAGAAAAAAGAAATTGTCTGCATTTTAGCCTAGAAAACGCCCAATAAAATCAGATACTTTTCCTGCGATGCTTAAATTTGTTCTTGGTTGTTCATTTTCAACGATTTTCCCTTTATTCATATCAAACTTTTCTTCTGGTGACGGGCAATCATCATGATCAACGATTTCCCATCCATCATTAATGAATCCATCCCTTTTTGTCTTTAAGGAAATAAATTCTTCCATCTCTGTTTCTTCAGCTTTTTTTTCTTCAGTTTTACCATAGAAGTTACATAAGAAGCCAGACAAGGCTTGCGTAATATTATTATACGTTTTTTTTAGTTTATTGCCCACAGCGCATAGCCCAACACCTATATCATAGCTCTTCCCAGAAGCGTGCTCTTTTAATTTTCTCCATGATTCATCTAAGCTAGCTACTGTGTTGTTTAAAGAAACAACCTTACGGTCTTCTTCATTATATTCATAGCTTTTCTCACATCTGTCTATGACTACATATTTGTCTTGTTCATTATGAGGTGTGGTCATTTTTAACTCCTATTTATTATTAACTACATCTATTATGTATTGATAAATTAAGATAGTCAAGAAGCTTTATTAAAAAAATAATAAAATAAGTATAAAATTACAAAAACTAGACACGACTTGATTTTTAATCCTTCATGCAATATAAATATATTGATAATCATTTGAAGCAAGTCATTCATCCAATTATATATTTAATTAACACATTGCTTGACCTTTATAGCTTTCTTTTAATCTGTTGGATTATTCTAAATTGGCTTATTAAGCTCAATATGATAAACATATATAATGAGATTATCAGCAGCATAATGCGCACTTTGAATCAATTGACACACCCGCCACTAAAATTTATTAGAAGATATATACCAACATTTAATGGACTGGATTTGTCTATAATGATATTGTTAATAACAATTCATTTTGTAAAATATACGATAATTTACTACTTTAAGTAGATGTTTAAAAAATATCTAAAATCTGCAGTATATATAATACTTTTAATATATATTTATATATCAGTTTTTAGCTACAACTACAAAGATCCATCATTAAACACAATTACAGATCAGGAAGTAACAAATTTAGGTGGAATCGTAGGTTCATATTTAGCTGACGTATTGGTTCAATTTTTTGGATTAACCAGTGTTACAATAGCTACAACCGCGGTCTGTTTGATGGTTTTTAGGCTGCCCAAAATACTGCTAAAAATTCTCTACTTAATATTAATCAATTTAGGAATTTGTGCTGCATTATCACAACTTTTGCTAGATATTACTACAAGATACAGACATGGAGGAATAATAGGAAATTCACTAATTAGCCACTTTCCGTTTTACATATTCGCAGTAGCAGCATCAATAGGTTTAATTGGACTAATTGGTTGGAAGAGAACAACTTATTTGCTATTTTTCCTATGCAAAAAAATACTTTCTTTATTTGTGAGGATTCTATTCTTCAGATTACGTAAAATTCCTAAATATTACGTTGCTCCGATATTAGCAGAAGAAAAATACAGAGCTCAAGTGACTACAAAACAACCACCAAAAGAAAGAAAGAAAAAAGCTACCGAAGAAATTTTTGAGCCATCTGGCGAATTTGAATTTCCAAGTGTTCATTTGCTTTCTAAGGCGGAGGAGTCTTTGCAGAGAAAGCAGTTGAACGAAATGGAAAGCAATAAAAATTTATCTCTGCTCGAGCAAGTTCTTAATGATTTTGGCGTACAGGGAAAAATTATCAATATATGTTATGGACCGGTTGTAACTTTATATAAACTTGAGCCACAAGCTGGCACAAAATCTGCACGAGTTATTGGTCTTGCAGACGACATTGCACGTTCAATGAGTGCACTTTCAGCACGTATCTCAATAATTCGTGGGCAAAATGCTATGGGAATAGAGTTGCCAAATAAGGAAAGAGAGATAGTAATGCTGCGTGATTTGCTTGAATCGCCTGAATATCAAAATTCAAATTTGAACCTTCCAATTGCACTTGGAAAGGACATAAGCGGAAAACCAATTATTGCAGATCTGACCAAAATGCCCCACCTGCTTGTTGCTGGAACTACAGGATCTGGTAAATCAGTTGCAATCAATACTATGATTCTTTCGCTAGTTTTTAGGCTGACTCCTGATGAATGTAAGATGATTATGATAGACCCTAAAATGCTAGAGCTTTCAATATATGATGCAATACCGCATTTGATAACTCCAGTGGTTACGGAACCAAAAAAAGCTGTTATTGCTCTGAAATGGATAGTAAAAGAGATGGAAAATCGTTATCGCATGATGTCATACCTAAATGTACGCAACGTTATAGGTTATAATCAAAAAATCACAGAAGCGATGAACAGCGAAATAGAACTGGAGCGTGTTGTACAGATTGGCTTTAACTCAACAACAGGTAAGCCTTTATTTGAAAAAGTACCGATTAAAATGGAAACATTTCCATACATTGTAGTGATTGTGGATGAAATGGCGGATCTGATGCTTGTTGCAGGCAAAGAGATAGAATGCTCTATTCAACGTTTAGCTCAGATGGCAAGGGCTGCAGGAATACATATAATAATGGCTACGCAACGTCCATCTGTGGACGTAATAACAGGTGTAATCAAGGCAAATTTCCCCACGAGAATCAGTTTTGCGGTGACATCTAAAATAGATAGTCGGACAATACTTGGCGAACAAGGGGCTGAACAATTGCTTGGTATGGGTGACATGCTTTATATGGCCTCTGGTGGTAAGATCGTTCGAATTCATGGCCCATTTGTCAGTGATAACGAAGTGCAAGATATTGTTGATCACCTAAAAATGCAAGGCGAAGCAAATTATATTGAGGAAATTACTAAAGAAGATGAAAATTCTGCAGAAGGAGCAGATAGTGATTCTCAAGATGAAGAAAATGACCTTTATAATCAGGCAGTTTCTATAATTCAAAGAGATCAAAAAGTTTCAACTAGTTATATTCAGCGGCAGCTCAGAATAGGTTACAATAGAGCCGCAAATATCGTGGAGAGAATGGAGAAAGAAGGGATAGTCAGTCCTCCGAATTATTCAGGAAAGAGAGAAATATTAACTCAGTAGCTGTAAGAGTCGTTTAAAATCTTGTTTAGTCTTGCAAATGGGATTCACAACTTAAATTTCATAAGCAAAACTTACTTGCTTTACTATACCTGTTTACTTCTTCTAAAAAATATGTTACCAATAGACTTCAATTTATAGAATGGAGGAAATCTTGGCAGTTCCAAAAACAAAAAAGTCAAAATCAAGGCGTAATATGCACCGTTCTCATCATGCCATTAAGCCTAAGAATATTGTGGTATGTTCGACAACGGGAGAATTTATGTTGCCTCATAACGTGGCAGTTGACGGTAGTTACAAGGGGAAACGGGTCTTCATTAAGCAACAGGCAGAATAGCTGTTATGATATGTTGTCTACGGTCAATAATAACATAGTTGTTGCGCTTGATGCTATGGGGGGCGATTTTGCGCCTCTTTCTGTGATACAAGGGGCCAGTTTTTTTTTAGACAATCTTGTTGATTCAGACACAAAAGTTTTTTTTCACATTTATGGAGATCAGAAAGAAGTATCTCCTTTGCTTTTAAAATACAAGAAGGTGAGTACTAATTCTGAATTTACTCACTGTTCTGGTAACGTTCTTGCGAATGATAAGCCATCTTTTGCGTTAAGACATCGCAAAGATTCAAGTATGAGGGCTGCTATTGAAGCGGTAAAACAAGGTAGAGCTTTCGGAGTGATATCTTCAGGCAACACCGGAGCACTAATGGCGCTTTCCAGATTTATTTTAGGGACTTTACCTAATATTTATCGTCCTGCTATTGTTTCCATCTGTCCAACTAAGTCAAAAAGCTTTGCTTTGCTTGATCTTGGAGCAAATGTTGATTGTAATGCAGATTCGCTATTCCAATTTGCATTAATGGGGAGTATATTTGCAAAGGTAGCGCTAAAAATTGATAATCCTGAGGTTGCTTTGCTCAATATTGGTAAAGAAGAGGTAAAGGGTACTGACTCAGTACGTGGGGCTTTTGAGCTACTTAAAAATGCTTCAAACTCCATCAATTTCAAAGGATATATAGAAGCAAGTGAATTTTTAGAGGGCAATATAGATGTGATTGTTGCAGATGGGTTTGTTGGCAATGTGATGCTAAAAACAGCTGAAGCAACTGCTAGTACTTTTCTAGACCTAATAAAAGGTGAATTATCCAATTCTTTGATAGGAAAATTACTCGGTACGTTGTTAAAATCTAAATTAAAAAAAGCATTAGCGCGCTTTGATCCTAAAATTAGAAGTGGAGCTATATTTTTAGGGTTAAATGGTATTGTTATTAAAAGTCATGGAAATTCTGACGCTGTTTCTTTTGCTCACGCTATAAAATTTGCAGTAAACTCCATTGACGAAAATTTAAATCAAAAAATAATTAATGGAGTCAATAACATTGAATAAAAGCTTTATACTCAGTACTGGTTCTTATTTGCCAGAAAAGATACTTACCAACAATGAAATTTCATTGATAGTTGACACAAATGATGAATGGATAAAACAGAGGACAGGAATAACTCAAAGGCATATAGCAGGTGAAGGAGAGTTAACATCAGATTTAGCTGTAGAAGCAGCGAAAAATGCTATGAAAAATGCTGAAATTTCAGCAAATGATGTCGATTTAATTATAGTTGCAACAACAACACCTGATAAAACTTTTCCTAGCTGTGCAACAATTGTACAAAATAAATTAAAATGTAAAAACGCATTTGCTTTTGACGTGCAAGCCGCATGTTCTGGTTTTATATATGCAGTTACAGTTGCTGACTCACTCATAAACTCTAACAATAAAATTAAACACGCACTCGTTATTGGTGCTGAAATAATGTCTAGAATTGTTGATTGGCAGGATAGATCCACTTGCGTGCTATTTGGGGATGGTGCTGGAGCAGTGATAATGAAATCGACAGCACACTTTGGCGTTATTCCAGCGTGTGATGCTGGAATCTATGGTGGATCCCAGTGTCAAGCTACTCAGACGACAGAGACTCTTGCAAGTGGCATAATATCAACTGACTTATATTCTGATGGCAATGTGGATATGCTATGTACAAGTGGGGGAATATCGTCTACTGGTGATTCAGGAACAATATGCATGAATGGAAGAGAAGTATTTAAGCATGCAGTAGATAAGTTAATAGCCTCAATAAAAGAAACGCTAAAATGCAATAGTTTAAAAATTGCCGACATAGATTGGTTAATCCCTCATCAAGCGAATATTCGTATTATCGAAGCAGTATCAAAAAAATTAGAACTTCCTATCGAGAAAGTTATTAGCACAGTTGATAAACATGCAAATACTTCAGCTGCATCAATTCCATTGGCACTCGATTATGCAATAAAAGAGTCAAAAATAAAACCAGGGAGCCTAACACTGCTAGTTTCAATAGGTGCAGGACTAACCTGGGGTTCTATACTTCTGCGCTACTAAAATCTTCAGTTATTATTGATCGCTTTCTTCAATCTTCTCTATTAATTTTTTGACCATACTTCTCAATTGCTTGCTATATTTATTCAGGTCTTCGATTACATCATCGCTACGATTATATTGTTTAACTAATCCCTTATACTTAGCTTTTATATAATCAATCATTGCTTTCTTCTGAGCAATCATCTTGTTAACGTCCATACTATTATCAGGTATCATGTTAGGGATAGCCCCATCCAAAATAGCGCCAGCCATAATCTGCTGTGACATTTGCATAAATGGCTTTAAAGTTTGATTAAGCAACTCAGGATCCTTAGCTAGCTTTTCTATTTGCTCTTTGCAAGTATCCATATACTGCTTCATAAATTCATCTTCTTCTTTTCCTTTATCTACCATAAGTGTACCTATGTAAAAACATATATTCTTTATTATACATCACTTGTGAATTTAAAGCAATACTAAAACCATAAGTAAGTTGATAACATAATTTATCTAAAATCAAATATGCCACACCTAGCTGTCAAATTAATACATACTCAATAATTATACTATATCCAGCTAGATAGAATAAGCATAGATGAAACTAGTATAAGCATGTCAGCAAACTCAGGCAATGTAGTTTTCAAGAAGACATTTAAGATTGAAAAAGGAGTAAGCTTAGACAGAATATACCCTAATCTGACTCAGGAACTTGTAAATAATGATATGAAGGTTCAATTACAGAGTCAATTTTTGCCTAAGTATCAAGCATTGATAAAAGATACAGAAAGTAAAAGGGTTATTGGTGAATTTCCTATGTTCGGGGTTTATTTTCACGATGATTCTCGTAATAAATCTCTTAAAGTTGTTTACCCTTATCATTATTGGCCATTAATAACTTCTAGCGATTGTATCAGCTCTACCAATTGTACTTTAAAATTAGAAGTAGACAGCAATACGAATTACTATGATTTTTTGGTTAGTGGGAACAGATTCATTCAGGACGAGCAAAAACTAACGAAGAGTGAGATATTAGGATTACAGAATTTTGACTTTATGCAATATCATAAAGCTAAAAATAACGGTCATTTGTATCAAATAAGACCTACTAGTGATGCTATAGTACAATCTGGTGGGACTGATCGAGCAATACAATATTCAGCAGAATTACATGATACAGATTCCGAAACGACTTATTTCCTTCCATCAAAATATTGTATGTTTAATAACAACAATCAGATTGTGGTATGTAAGACTGACAAATGCGAGATAGTAAGTCGTAGCTATTATATAACATTAGTAAAGAGACAAAGTGGCTATGAATGGTACTTTTCAGATCAAAGCGGAACTAGGAACGATGGTATAAACGTAACTTTTTCTTTAGATGAAATAAACATAGACCACGCTTTGCTCAAGCAAATGGAATTGGAACAGACATTAAACCGATTAGCAACAAAACAAAATATATTAGAGACACAGTTAAGCGATTATGAAGAAGATAATAAATTACTGGCAGAAATAGAAAAAGCAAGCTCAAGCACTAAAACAACAGTAGGACTAACAGATTCTGAAGCTGAAATTGTTGCAGAGAAATTACTTGAAAGAGAAGGTAAATTAAAACATGTAATATATAACGCGCAGGTTGGTGGTAGGCGTTTGCCTGAGCTGCTTGAACCCGAATTGATGAAAGATGAAAACTTTAAAAGTGAGATAATGAATACTGTAAGAAGGAGTCTTACAACACTATCAACAGAAGTGGCAAAGGAACATGAGTTGCAAACGAAAATTTCAGAAGCTCTAAGAATAAACCCTGGAAATGCAAAGGGTCCACCAGGACAGAATGGTATTGCAGGTGCAACTGCAGGAGAAGTTGCTGATGTATTAGTTAATCAAAGAGCAACTGAGCTAGGAAAAGCAGTAATAAATGCAGATTTATTAAATCAACAATATCCATTGTCAAGTAAAATAACATATTGGGTAAAAGACTTACTAAGGAGAGATCAAGAATTTAGAAACGATGTAAAAGGTCCAGCAGGGCCACAGGGACCTGTAGGTCCATCAGGACAGAATGGTACTGCAGGTGCAACTGCAGGAGAAGTTGCTGATGTATTAGTTAACCAAAAAGCACATGATTTGGGAAAAGCAGTTCTTGGTGTTAAGGTTGGTGGACGTGGCTCAGATAAAGATAAAAGTAAATTATCATTGGAGCTAGCAACAAATTCAGATTTGCAACAGGGAGTGGCAAATAAGTTAAAAACAGATCCAGGCAAGGCAAGGGGTCCAGAAGGCAAAGTTGGTCCAATAGGACCAAAAGGACCTGAAGGTAAGCAAGGGCAAAAAGGTGAAAAGGGAGACAAGGGAGATTCTGGTGCAATAGGTCCAAGAGGACCTATTGGTAATACAGGAGCTCCAGGCAAAGATGGTGCAGTAGGTCCTGAAGGCCCACAAGGACCTGAAGGTAAGCAGGGTCCTATAGGTCCACCGGCAGAAAAAGGAGATCCAGGTAAAGATTCAGATCCTTCAGAGATTGTACATAGACTAGCTCACAGTTCTCGTTTTAAACGATCATTAAAAGGAGAAGATGGTGAGCCAGGTTATGAAGGTAAAAAAGGAAACCAAGGTCAGCCAGGAATAGAAGGTCTTCCTGGTCTTGATGGTAGAGATGGTAGAGATGCAGATCCTGCGGAAGTTGCTGAAAAACTTATTTCTAATAAAACTGATGAGTTGGTTAACATAATAAGGCAAGAGGTTGTTGATAGAGTCACTACTTGGGGAGCGTCTAAACGGTTGGTAGATAGTTTGACATACGACGATATAATACGAATCATTGAAGGTAAAGCTGATACCGGTCGACATAAATTATTTGAACGTTTGCTTAGTAATGCTGATTTACAAGATCCGAGCAAAGCAAAAACATTTATCGGTAATGAAGTTGCGGGAAATGCTGATTTACAAAACGCTGTTGCAGATGCATTAAGAAATGATCCAGGGAATGCAAGAGGCCCAAGAGGCAGAGATGGAAGGAAGGGAGAAAGAGGAGAAGATGGTGCAGCAGGTCCACGAGGCGATCTAGGACAAGATGCAGATTCTTCAGAGATTGTACATAGACTAGCTCACAGTTCTCGCTTTAAACGATCATTAAAAGGAGAAGATGGTCCTGAGGGTCCACAAGGTGAGAGAGGAGAAGATGGAGCTCAGGGGCCTGAAGGCCCACAGGGTATAAAAGGTGAGAGAGGAGAAGATGGAGTTCAGGGGCTTGAAGGTCCACAAGGCCCAAGGGGTGAAAAAGGGGGAAACGGTATGCCAGGTCCGCCAGGACCAGCAGGAAGAGATGGTGTAAATAGCTTCGCTCTGGATTCTAAGTTACAAAAAAGCATAGAAGACCTTCAGAAAAAGCCAGCATTGAAAATCGTACCAGGAGATACTAATGAAAATATACAAGAAGCAAATATTGAATTGGAAGGGGTAGGGGTCATTGCAACTTTTTTAGAGATCGGGTACTTTTTCAAGGGTAATAACCTATATATACGTAATCATATAACAGGCAAGAGTATATTAATTCCCCAAGATTTTCATTTTCTCAAAGTGGTTGAAGATGGACTTGATAATTACAAATTAGCCTTTTGTAATTATCTGGGAAATTTATTTTTTGACTATAAAAAATACAATTCAGAGTATGCAAACGTACTAGAAGAGTACAAAACAATTGACCTAAGGTATATAAAAAATGCAGCAAACATTGATTTGAGCAAGTATTATTACATGCATTCCCCATTATTTGCTGTAAAACAAGGCGAGTTCGAAGCGCAATCCACTGAGAATCGCAGTGCTGACGTGTATGAAATTGTGAAAGATAAAAAAATAGGCACTTTAATCGACGAATTTGGTTTTTTTCAGCATAAACAATTTTATTATGTAAATCATCATCAGAGATATGATCACCGTTCCCAAGAGCTAAACGTTACAATTGAAGACCACGAAGGTAATTTTCAAATTGGAGATAATATTATTCATCCAATTATACTACACGATGGTCGTTTCGACTTACTGGATTATTTGGGCTATCAGAATGAATTTATGTAGCTTCACTGCTATTTTTTTGGTTGCACTACAAATTGTCAAGACTCATATCAGAAACATAGCATTGCTTTGTTAGCAATAAGCTCAAAATTTGAGCCTATTATTTTTGAATTCTAAAGTCTGTGAATTCTAATTGAACTGAACTTTTGAGAAGGATTTTTTTCGTCTGGAGTTATATTGAATGTTAAATCTTGTCCATCCAAAAATAAAGTTTCGCTATCCAATTTGTAGTGATTTACATAACAGGCTTCGGTTTTGTTATCAGCTATAATTTCTGTAATGCTCATATCATCTAGATTTAGCACTATATTTTTATGCACACTGCCACCAGACGTTATGTATGTAAACAGGTTACGAAACATCAAACCTCCATTTTCACCTTGTTCCAGATAAAATGTGCTATAATCTTGATTGTTTCTACCACATTCTATTATTACATAAAAAGTCCCTTCTTCAAAAAAATTTGCATCACTATTAAAAAAATCTACCATGATATTGTCCTAAACTATTAATATGATAGCTTATATTTTCGTACAAGTCAATAAAATATTAATAAAGCAATAATTGAGCCCGGCTGTTTTAGGGTGCTTGATAAATCTTGCTGCAATTTATCAATAGCCCCCTGCGAAACAACTTGAAGCAAGTTGCTGATAAAATCTGGTAAGAAATCTCCAACCCGAAAGGTGTTAAAACTCGTGCCTAAAATTTACAATACCGGCAATAATATTAAACCTCATGTTATATTTTTTCTGAAAATTGCGGTAGGTGTGAGATAGAATCTTATTTTTCCCACTCTGGTCACACTTCTTACGGGATTTTTCTAAATTCCTCTGCCTTGGGCTGTAAAATGCTATTTATAATATAACTGTTTACGACAGTATTTAATGTTGTTATTCTTATACAAGCTTAATTGTATTGTGTGAGGTCAATATAATGGATTTTAACTTTTTACGTAATTGGTTCAGCACCATAACCGCTGATACGAATTCAAAATTTGGTGTTGTTGAAGAATCAACTCTGCCATTGAGCAGTGTCAACTTTACATATGATCTTAAGATAGAAGAAGGGAATGATCAAGAAAGAGATGATTTCGAATTTATTAACCTTCCTGATGAAAATGAAATACACTCTTTACCTTATTGTGAAACTGATGAAAGTGTTGCAGAAATTGCTGGGTTTAATAGAGAAAAATTATCGGAAATGTGTGCTTTTTCTAAGATCACCTATGGTAGTAATGATACACAATTATCTGAAGCTAAATATAAAACCAAAGCTGAATTGATCAATGAAGGCTATAGTATTATTCCATTTTTTTATAGCGATGGAAGACATGCAGGTTTTGTTTTCACAAAAGGCGAGGAAGTAACTATAGCCTACAGAGGCACCAAAGACATTTATGATTTAATGGCTGATGTAAATGTTACGTTTGCTACATCGAGTGAACTTTTATCTGAAGGTGGAAGAATGCACTCCGGGTTTTATAATGCGTTTAAAGACTCATGGTCTAGCCTTTATAAAATATTAGCAACTCATGCAAGTGAACAAACAGTAGAGATACAAGACTTTAAATTCAACTTGACAGGTCATAGCATGGGAGGAGCTATTGCAAAAATAGCTGCTTTATGTCTTAACAAAGCAGAAAATGCTCAAGACGTTCATGTTGCAACTTTTGGTGATCCAAGAGTTGTCAATGAAGGTGTGCCATAGAGACACAAAGAATGTTCTGAAAAGAGCAAACTAAGTGCAAAAGCTACGCAATAGATGAGGGTGGGCCCCTCGAAGCCGGTTTACAAGAGCAGGCTTCAAACAACCATAAGCTGCTTTGGTAAAGAGCCAAGGTAGTGAGCATTATGGAAAAGGCGTAATTATGCGTCATGTATGGAATAGAAAGATGAACGAAAGTGAACCACTGATGAAGTGTCGAAAACAATTAGGTGGCGTCAAAACCAGGGGGTCTTGATTAACCTGGGATAAGTCTATCAGGAACTTGTTTACTGGGTAGATGGCGTCCGGCATAGAGGTGGCATGAATCTATTTCAGGCTATTGTGTGGAACTACGGGAACCTGTCGTTTCGATGATAAGGGAGAAATCCAAGGAGCTAAACTCCAAGGGTGAGAGTACCGATACGGAAAACAGGGGCGGATCAGCTCGTAGTAGTGAAGAAGTTTCTGTAATGGGAATGGAGCGAAGGGGCTGAGTTATTCAGTTTTAGTTATTTGTCAACCGAAAGGGAGGAGTAAATGAATAAAACAAAGTCTTTTGATATACCGAAGCAACTTATTAGGAGAGCTTATAAACAAGTGTCCAAAAACAAGGGTGCTGCTGGTGTAGATGAGGTTTCGATAACAAAGTTTGAGGAAGATCTAAAAGATAATCTCTATAAACTATGGAATCGGATGTCATCTGGAAGTTATTTTCCAGAGCCTGTAAAAGCTGTAGCAATACCAAAAGGTACGGGAGGGGGACAAAGAATTTTATGTGTTCCTTCAGTATCGGACAGGATAGCGCAGACAGCAGCTACAATGTATCTAGAACCGTTAGTAGAACCGAAGTTTCATGAAGATTCATATGGTTATAGACCAAACAAATCTGCACTGGATGCGGTAGGAACTGCGAGGAAAAGATGCTGGTGGTACGATTGGACGATAGATCTTGATATAGCAGGATTTTTCGACAATTTGGACCACGAGTTGGCATTGCAAGCTATCAAAAGGCACACAGACTGCAAATGGGTCATACTGTATGTTGAAAGATGGATAAAAGCTCCAATTCAGCAAGCAGATGGCGGTAAGGTAGTTAGGGAAAAAGGAGTTCCGCAAGGAGGTTCAACAAGCCCGCTGATCTCAAACATATTTATGCATCATGTATTTGATGAGTGGATGAGACGAAAGTGCCCAACAATAGCATTTGAGAGGTATGTAGATGATGCGATAGTGCACTGCAAGAGTAGTAGGCAGGCAGAATTTATGAGGGTAGCAATAGAAGAAAGATTGGCTGAGTATAAGCTAAAATTACATCCTGAAAAGACACAAATTGTGTACTGCAAGGATGACAATAGGAAAAGTGAATTTCCTAAACAAAGTTTTGATTTTCTGGGTTATACATTTAGACCCAGGTTAGCAAGAAATAAAATAGGAAAGCATTTTGTTTCATTTCTTCCTGCGATTAGCAACAAGGCCAAGAAAAATATTACTACAACCATAAGGTCATGGAAAATACTACGAAATACACACAAAACATCAGAGGAAATATCAAAGATAGTAAATCCAATAGTCAGAGGCTGGTATCAGTACTATGGCAGGTTTTACAGGAAAGAGATATACAAACCTCTGAGAAACATAGAGCGGCACCTAGAAAAGTGGGTCAGAAGAAAGTATAAGAAGCTTCGAAATCATGGAAGACTAGCAAGGCAACTTCTAGGAAAAATGAGGAAAGAAGAGCCAAATACTTTTTACCACTGGACACTTGGTTTAGGGCAAAAGACTGAATAATGGGAGCTGTGTGAGTCGCGAGGTTCATGCACAGTTCTGCGAGAGACTGGTGGGGAAGTTCCACCGGTCTACTCTCCCTTAATTGCTAACAAACTCTGTTCACTCAAAGTAAATGATTTCATTAACTCATTAATTTGTAACCAAAACTTAGAGATATTTTGTTCTGCAGCAAATACGCACTTAATTATATCTCTGTAAGAGGAACAATTTTGTAACTCTGATTTCAAAGTCATAAGCATATTGATTGTTACGTCTGGAGATGCATTCTGAAGTGTTGCAGGTAACATCTTAAGTATACCAGGAATGTATTCCCTCTGCCAAAAGTCATGATCAAATTCTTCAATTTCATTTATAAATTGAGTTACAAATGGTAAAGTAAATTCTTCTACCCTTAAAGAAGTATGATTTTTTATGCAGCAATATATCTGTACTGATGTGTTGAGTAAGTTATATTCTTCATACAACAGTTTATAGAACATATCGTACCCATGTAGATTCAAGAGTTCAGAAAAAAAAATCTCCTATTTCTTCAATAGGAATATTGTTATCCAGTAGATAACAGATAATATAATCTGCACCAAAATTTGCTCTTTTTTGATTGAGAATAATGTTTCTAAAATCATTAAATAAAAACTCACGGCCTGTGAATATATTATTATTAACAATATTCGTGGTATCAAAAGCAATGATTTAAATGAATTTTCTTATCTGTTCCAAAGATAATGTATTTATTCGTATTAACCTATTTAACAAATGATAGAAAATTGGATGAGAGTGATAATATATGGAATAGATTTTTAAACATCTTACATAATCCGGTAGAGCACCACATACAATGCCGTTTTTTGCTTGAGCTTCTTTAATAAAATCATCTATTTCTGTTTGAGAATAAACATTTGCTGGAGAATTAGATAGGATTGCATTTCCTTCTATAATGAAATTTTCTATTTCTTGAGAAGAATCATTCCGGTTATTGGCACTCAGTGTTAAGTCTAAAATGCTTGGATCTATCAATTGTAATATTATATTTCTTGCCTGCTTCAGACTAAAGCGCTTATCTGATTTTAGTAATTTCAAAAAACTTTCTTTGTAGTGTATCAATTTTATCAAACTATCTCGTGATAACTTAATAAAAAAGTTCCTTATTCCTTTTTGGCAGCAAGAAAAGCTTAAAATTTCAGCAATTATTTCTCTGAGCTGTTTGTAACAATCTAATTTTTTTGTATGATTATCTCTGCTGAGTACTACGTCGAGTAGAGTGTTCGCTGTAACAACATCCTTGATAACAAATTTACCACTTTCACTTGGAAATATATTATTTTTTAGTACGTTGATAAACTCCATTGCCTCATTAGGAAGTTTAACTTTTTCTGAAATGATGTCTAAATATCTAACAATGGTTGAAGGATCTTGTGATCCAAAACCAAGAGCTTCATCACTTGGTTCTATTTTTGAAGCTATGTTCTCGGTAATTTCTGCAGCTTGCTCAAATGCAATATTTTCTCTTATATTTCCAGCGTGATCAAATCTAAAAGCAATAAAAATATCAAATATTTCATTAATTGAACATGAAAAATCTGGCATTTCATCATCCACTTCCTCCAATATACCTATACTAAAATATCTAAATGGATCATTTATTATATACAAAAAATCGACATCCTTTTTGACTAAGAATCTTATAAAGTTATCTACTTCGTTTTTAAGTAGCTCCTCTTCTATATTGCCTTTAGCTTCTTTATATGTTTCTTCACTGTAAAACTTTTTTTGATATGATGACGATAAAATTTCCTGATATGCGCTAATGTACGTACCTACATGAGCACGCATAATTTCACGTACAAAACCCAATCTAGCAACACTAAGCATACCACCTCACTTTCACATTTAAGAGAATTTACCATAAAATTTTATCTATTGCAACTAAAACTCTATTGGTTATACCGCTTTACTTGCACCTGATAATTTTGATATATTAATTGAATTGAAATCTATAGAAGTTTATACATGGCAAGTCTAAGTGTAAGAGAAGCTTTATGCATAGCAATAAGAGAGGAAATGGAGAATAATCCTGATGTGTTCGTCATGGGTGAAGAAGTTGCAGAATATGATGGTGCTTATAAAGTAACTAAGGGGCTACTAAAAGAGTTTGGAGAAAACAGGGTTATTGATACCCCTATTACTGAGCACGGATTCGCTGGTCTTGCTGTTGGTGCAGCGTTTGCTGGTCTGAGGCCAATAGTAGAGTTTATGACTTTTAACTTTTCTATGCAGGCTATTGATCAAATTGTGAACTCTGCAGCAAAGACAAATTATATGTCAGGTGGTCAGCTTGGATGCTCCATAGTGTTTCGTGGACCAAATGGTGCTGCAGCAAGAGTTGCTGCACAACACTCTCAATGCTTTGCATCTTGGTATTCACACGTACCAGGATTGAAGGTAGTAGCACCTTATTTTGCTTCCGATTGCAGGGGATTGCTTAAAGCTGCAATTTGTGATCCAAACCCGGTTATATTTCTGGAGAATGAGATAGCTTATGGACATGAGCATGAAGTTCCAGATTCTGAATTATCAAATAAAGACTATTTAGTAGAAATAGGCAAAGCTGCTGTTATACGCAAAGGAAAAGATGTAACTATTACTGCTTTCTCACTAAAAGTAATGGATGCTTTAAATGCAGCTGATTTGCTTGTTGGTGAAGGTATAGAAGCTGAAGTGATTGACTTAAGGACTTTAAGGCCGCTTGATGTTGAAACTATTATCAACTCTGTCAAAAAAACTAATAGATTAGTTAGTGTAGAAGAAGGATGGCCATTTGCAGGAATAGGAGCAGAACTTTCAGCTGTTGTTATGGAACAGGGATTTGACTATCTTGATGCTCCAGTTGTGCGGGTAACTGGTAAGGACATTTCACTTCCGTATGCTGCAAATCTGGAAAAAAAAGCATTACCACAAGTGGAGGATATAGTTGAAGCTGTGCGTAAAGTTTGTTTTAGAGCCTGTATGTAAGCTAAACAATAAATCTCCATAATGCCTTACCTACCAAAATGTAGATTTTCTTGACCAACAGCGGCTCCATTAACCCCAAGTCTGTATGGCTTTGTTGCATAGCTAATGCATTTTAAGGTATAGCCAACTAAGATAAGGTTTACCTAGATAAATTTTATAGTAAGATGATAGATTGAATAATAACGAGATGGAGTTAAAAATGCCCAAACCATACAGCGAGGACTTGCGAGAACGTGTTTTCAAGAGATCCCCTGCGAAAAGTAAAAAACAGATGAAAAACACTAAAAAGCGTATAAAATAAAAATTTTAGAAGAGTAAAATAGCAATAAGTTACGCAAAAGTTGCAAAAATCCAGTATATTTTCAGGCAATTAACGGGTCTGACAACATTACAAAAGATAGAACGCTGACTCCAGAGAGGATTTTAAAAATTTTAGCAGACGTCACGGAGCAACCGATACAGCGGCCGAAAGACAGCAAAAAACGTAAGAAAAGTTATTCCGGAAAAAAGAAAACAACCACGATGAAAACCGAAATTGTGATTGAGGGAAATGGGCAAATTCTGTCGATTTCAAAGTCACATCGAGGTCGAATGCACGATTTTGGCATAAGGAAACAGGAAAAATTGTTGCCCAAAGATAGCATAAAATATGCTGATTCTGGGTATCAAGGTTGGCAAAAACTGCAGAAAAACGTTGTGATTCCGTACAAAAAATACCGTAAAAAGCCACTAACGGAGGGGCAAAAGGAGCATAATCGAAAATTGGCATCGTTCAGGATGCGTGTGGAAAATAAGATTCGCGAGATCAAAATTTTTAAGATTATGTCAAATGTTTACCGCAATTTTCAGAAAAAATACAACTTGAGATTTAATATTATTGCGGGTATTCTGAACTTGCGGCATAGTTTTTAATAATTTTTGGGCTGGGGATTTCTTACCAGATTTTATCAGCAACTTGCTTTACGTTGTTTCGCAGGGGATCTCCTCTTCTAAAACTTTCATTTTACATGCTTTTTAATGTTTTTCATCTGTTTTTTACCTTTTCGCAGGGGGTCTCTAATTGTCACTTCCTTAATAGTTATGTTGGGATTTTCTTCTATCCACGCCTCAATTTGCTCACGTTGACTCTGATTCAGTATGGTTTTTCTACGGCGCTCTGGGGGGGCAAACAGTTTTTCTGTCCTTTCAAACTTTAGGTGTTTTATCCATTCAGTCAACGCAGTTCTTGAATTTTCATACCTTTGCTACAGCTGTTATACTGCTTTCTTTAGCTGCTATTACAGCATGTAGTTTTTTTGCAACATATGCATTATTTCTCACCTTCTTTAACATTTCTTTTGCTAACTTAACGACTTTTTCATCTAATAATTTTGATACCAATGCCATTCAAAATCTCTATAATTATACCGTTCCTGGTATATTCTTATTTCCCTCATTGCCTAATCGTTTGTTCACTAATGGAACTTGGTATAACGCTCGCTGTAGAATAATGCATGCGGCAATTTTATCATCTATTTTCTTTGATTTTGTGATTGATATCCCTGTGATTTTTAGCGCATGAGTTGCCATAGATGTAGAAAAGCTTTCGTCTTGTAAATATATATTTACTTTATATTTTTTGATTATTTTATTTGCAAATTCAATTATGACTCTACACCATTCATTTTCTTGTCCACTTGCTGAGAGTGGTAGCCCTATTACTATTGATTCAGCTTCATTTTCTTTGAGTATTCTGTGCAGGTAGCCCAAATCCTTACGCATATTTTTTCTGTGATAGATGCTATGGGCGGTAGCTATAAGTTGTGTTTTATCACTAAACGCTATTCCTACCTGTTTTCCTCCCATATCAAGGGACATTATGCGCTTATTTTTTGGAATACATTTTAGGAATTCATCTATATTTCTATGTAGCATTTATTGGCATGATATGCATTCATCATAATTAATATCTGTTTTTTGCTGCAATATTTCACTTTTTTTAAATATATCATGCGAAACCTTATCAGCTCTCTGCATTGACTGTGATCTACAGTAGTATAAACTCTTGAGCCCTTTTCTCCAAGCAAGCATGTGTATTTTGTGTAAGTAACGTTTGTGTACATTAGCAGGCAAGAATAAATTTACTGATTGAGACTGACAAACATATGGAGTTCTATCACTTGCATGTTCTACAATCCATCTTTGATCAAGTTCATATGCTGTTTTAAAGACTAATTTTTCATATTCGCTAAGGAAATCCAAATGTTGTACAGAGCCTTCGTTTGTTGAAATTGAAGACCATATTTTATCATTGTCTTGATTTTTTTCTGCTAACAGTTTTTGTAAGAATTTATTCCGCACTACAAATGAACCTGTTAGCGTCTTTTGTATAAATACGTTTGCTGCATATGGCTCTATTCCAGGAGAAGTGTTGCCTGCAATGATAGAGATCGAAGCAGTTGGAGCGATAGCGAGCTTGTGTGTAAATCTCTCGATTAAGTTGATTTCCTGAGCATCCAGGCAAGATCCCTTTTCTTCTGCTAGCTTTTTAGAAACTATATCTGCTTGTTCACGTAAATACTTGAATATTTTTTTATTCCATTGTTGTGCTACTACTGATTCAAAAGGAACCATTTTACTTTGTAAAAATGAATGAAAGCCCATAACACCAAGACCAATACTACGTTCCCTTATTGCAGAGTATTTTGCTCGCTTCATTTCATCCGGCGCTTTGTTTATGAAGTCTTCTAATACATTGTCAAGAAAACGCATTATGTCTTCTATAAAAAGTGTATTGTCTTTCCATTCTTCGTAGTACTCAAGATTTACGGATGATAGACAACACACAGCAGTGCGTGACTTATTCAGGTGATCATAACCTGTAGTTAAAGTTATCTCGCTACAAAGATTTGACATTTTAATGTCTAAATTGAGCTTTTTATAAGACTCTGGCTTATTATTATTTGTTGCATCAAGAAAAATGATATATGGTTCGCCAGTCTCAATTCTTGCTGTTAATATTTTGATCCACATATCGCGTGCTTTTACTGTTGAGATAACTTTATTATTGTGAGGACTAATTAAATCCCACTCTTGATCATTCTCAACAGCTTGCATGAATTTATCAGTTACCATTACAGCGTGGTGTATATTTAGTGCTTTGCGATTTGGGTCTCCACCTGTTGGCTTGCGTAAATCCAGAAACTCTTCTATTTCTGGATGAGATACTGGGAGATAGACAGCTGAGCTTCCTCGCCTCAATGATCCCTGACTAATTGCAAGCGTTAAAGCATTTTGTACCACAATAAATGGAACAATTCCTGATGTTTTACCGCTACCTTTCACACTTTCTCCTATTGAGCGCAGGTTTCCCCAGTAACTACCTATTCCCCCACCACGTGCAGCGAGCCAAACATTTTCATTCCATAAATCAACTATTCCCTGCAAGCTGTCTTCGGTTTCATTAAGAAAGCAAGAGATAGGTAATCCTCTTTTAGTGCCACCATTACTGAGTATTGGTGTTGAAGGCATAAACCATAGGTTACTCATGTAGTCATAAAGGCGCTGTGCGTGCTCTTTATCGTCAGAGTAGTAATTTGCAATACGTATGAAGAGGTCTTGATAACTTTCATTTTCTATTAAATATCTGTCCGACAGAACTGCTTTCCCGAAGTCGGTCAATTTACTGTCTTTTTCATAATTAATAGTAATGTTATTCATAATATTCCTCTTATTATCCTTTATATGATATATAGACACTTAAAGATCGCTTTGAGCGATTTTTAAGTTAGGCTTTTCGAATTTTTTTGTGGATGCTGTAACGCAAACAAGATACCGTCAACCTGACTGCCATATATTTTACAGTAACTCATATAACTTATTTGCATACTTATTTCTTTTGCAACATGTTGAACATAACTTTCTGAGTGCCGAAAATAATCTCCTTTGTTTACAAAGTCAACACCTTCACCCTCCTTTCTTCTTATTAGACATACGATAACTCCTTTTTTACTTATAAATCTTTTTGCTAATTCTAATTCTGACTGAAAATCATGTAGATAATGTAATACTTCAGCGAGGATAATAACATCATACTGGTGACTTTTCTCTTGTTTAAGAAATTCTGTTATTTCCATATGTATTAATTCATTATAAACAGGTTTACCTTTTATAAAGCACCCTCTTGCAATATTCAGCATTCTACTTGAAATGTCAATTCCTGTTATGTGATTTCCAGCATTATGTATTTTTAAGAAGTGACCGCATATTCCAGTTCCGCAGCCAAGATCAAGTATACTAAGTTTAGAAGTGGAATCATTAAAGATTTTTGTGATAATCATATGCACAAGTTCATGGCCTCTATATTGCTTAGCAATCAACCAATGCTCTACAAAATATTCACCTGTATAATCAAAATATTGCTTTATTAGATTTTTAGGTAATTCTGTAATGGGTGTTGGGTTCGTCATTTTTTTTATATAATAAGACGCTTCTTGATGATCGTTATCTAACTTTAGCGTCTTTGTTAAATAGGTATAAGCTTTGTTTGTATTTCCTACTGCAAAATGGCATCTACCAATGTTGTACCAAACAATAGGTAAGTTGGAGTGAAATATACTGATTAACCAAAATCTTAACTTTGCATCTGATATGTTTCCTTTATAAAAGTGATATAAACCGATTTCAATATTGGTGTTTAGTAGGTTTTTAGACTTTTCAAGAAGTGTTGTCGTTTCTTTATGAAGGGCGTAACATTTATTCACAACAAAGTACTTCACTTTTTTGACATTAAACACACTAAGGAACTTATACATAAAACTCAAAATAACATTTTTTATAAAGGATAAACTATTTTTCATACCTTAAAAATACCCCGAATGTTCATATCTTTTTTAGGAAAAATTGATTTTTAAAACATTTTATACTACAAAATATCTTTTTCATTAATTTTCATTGTACATAATTTATTACACAAATGTCTAAATTATAGATTTTAGTTACTTAAGGATTATTAGTATATTGTTGTTGCGAGTGTAAGTAAATGTTTTGTGTATAAAAAGCATTGACAGATTATTTGTTGGGTTATAAGATATAAAAAGTTAATTTAGTTTTTAGATGTTTGACAAGTTTTATGGTAGAGATTAATTTAATCTCAATTCAATTTTAATAATATTTAACTCTGCATATTCTGCATATAGTCAGTAAATAAATTATTAAGAGCACTTGATGGATGCCTTGGCGTTAAGAGGCGATGAAGGACGTGGCAGGCTGCGATAAGCTGCGGGGAATTGTCAACAAATTTTGATCCGCAGATTTCCGAATGGGGAAACCCAACTAGTTTAGCTAGTTATTACATGTTGAATAAATATGTAAAGCAAACTTGGTGAACTGAAATATCTAAGTAGCCAAAGGAAAAGAAATCAACCGAGATTCTGTTAGTAGTGACGAGCGAAAGCGGAACAGGCCAGTGATTTAAGAATAAGAATTAGAATACTCTGGAAATAGTAACCATAGAAGGTGATAGTCCTGTATAAGTAGAAAGTTTTTAAATCCTTGAGTAGAGCGGGACACGTGAAATCCTGTTTGAATATGGGGGGACCATCCTCCAAGCCTAAATACTCCTTAACGACCGATAGTGAACGAGTACCGTGAGGGAAAGGTGAAAAGAACCCCGGGAGGGGAGTGAAAGAGAATCTGAAATCGAGTGCTTACAAACAGTTGGAGCTCTATATTCTTTTACAAAAGCAATTTTGTGATTAATGTATATTAGAGTGACAGCGTACCTTTTGCATAATGGGTCAGCGAGTTAATCTGTGAAGCAAGCTTAAGCCGTTAGGTGTAGGCATAGCGAAAGCAAGTCTGAATAGGGCGTTTTAGTTTTACGGATTAGACCCGAAACCAAGTGATCTAGTCATGACCAGATTGAAGGTGTGGTAAAACACACTGGAGGATCGAACCAGTTAATGTTGCAACATTATTGGATGAGTTGTGATTAGGGGTGAAAGGCCAATCAAACTTGGAAATAGCTGGTTCTCCGCGAAATCTATTTAGGTAGAGCGTTGTATGTATGTTATCGGGGGTAGAGCACTGGATAGACTAGGGGGATTCACCGTCTTACCAAATCTAACTAAACTCCGAATACCGATAATTAATTATACAGCAGACACACTGCGGGTGCTAAGTCCGTGGTGAAAAGGGAAACAACCCAGATCACTATCTAAGGTCCCAAAATTACAGCTAAGTGGGGAAGGAAGTAGAAAAACCATTACAGCTAGGAGGTTGGCTTGGAAGCAGCCATCCTTTAAAGAAAGCGTAACAGCTCACTTGTCTAAATAAGTTTTTCTGCGCTGAAAATGTACCGGGGCTAAAGCTGTATACCGAAGATGTGGGTGCTTATTGATTTCGATCGATAGGCGCGGTAGCGGAGCGTTCCGTAAGCCTGTGAAGGTGGTTTGTGAAAACTGCTGGAGGTATCGGAAGTGAGAATGCTGACATAAGTAGCGTAAAAGAGTGTGAAAAACACTCTCACCGAAAATCTAAGGGTTCCTACGTTAAGTTAATCTGCGTAGGGTTAGTCGGTTCCTAAGGCGAGTCCGTAAAGGAGTAGTCGATGGCAATCAGGTTAATATTCCTGAACCTCGTAAGTGTGACGGATTTTGTATTTGTATAACACCTTATTGGATTGGTTTATGCTTAAAAGAAGTCCCAGGAAATAGCACTTATATTTATGAGGCCGTACCGTAAACCGACACTGGTGGATGAGTAGAGTATACTAAGGTGTTGAAAGAATGATGTTGAAGGAACTCGGCAAATTATACCTGTAACTTCGGAAGAAGGGTAACCTGTTTTTAGGCAACTATTAGCAGGTGGCACAAAATAGGGAGTAACGACTGTTTACTAAAAACACAGGACTCTGCAAACACGTAAGTGGAAGTATAGGGTCTGACGCCTGCCCGGTGCTGGAAGGTTAATAGGAAGGGTGCAAGCTCCGAATTGAAGCCCCAGTAAACGGCGGCCGTAACACTGACGGTCCTAAGGTAGCGAAATTCCTTGTCGGGTAAGTTCCGACCCGCACGAATGGCGTAACGATTTCTCCACTGTCTCCAACATCAATTCAGCGAAATTGAATTCCCCGTGCAGATGCGGGGTACCCGCGGTTAGACGAAGAGACCCCGTGCACCTTTACTATAGCTTTACATTGCTATTAAAAGCGTGATGTGCAGGATAGGTGGGAGACTTTGAAGTTATGGCGCTAGCTATAATGGAGTCACCCTTGAGATACCACCCTTTACGCTTTTGATACCTAACTATGTTTCATTATCTGAAACTAGGACATTGTATGGTGGGTAGTTTGACTGGGGCGGTCGCCTCCTAAAAAGTAACGGAGGCGTGCGAAGGTAAGCTAGAGCTGGTCGGAAATCAGCTTGATAGTATAATGGCATAAGCTTGCCTGACTGCGAGGCTGACAAGCCAAGCAGAGACGAAAGTCGGTCATAGTGATCCGGTGATTCTGTATGGAAGGGTCATCGCTCAACGGATAAAAGGTACGCCGGGGATAACAGGCTGATGGTGTTCGAGAGTTCATATCGACGACACCGTTTGGCACCTCGATGTCGACTCATCACATCCTGGGGCTGAAGAAGGTCCCAAGGGTTCGGCTGTTCGCCGATTAAAGTGATACGTGAGTTGGGTTTAGAACGTCGTGAGACAGTTCGGTTTCTATCTGCCGTGGGTGAAGGAAATTTGAGAAGATCTGACTCTAGTACGAGAGGACCGAGATGGATATACCTCTGGTGTACCAGCTGTTATGCCAATAGCATCGCTGGGTAGCTATGTATAGATGGGATAATTGCTGAAAGCATATAAGCAAGAAACCCTCTTCAAAAAGATTTCCCTATTAAGGCCGTGGGAGACTACCACGTTGATAGGCTAGGTGTGGAAGCATGGTAACATGTGAAGCTAACTAGTACTAATAGCCTGATCGATTTATTTTCTTTCTATATGTGTATATGCAGTGTTAAATATTAAATTATTGGATTATATTAGAGATTTTTATTGACTTGGTGGCTATAGCAAAAATGAAACACCCGATCTCATCTCGAACTCGGAAGTGAAACTTTTTAGCGCTGATGGTACTTGAAAAGGGAGAGTAGGTCGCTGCCAAGTTTATAAAAATCTCTTTATATTTTATCAATTAAGGCATTCTGGTTACTTTCATAATGAAAGTAATACGATCTTTTTTTTGAGTTTTAAAATTTTATACTAGGCTTTTTAAACGTTGCCAGGTTGTCTGTTTTTTCTTTTACTTGCTCTAAAGTGTTTTCTGATAATTGTGAAAGAGGTTCTTCTAAAGCTTTATTATTTTTCTGAAGTAAGCTGTTTTTTACATTAGAGCCTGTGTTTAGGTTTCTTTCCATTAGTATTGCTTGTAGCATTATTGATTTTGGATCTTTTAACCCTCGACACTTAGGATTTTCTGCGTTTAGTTCATTTTCCTTAAACCATGCAAGTATTTTTTCTTTTTTTTGTTGAAAGTTATCCCCTACCATTAAACACCTATTAACTTTATTTTAAATAATTTTATTCATACTATCATTAAAAAAGTAATTGTAAATACTTTAATTGAGGTTTTTTCTTATTTTATTCTTTTTAAGCAAATAGTTAGATCTTTTTGTAAATTTTGATAACTTGCTTGCATAATGTTTTTGTTAGTTAATATTATGTAGTAGTGTCCTACATTACTTGGATTTAAAATGCTAGTTTTAGCAAGTATCCGTAAGCGCCTTTTGATTTTGTTTCTTTTTGTTGCTTTTCCTGTTTTTTTACTGACGGCTAAGCCTAACCTAATGGTCTGGATGTGTTTTTCAGGTTCTCTTTCCTTTATAGCGTACAACGATACATAAAGCCCGCGATAAAAAAGACTTCCATTTATTAACCTGTTTTTAAAAGCAAAGGAAAAATCTTTTTTTTTATACTCGATAACTTAACTATGCGCATAATTTATTGCATCCAAGTGAACGGCGTCTGTTGAGGATTTTCCTTCCAGCTCTTGTTGCCATACGTGAACGAAAACCATGCCTACGCTTTCTTATCAAATTTTTTGGTTGAAATGTCCTCTTCATTGTTTTTATATTAGATATAATTGTAAATTATAGATTATTTTACTTCATTGTCAAATAATGGTTAAATGTTATTGTAAGCTAATATATTAAAAATGAGTTTATACTAAGCGTGATAACAGCCTTATTCATATCTGCATTATTTTTTTTGGCGTTTGCTTTTATCTTTAAAAGTAAAAGGAATAAGATAATAAAGCTTTCATTATTTCTGGCTTTAGCTATATCGTTCCTTGTCACTTTATTTATAATGTTATCCATTTTTACTCAATCTATTGGGTTTTTTAATAAGGTATCTCTTTCGGAGTTCTTGTTTTGCCTCAAATGGAGCCATAACGCAGTAATCATTAATGAAGAAAAGGTAGGATGTTTTGGTATAGCGCCGCTCTTGGTTGGTACATTGCTTATAACTATTGTGGCAATGGTGGTCGTTATTCCGCTTGGTTTGTTTTCTGCAATATATATTAGTGAATACGCTAGTGAAAAAGTCCGTTATGTTGTTAACACAGCTTTGCAAGTTTTATCTGCTATTCCCACAGTTGTATATGGATATTTTTCAGTTGTTTTTCTGTCTTCCTTTATCAAGCGGATAGCAAATTTATTTGGTTTGAGTATACATTCAGAGAGTGCGTTGGTTGCTGGGCTCGCAATTGGAATAATGATTCTTCCTTTTATTATTTCTTTGCTTGAAGATGCGATAAGATCTGTGCCAAAAAGCTTGCGTTATGGTTTTATGGCGCTCGGAGCAACTCCGGCGGAAACCATGTGGCATATAACAATACCATATGCAATGCCTACAATTTTGAGTGCAATTTTATTATCAATTTCAAGGGTGATAGGTGAAACAATGATTGTATTAATGGCTATTGGTATCAACGCAAATTTGACTTTTAACCCTCTTCATTCGGTTACTACAATCACTGTGCAAATTGCTACACTACTCACTGGAGATCAGGATTTTAGTAGTGTGCAAACTCTTGCTGCTTATGCGCTTAGTTTAGTGCTCTTTATTATTACTTGGTTACTGAATGCGTTTGCACTGTTTATAATAAAGCGTAACTAGCAAATGTTTTAATGTTGCAAAATCTCTATTAACAATATAGAATTTATTTTTTTAAGAAGTTCTTTTGTAGTGTCAAGTGATAAAAATAAAAAGATGAATATAGGTAAAGTAGTTAAAGTAACTCAAGCAGTTATTGACTTAAGATTTGAAGATGAGTTACCTAAAATCTTAAATGCTCTAAGAAGTAAATTAAAATACAATGGCAAGCATTTAATTTTAGAAGTTGCACAGCATATAGGTGACAATATAGTTCGTTGCATTGCAATGGATAGCACGGATGGTGTATCCAGAGATGACGAGTTCGTTGATACAGGTGCTCCAATATCAGTTCCAATTGGGCGTGCAACTTTAGGAAGAATTTTTAATGTTGTTGGGGAGCTTATAGATGAGTGTGGTCCACTGAGTGAAAAGTGTGACTTAGAGCCTATACATAGGGCACCACCAAGTTTTATAGAACAAAGAATACAAGAAGAAGTTTTAGTTACCGGAATAAAAGTTATAGATCTTCTTGCGCCTTACCTGAAAGGTGGCAAGATCGGCCTATTTGGTGGAGCTGGTGTTGGTAAAACAGTCCTGATAATGGAATTAATTAACAATATAGCAAAAGCACATAAAGGATTTTCTGTGTTTGCAGGGGTAGGGGAGAGAACGCGTGAAGGTAATGACCTTTATCATGAGATGATTACTTCAAATGTAATTAACATAGATGATCAAGAAAAGTCTCAAGCTGTCTTAGTTTATGGTCAGATGAATGAACCTCCAGGGGCAAGAGCCAGGGTAGCTTTAACAGCGCTTACTATGGCAGAGTATTTTCGTGATAAGGAAAATCAAGATGTTCTATTTTTTGTAGATAATATTTTTAGGTTTACTCAAGCTGGTTCTGAAATTTCTGCTTTGCTTGGAAGAATACCGTCAGCCGTTGGTTACCAACCAACACTTGCAACTGACATGGGCTTAATGCAGGAAAGAATAGCTTCAACTACCGCAGGTTCTATTACTTCTGTTCAGGCCATATATGTTCCTGCAGATGACTTAACTGATCCAGCTCCAGCGACAACTTTTTCTCACCTTGATGCAACTACAGTATTGTCAAGGCAAATAGCTGAAATGGGAATATATCCTGCTGTTGATCCACTTGATTCAACTTCTCAGTCTTTATCTGCTGAAATAATTGGTGAAGAGCATTATAATATTGCTTCTGAAGTGAAGCGTATCTTGCAAACTTATAAGTCATTACAGGATATCATTGCCATACTTGGTATGGATGAGTTGTCTGATGAAGATAAAATTATTGTAGATAGAGCTCGTAAAATTCAGAAATTTCTTTCTCAGCCTTTCCATGTTGCAGAAATATTCACTGGTATGCCTGGTAAATTTGTTTCACTTTCTGATACTGTTTCTAGTTTTAAAGGTATTATTGAGGGTAAATATGATCACTTGCCAGAGGCTGCTTTTTATATGGTAGGAAATATAGATGAAGCAATAAAGAAGGCTGAATTGATAAAAGCTGAAGCTAGAAATTAAAGATTATGAATACTTTTAAAGTACAGTTTTTTTCTCCTGATAATAAAATTTCATTTAGCGATGTAGTTTCTCTTACATTAAGTGGATTGGGGGGAGAGTTTATGGTTTTAGCTAACCATGCTCCTTACTTAATTTATATATTGCCTGGTGTAGTGACTGTTAAGATAGATAATCAACAAGAAGAAAAAATTGTAATTGATAATGGCGTGTTAGAAGTTGCAAATAATAATTGTAGTATTATAACCAATCAGGTTCATGTTTTTGATAATTTGATTCATGATGAGAGATTAATAAAAAATAAAGGCCTCAACATACAATTTTGATAACATCAATCCATAATAAATTATGCGTTATTTTATGCTAAAAATGCTATTATGGAAAATGCTCTTGACTATATGAACATCTTTTCTGTAATATTAATTTAGAAATATAAAGGCTTTTTTATTAAAGCTTTTATGCAAAATAATTTATTAGTGAGGCATTGTTATGTTAAGTTTAGAGGTAAAAAAAGAGTTGTTGGGCTATATTAATGATAAAGGTTTCAGAGCAGCTGTATCCTGTATAGATGAATTTTTGCAAGAATCTTCTGACGAAGGGATTAAGGCTCAAAGAATTGAGGAAATAAAAAATTTTATTTCTGGAGAAGGATTTATACAAGCCCTTAAGGGTAGATGAATTTCCAGATATTCAAAGTGGCAGTACTGATATCGAGGAGTATATCGATATTTCAGATGACTATGGAATGACTATATTAGATCATGCTGCTGAAAATGGCTTGGTAGATGTAGTTGGTTTATTGTGTGCAATAGGTGCTGATGTAAATCATATAAGCGATAACGGGTTTACTCCTATATTTCTTGCTATTATTGGTGCTAAAGATGAAAATGAAAGTGATGTTTTAAATATAGTACAATTATTATGTAATAGTGGTGCTGATGTAAATTATGTAAATAAAGACAAGGATTCAGAATATATAGGATTTACTCCTATGCGCACTGCTATTGAAAAGCGTTCTTCGGGTATAGTTAAAGTATTGTGTGAAAATGGAGCAGATATATTCGTTTTTGTAAATGATATAATGGTTAAAACATTACGTAAAGATAGAAAAGAGGTGTTTTATTTCAAAGATAATTTAAAGGAAAAAGGATGTTCTCCAAAAAAAGGAGGTGTTTCTCCTCCTAAAAAGGATCAAGGATATAAATGTTTTGATTCAGTATTGCATTTTGCCGCAAGAACTGGTGAAACGGAATTAATACTTTCCTGTATAGAGAATCTAAGAAAGAAAATTCCAAATCAATATAAAGGTTCAGGATTTCATACATCAAGGCATAAACTTTCTCTTGAAATGCTCTTGAATATGAAAGATATTAATGGTAAGACAGCACTGGATTTAGCTGAAAGTAATAGTCCTGAAGTTGCAAAAATGCTAAAGGAAGAGTTAAATAAGTTAAAACGACCAGCATATAGTATGTTTGTAGGTAAAGGTGCGCCTGTTGTTAGTCACTCTAATTATGATATGATGCGATAAGGGGATATTAATATGGAAATTTTTCTTGATAGTGCTGATTTAAATGAAATTAGAGAATTAGAAGGTTCCGCTGACGGCCTAACAACTAATCCTTCATTAATAGCAAAATTAATAGCAAAATCCGAACGCAAAGGTCAGAGTAAGGATTTAGTGACTGAAATATGCATTATTATGAAGGGGCGGCCTGTTAGTGTTGAAGTGACTGCTGATCAGTGTGAAGAGATGATCAAAGAGGGTCTCGAGCTGGCAAAAATTTCTGATAATATTATAGTAAAGTTACCACTTACACGTGATGGATTAATTTCTTGTAAAAGGTTGTTGACAGAGCATAATATTCATGCTAATATCACATTATGTTTTTCTCCTGGACAAGCACTGCTCGCCGCTAAGGCCGGTGCTTGTTTTATTTCTCCCTTTGTTGGTCGTCTTGATGATGTAGGTTATGACGGGCTATCTCTGATTAAGGATATACGTACTATATACTCTAATTACAAATTTGATACTAAAATTCTTGTTGCATCAGTAAGAAGTCCAGCGCATGTTGTAGAAGCTGCAAAGCTTGGTGCTGACTCAATTACTGTGCCGGCAAAAATACTAAGACAATTAATCAAACATCCACTTACCGATCAGGGCCTTGCAATATTTAAGAAGGACTGGAATGAGGAATAAGCACCTATAGCACTTTTCAAAGTAAATAATAGGAATATAATATAACATTTGGGTTGTAGGAAATGGCTGTTACACAGCAGAATTCTTTTGAAATTCATATTTATAACATCCAATAAAAAAATGCTTGCATAGCTTTGCACGCTAAGTTATTATGTAAAATATTAGCTACAAATGCATAGTGAGGGTAAATCTAGTGTATAATGAAAAGCAAAAAGAATAAGCGAAAAAGTTAAGCTTGAGCTTAACGTTCACAATTATTTTCAACATCACTTAATATTGAACTTACACTTACTGTTCTTGATAATGTACCACCCTCAGACGAAATGCTTGTTACTGAACTATTTGTTGGTGATTCCGATCTTTCTTCACCGAATAGAGGTGAACCCATATAACCACTATCGTCGGGATTATATGGGTTCTCACTTGGTAGGCTTGGCCTTGGAGCTGGGATGGGAAGCTCAGGTTTTATTCACTGCCATTAAGTTAAGAGAAAAGGATGGACTATATTAATAAATCAAGTAAAATTCCTAAACTTAAAGGAAAAATAATATGAGTAAAAAAAACAATAATCGAATTCATAAAAAATAAATTGATAAGTTTAAACTTTATAAATGATCACAAAGTATCACCAAAAGACTTTCTACGAAAAAGAAAATTGCCTTTTATTGATGTATTCATTTTGATTTTCAGAAAAAGTGTGAAATCATTACAAGTGATGCTCAATGAATTTATTCTGTACACGATGAGAGATTATACAGTTACTGCAAGTGCTTTTACCCAAGTAAGACAGAAGCTAAAGTATACTGCATTTTCAGAACTTAATGATGATGTAGTTTCCCTATATTACCAGGATCAGGAGTTTAAAACTCACCATGGTTTCAGGGTACTTGCATTTGATGCTTCTATATTAATTCTACCAAAAAGTGATGAGGTAATAGAGGAGTTTGGCTCAAGAGCAGTATGGAATGGAGTTCAGAGGTTTGAAGATTATACAAGTGCAACCTTTGAAGCTTGTTATGATGTGCTAAATAATATTGCAATAAAATCGGTGTTAAGTAGAGGTGACAGTTATGAAGTTGATTTAGCAACCGATATGCTTGAAAGCCTCAGTTCAGATGACTTACTAATCTGTGATAGAGGGTATGTATCTTATCGATTTATTGCCGAGCTTACGGAAAGGAAAATTAATTATGTAATTCGTTGTCCAAGTTCATCTTTTAGTGAAGTAAACGATATGTTTAAGCCGGGCAGTCCCTCTAGTACAATAGCAGTAGCTACTGCACCTATTAAAGTGGCAAGGCAGCTAAGAAAGCTAGGATTACCTGATGAAATGGAATTTAGGCTAGTTAAAATCATACTTTCCTCTGGTGAAATTGAAGTGCTAATTACATCATTATTAGATGAGCAGCAATTTAAGGTTGAGGAATTTGAAGAGTTATACTACTTACGTTGGGGAATAGAAACATTTTTTTCTAAACTCAAAGGAAGGTTAGGCTTAGAGAATTTTACAGGTAAAAGTGTTGAAACTATTAAGCAGGATTTTTGGTCAACCATTTTTATTAGCAACCTAGAAAGTATTATGACAGAAGATGTAGAAGAGGCATTGAATGCAGACCTAGCTGATAGTAAGCTTGAAAAAAGCATTAATAAATCTGTTTCATTTAATGCAATTAAAAACTTAGCTTTCGATATTTTTTCTACAGAATCGGACATGGATTGCGTTATGGAGCAATTATCTAAGTTATTTTTAACAAACACTTTAGTTGTAAGGAAGGGGAGGAAAGTTGATCTTCATAAGATATCTGATGTTCGTTCACTCAATTACCAAAAAAGGGCTAGAAAACACGTATTTTGAATACTACCCTACTCATTTCTGAAAGACAGTATTCCTGGAGCAACTTTTGTCAAATCTTCTGTAAAATGACTTTTAAATAAGCTATTTCTTAACTAATTTACATCTAAGAGTTTATCTACTTTAAAGTTTGCTCTATTTTGTTTTAGCATTTGCCATAACTCCTTAATCACTACAAACTTTTTTGTTCAATTTTTAGCCATTCCTTCCTTAACTTAATGGCAGTGATGTCAATAGCCCCCCTGCGAAAAGCAAAAAATAGGTAAAAAACACAAGAAAGTGTATAGAATACAAATTTTGGTGGATGTTGCTGAGCAGCCGATACAGCGGCCGAAAGACAGCAAAAAACGTAAGAAAAGTTATTCCGGAAAGAAAAAAAATGACCACAATAAAAACCGAAATTGTGATCGAGGGAAATGGGCAAATTCTGTCTGTTTCAAGATCACATCGAGGTCGAATGCATGATTTTCGCATAAGAAAACAGGAAAAATTGTTGGCCAAAGATAGCATAAAATATGCCGATTCTGGCTATCAAGGTTGGCAAAAACTGCAGAAAAACGTTGTGATTCCGTACAAAAAATACCGTAAAAAGCCATTAACGGAGGAGCAAAAGGAGCATAATCGAAAGTTGGCATCGTTCAGGATGCGTGTGGAAAATAAAATTCGCGAGATAAAAATTTTTAAGATTATGTCAAATGTTTACAGAAATTTTCAGAAGAAATATAACATGAGATTCAATATTATTGCGGGTATTGTAAATTTGCGGCATGGTTTTTAATAATTTTTGGGCTGGGGATTTCTTACCTGATTTTATCAGCAACTTGCTTCACGTTGTTTCGCAGGGGGGCTATTTTTCCTTACCTCAAAACCTTCATTATAGATCTTTTTTGGCTTTATGCTAGTTTCAAAGAGGTCTAATGACAAAAATAAGCACTAGAACGACACAAGAGGAGTGGTACTGGGATAACATCATACGGATCGCTGGAATGACAAAAGGTTGGCTCTACCTACATGACCTATTGGGAGCTAACAACTATTTCTTCTTATAAAGTTTACTCCATACTTTCTTGTTAGTTAGCACAAAAAATACTGTTAAAATTACAAAATATGCCACTACTTTTAACCCAAGCTTGTGCCTCCGTTCCATTTCTGGTTCTGCTGCCCATTGCAAAAAGCTCACTATATCATATGCCATATTTTCAACTGTAGCTTCCCTATCACCGTCATATTGCACTAACCCTTCAGACAATGGTGGCGCCATGGCTAATCTGCCCGTTGAAAAATAAGGATTAAAATACAAATCATTTTCATCATGCTCATCACCTTTATAACCAGTAAGTAGTGAATAAACATAATTTGCACCATCATGTCTTGCTTTAGCAATCAACGATAAATCTGGTGGAACTGCACCATTATTGCTTGCCGCTGCTGCTTCTTTTGAATCAAAAGGTGCAATAAAATAGTCTGAAGGTACTCCAGGTCTGTCAAACATTTCACCTAAATCATTAGGGCCAGCTTTCACTTGATAAGAAGCTGCAATCTGTTTTACGTCTTCTTCAGAAAATCCGACATCTTGTAAATTATGAAATGCCACCCTATTCATCGAGTGACAAGCAGCACAGACTTCCTTATATACCTTATAGCCACGTTGAATTGATTCTCTATCAAAAGATCCAGTAATTCCGTCAAATTTCCAGTCCATTTTTTTGTTTGGCAATGGTTGAAATTCTTCAGCAAATACAAAGCTAGACAGAAATAATATGAAAAGCATTACCAACACATTTCTCACCAGCATTACTTCATCTCCGGCACAGAGTCACTTAAAGTTTTTGGTGGTTCCTTTGGCTTTTCATACTTACTAAGAAGCGGCAAAATTATTACAAAATATGCAAAGTAATAAAAAGTGGATAACCTACTCATAGTAATGTAAGGCTCTTTTACTTCCTGCCCACCTAGCCAACCAAGAAGCAAAAAATTCACTAAAAAGACCCAGAAAAATTTCTTAAATATGGGGCGATAAGCACCACTTTTGACTTTAGATTTATCAAGCCAAGGCAAAAGAAACCAAACCAAAATAGATGCAAACATGGTAAGCACGCCAATAAGTTTATCTGGAATTGAACGTAGCATCGCATAAAAAGGTAAAAAATACCACTCTGGTACTATGTGAACCGGAGTTACCATAGAGTCAGCTTCTATATAATTGTCTGGGTGTCCAAGATAATTGGGAGCATAAAAAACAAACGCAAATAAAATTACAAAAAACAAACCAAACGTTATGCAATCTTTGGCTATATAGTAAGGATAAATTGGAATGGTATCTTTACTTGACTTTACTTCCACTCCACTTGGATTACCGGAGCCAAATCTGTGTAGTGCAATAACATGCAGCATAGCAAGCGCTACAATAATAAAAGGTAATAAATAATGCAGAGCAAAAAAACGATTGAGTGTTGGATTATCGATAGAGAAGCCACCCCATAGCCATATAACTATTTTATTACCAATCAAAGGTATTGCTGAAAACATGGTAGTTATAACCGTTGCACCCCAGAAACTCATTTGTCCCCAAGGTAGGACATATCCCATAAAGGCAGTGGCCATCATTGCAAAAAATATGAATATACCAACAAACCACACCATCTCTCGCGGTCTCTTATAAGAACCGTAATATAATCCTCGCATTATATGTGCATAAACCGCCATGAAGAAAAGTGATGCTCCAACTGCATGAGTGTAGCGTATCAGCCATCCATAGTTTACGTCACGCATTATACGCTCTACGCTATTGAATGCGTGGTCAACATGCGGAGTATAGTGCATAGCAAGAAATATGCCTGTAATAATTTGTAAAATCAGTGCTATGCCAGCCAAAAAACCAAAATTCCAGGCATAATTCAAGTTTTTTGGCACCTGATAAGAAGCGGTATGTTTTAGAAAAGAAAATATAGGCAGTCTATACTCTATCCATCCTAGTATGCCTTTTTCTTCTTTTATTGTTTCTTTTTTGTCATCTTCCTGCATAACTCAAACCTTTCTGAACGTATGTTCATTGACACCTTTAATCTTGCTTTTTTTATTGTAGCAACTTATCCCCTGTACACAATAAAAAATTTATCACAGTGCAAGTATTGACTTATCAGATATTTATGGCATAATATTATTACCTTATTAATTGAAAAGGTAAATATGTATATATGCACTTTTGGGAAAAACGGCATAGATTTTAGCGTGTATGCTGAAGAAGTTAATTATAACACCACAATCAAAGTATCTATAACTTGGGAAATAAACTCAGGAGACATTGCCTATTGCAAGGCTGGAGACAATAATGATCTTCTCAATACAATCATTGAAAGAAATATGCTACCTAATAAAATTGAAGTAGGAGTTTTGCTTAATCTTGAAGAAATGAAAGATGTAGGATTTGATGAAAAAGATATAGTGAAAATTAAACAACTTATGAAAGATTATCCTAACAGCATAAGTTGGACAGAGCACTATGAAAAAGATGAAAATGAAGAAAAGACTGATAGCTTTCCAATAAGAGTAGAAGTAGTTTGGGAAAAAGATGGGGAAAATTGGGTAAAGGCAATCGAAGATTGGAATAGGGAACTTGATTTAGAATATATGAATTTTCTTGATGTAATAAAGATTGAGCATGAGCAATTTAACATAGAAGTAAGTGGTGAAGTTGTGAATATAAATGAATTAATGTCAATGGTAAATGAGCGTCATGATACCTTCTCACCTCTAGACTGGATTTGTGTCTATCCATTACCATTAGATCGTACACATGTATTACCAGAGCATACACACGCTCAACTACTTGTTGAATAAATAACATATCAGTGAGTTTGGTGGTGAGTTGCTGTCTTCAACAGCTTATCACTAGACATACTAGACCCCCTGCGAAACAACGTGAAGCAAGTTGCTGATAAAATCTGGTAAGAAATCCCCAGCCCAAAAATTATTAAAAACCATGCTGCAAATTCACAATTCCGGTTGCTCCTACGATAGTAGACCCCCTGCGAAAAGGTAGAAAGTAGGTAAAAACGACTAAAAAGCATGTAAAATGAAAATTTTAGAAGAGTAAAATAGCAATAAGTTATGCAAAAGTTTCAAAGACCCAGTATATTTTCAGGCAATTAACGGGTCTGACAACAGAAGAATTTGAAAAAATAGTGGAAAAAGTGCGTCCAGAGTGGGAAAAAGAGGAAAGACAGAAAAAACGTCACGGAAGAAAATCGCATGTTGAGGCACTAGAAGACAGGATTTTATGTGTTCTAATTTATTACAGAACGTACATAACGCATCCATTTTTAGGGTTTTTGTTTAATTTGCACAACTCAAATATTTGCCGATTTTAGGGTTTTTGTTTAATTTGCACAACTCAAATATTTGCCGACTTTTGAAGAAAATGGAGCCATTATTGGCCAAAAAAATTACTATAAAAAAGGATAGAACGCTGACTCCAGAAAGGATTTTAAAAATTTTAGCAGACGTTACGGAGCAACCGATACAACGGCCGAAAGACAGCAAAAAACGTAAAAAATCTTATTCTAGAAAGAAAAAAATGACCACAATAAAAACCGAAATTGTGATTGAGGGAAATGGGCAAATTCTGTCTGTTTCAAGATCACATCGAGGCCGAATTCACGATTTTCGCATAAGAAAACAGGAAAAATTGTTGGCCAAAGATAGCATAAAATATGCTGATTCTGGCTATCAAGGTTGGCAAAAATTGCAGAAAAACGTTGTGATTCCATACAAAAAATACCGTAAAAAGCCACTAACGGAGGGGCAGAAGGAGCATAATCGAAAGTTGGCATCGTTCAGGATGGGAGTGGAAAATAAGATTCGCGAGATAAAAATCTTCAAAATAATGTCAAATATTTACCGCAATTTTCAGAAGAAATACAACATGAGATTCAATATTATAGCAGGAATTGTGAATTTGAGGCACGGGTTTTAATAATTTTTGGGCTGGGGATTTCTACCAGATTTTATCAGCAACTTGCTTCACGTTGTTTCGCAGGGGGTCTCATGATTAGAAAAATTTTTCTCATTATGCCTCTTATGATCTACCTCATATTCAATTATTTTCCATTGTGATGAAATTTTAGCAAATGGTAGGGAATTTTTGGCATAGCAAGGCAGATTATTTTACTTATAAATATATTTTATTTCATTTAGAATATTCTACCTAGTTGTTCATGATTATAGTGAATAAGTTACTACAGAAATTTTATACTATTGTTTATTGCCTTTATCGTGCTTTAATTGACACGATTTACAATGATGGAATAGAGCATGCTGGGTACTTGTCATTTTTACTTTTGTTATCAATATTTCCTTTTCTAATTGTTTTAATGGCCTTGGCGTCAACGTTTGCAAATTTCTTAGACCAATATAACATTGGCTGGGTGTTTATTATTGATAACATGCCACAGGATATTCTCGCATCTTTGATGCCGCGTATTAGAGAGATAATCTCAGGTCCACCGCAAAGTCTATTAACTTTAGCAATAGTAGGTTCTGTTTGGACTGCTTCATCGACAGTTGAAGGATTCAGAACAGTATTAAATAAGGCTTATAAAGTTCCTGTTTCTCCACCTTATATATGGAGAAGAGTACTCAGTATATTACAGTTTTTAGTGATCACGCTTATTATAACTCTAACTATAGTGTTCTCTACGCTCGTACCAATGCTAGTTGATTTTACCTATCAGGGCATAAGTTATACTAAATACCTGCTCATTGAGTTTATACTTTTTACGATTGTTTCTTGGTTATATTTTATGTTACCAAACATAAAACAAAATTTCTCAGATGTATTTCCTGGATCTTGTGTAGCCGTTATTCTTTGGACAATTTCTGCTTCGGCCTTCAAGCAATACTTGAAAGCTTCATTTGATCAGCTGAACTTGATATATGGCAGTTTAGGAGGCGTGGTAGTGTCGTTACTATTTTTTTATATGCTAAGTTTAATTTTTATCTATGGAGCAAAATTTAATTTTCAGTTAAAATATTTCAATGAATCTCGCTAATGGAAAAGAAATGGGTAAATTAGAAGGTAAAGTAGCTTTAATTACTGGAGCTTCAGGTGGAATAGGGTCTGCTGTTGCAAAAAGGTTTGTGAGAGAAGGTGCTAATGTAATTTTGGTTTCAAGATCTATTGCTAATCTAAAGCTACTATATAGTGAAATTGAAGGGTTTGAAGAATTTAAAGAAGGTTCTGTGAAGTTAATTCAGCTTGATCTTTTGGATTTTGAAAATGTAGAGATACTAGCAAGTATGGTAGAGAGTTTGAATCTATCAGAATCAGGAGCGCTCGATATATTAATAACATGTGCTGGAGTATTAGGTAAACTGAGCCTCATTCAAGATTATGAGCTTGAAGAATTTCAGAACATAATGAATACGAACTTTACTGCCAATTGGTACTTACTAAAAAATTTAGATCCAATGCTAAAAAAATCTGATGCTGGAAGAATAATATTTATCACTTCAGAAGTGACATTTTCTCCTTCTTCTTACCCATATTGGGTGCCTTATGCTACAAGTAAAGCTGCGCTGGAAACAATGGTGAAAATATACGCATCTGAAACAAAGCATACAAAACTATGCATAAATGCTGTATATCCAGAAGGACCTGTGGATAGTGGAATATATAAACAAGCGTTTTCTGGAAGAGATATATCAGAATTAATATCGCCTTATGAACTAACAGATAAATTTGTGGAGTTAGCATCTGGAGATTGTATCATATCAGGAGAAATCTTGCCACTTAGCAAATCTTCTGGATGAACTCTGTAGATTTTCATATTGGTACATTCTCAGTCTGAGCCAGCTTTTGATCGTATGCAATTATACTCTGAGACTGTACATCTGTATCCGTTCAGCGGAGCGGTAAAATAAGTAGTAGACAAGAAATGCTAAAAATATAATATAGCTAATCAAAAAAAGCTTTCCCGGATTCTTGAAATATAAACTCAATTGCATTGTTAATATTTGGCCAAAAATTTGGTAGAATTTTTCTTACAGCATGTTTAATAGCAAACCAAAAGTGCTCAATTGGGTTTAAATCAGGGGAATATGGTGGTAAAAACAGCATCGACAACATTGCAAAAAACAATTTGGAGTTCAAAAGGGTGATTCCTCGAGAACTACTGCGTCAGAAAGCTGGCGCTGAATTTGTATATAATGTTGAACTTGGAGGTTTTTATGAGTAATAGTGAGAATAAAAGAAGAGAAAAATTAGAAACTAGAATTCTATCAATCGAAGACTGCTCTCTGCTTGATTATGAGTTGTTGGAGATTATACTATATTCCGTATGCGAAAAAGGAGAAAGCAGAAAAGGTAAGTTAAAAAAATTATCGATTATGGATAATATGGAAAAGCTAATAGAGTACTTGAAAGCAACAATAGGGCAGTTCAGAAAAGAAAGTTTACGAGTGATATACTTGGATTCAGGTAGACGTTTGGCACATGAGTATATTCAAAATATCGGAACTGTAGACAGAACACCTTTTTACGTAAGAGAAATAGTCGAAAGAGGGCTATTGGTCAAGGCAACGTCTGCTATAGTAGCACACAATCATCCAAGCGGAGATCAAGAACCATCGGAGGAAGATGAAAAAAATACAATAGATTTAGCTGCAGCATGTGAAGGTGTAAAAATTAAATTAATCGACCACATAATAGTCACAGGTAAAAGTCACTTTAGTTTTTATGATAATGGCTTAATGTGATACTAGAATTGAAATGGGGTGATTTGGAGTTCACCCTTTTTCACAACCTTAGCCCCCCTGCGAAAAGGTAGAAAGTAGGTAAAAACGACTAAAAAGCATGTAAAATGAAAATTTTAGAAGAGTAAAATGGCAATAAGTTACGTGAAAATAGCAAAAACACCATATGTTTTTAGACAATTGACAGGGCTTACAACATCTGAATTTGAAAAAATCGTGGAAAAAGTCCGTCCAGAATGGGAAAAACTTGAGAAAAAAAAGAAATGTCATGGAAGAAAATCGCATGTTGAGGAGCTAGAAGACAGGATTTTATGTGTTCTAATTTATTACAGAACGTACATAACGGATCCATTTTTGGGCTTTTTGTTTAATTTGCATAACTCAAATATTTGTCGACTTTTGAAGAAAATGGAGCCATTATTAGCTAAAAAAATTACTATAAAAAAGGATAGAACGCTGACTCCAGAGAGGATTTTAAAAATTTTAGCAGACGTCACAGAGCAACCGATACAGCGTCCGAAAGACAGCAAAAAACGTAAGAAAAGTTATTCCGGAAAAAAGAAAACAACCACGATAAAAACCGAAATTGTGATTGAGGGAAATGGGCAAATTTTGTCGATTTCGAAGTCGCATAGAGGTCGAATGCATGATTTTAGGATACGAAAGCAGGAGAGAATGCTGCCAGAAGAAGCGTATGTTTACGAAAAGCAACGATTATAGCTTCCTTCTCATTGGTTAAAACCGTTGATCTTGGCTGCTTTGGGCCCATTGTGACATCTTTAGTGAATAAGCGTTTTTTCCATTTTATAATGGTCTTTGGTATAGTGCTCAGCAAGCTTTGCTATGCTCTCTTGACTATTTTGCATTGCTCTTGCTACTTCCTCTGTTGTTCTGGCGCACCCATGTAACCACAACTCCTCCTTTAATGGTAACTTCTAATATATAGTACTTTTCAAAACGAATGATAAAGGTATAATGACCATTTAGGTATAAGAGGAAAGAGATGGTATATAGTGTGGATTTAAGGGAAAAAGCAGTAGCTCTGGTTGAAAAAGGGAAGCCAAAACTGAGGTTGCAGAACTTTGAGAAATAGGAATAGCAACGTTATACAGATGGCTAAGAAAGAAGGCTGATGGCGAAAGCCTAAAACCAGCAAAAAACAGCAGTTTCATACGAAAAATAGACCCGGAAATGCTTGCAGAGTATGTTAAAAAACACCCAGATCATACTCTAATGGAGATGAAACATGACCTTGGTTTTGGAATTAGCTCGATTTGGTATAGGCTAAAACAGCTAAAGATTACTTTAAAAAAAAGACCACGCTTTACCGAGAACGGAACCATGAAGATAGAAAACAATTTGCTGACAAGATTGCCAAAATAGACCATTTGAGTATCGTATATATAGATGAAGCTGGAGTCGACAACAGGCCGTATAGAGAACATGCAAGAGCTCCACGAGGAGAGAAAATTTATGCGGATATTCCTAGCAAAAAACGCGAGAGAATCAGTATGATAGGTGGGTGGATTAAGAAAAATTTTATTGCGCCCATGACCTTCACTGGAGGTTGTGACAAAGAAGTATTCAATGCATGGTTGGAGGGAGTGTTGCTGCCACAATTGGGTCGTGGTACCACAGTGATTATGGGCAATGCTACTTTCCATAAAACTCCTGAAACGAAGGAATTAATAGAAAGCGCTGGTTGCCATTTGCTCTACCTGCCTACGTATTCGCCAGATCTGAATCCAATTGAGCATTGTTGGCATACAATAAAAGTTGGCTCAGACCTCGAATGAACAACCAAGAAAATCTACACCTTTTGGTTGGTAAGGCGATTATGGAAGTTTATCACTTGTATTAGAAAGTACTATAGTTACAACTTGAGAAGAAAAGCAATAGCCCCCCTGCGAAAAGTAAAAAAACAGATGAAAAACACTAAAAAGTGTATAAAATGAAAGTTTTAGAAGAGTAAAATGGCAATAAGTTACGCAAAAGTTTCAAAGACCCAGTATATTTTCAGGCAATTAACGGGTCTGACAACAGAAGAATTTGAAAAAATAGTGGAAAAAGTGCGTCCAGAGTGGGAAAAAGAGGAAAGACAGAAAAAACGTCACGGAAGAAAATCGCATGTTGAGGTGCTAGAAGACAGGGTTCTATGTGTTTTAATTTATTACAGAACGTACATAACGCATCCATTTTTAGGGTTTTTGTTTAATTTGCACAACTCAAATATTTGCCGACTTTTGAAGAAAATGGAGCCATTATTGGCCAAAAAAATTACTATAAAAAAGGATAGAACGCTGACGCCAGAAAGGATTTTAAAAATTTTAGCAGACGTCACAGAGCAACTGATACAGCGGCCAAAAGACACAAAAAAACGTGAAAAATCTTATTCCAGAAAGAAAAAAATGACCACAATAAAAACCGAAATTGTGATCGAGGAAAGCGGGCAAATTCTGTCTGTTTCAAGATCATATCGAGGCCGAATTCCACAAGTGTTGAAAGTGATATAAAAAGGATATAAAAGAGCTGTTGTTGCAGAAGAAAGGAGGCAATAATGGATCAAATAGAAGGCATACTAAACTTAATCAAAGGTGAGGATTTAGAAAAGCTAGGAAAATTAAATGAGGTGGATAAATATAATACTAAATAGTTGATAAGATGGTATTCAAGGGTTTAATGAGACTAATATTAATGGGACAAAAAACAAGCCTGAGAGCGCTAGAGATGGTAATAAATAGGTGTGTGATGGACAAAAATGATGATAAAAACAAAGTAACATATAGTGGTTTATCAAAGAGACTAAAATTTATAAACCCTGATTATTTTTAGGGAGTATATACTGATTTGATGAACAAAGTTGAAAAACTATTACCAAAAAAACGTCACATAATTTACACAGATTCGATTCAACAATTATAAATCTATCAGGATATCTTATAAAGGATGGGTTAAAAGTAGAGTAACGACAGTCAAGTTAAGGTAAGTGTGGGATTAAAGAATCAATTGCCAACAAGTATAAGATTTTGCAAAGGGCAAGAAGAAGGTAGCGAAGATAGAATTGGTAAGAGCGATTAATGAAGCTAAAGTTGAAAAAGAGGATATTTTGTTATTTGATAGGGGAATTGCAAAAACAGGGACTTCCGCTGAGTTTGACGAAAAGGAATATAAATTTATTACAAGAATGCACTTAAAAAGAAGGTACGACATTATAAAAGAAAATGAAATTACCCAAAAACAACAACCAGATGGATCAGAAATTTTGGAGGACATAATAGTCAATCTCTATCAAGCAAAAAGTAAAGTAGCAAAAAAGCATGAACTACGTTTAATAAAAATTAGAAACAAAGCCGGAGATGAAATATGGTTTTGGACCAACTTGTTTGAAATGCCGGCTATGCAAGTAACAGAGGTATATAGGCGCAGGTGGTACATAGAAGTATTCTTTAAATTTATAAAGCAAAACCTTGGATATAAGCACTTTTTGAGTCATACCATGAATGGCATGAAGGTGTATATTTACATGATAATTATTACGGCTTTATTATTTCTTGTTTATAAGATCAGACACAACTTACACGGATTTAAAATAGCACTATTACAATTTACATTAGATCTTAATGATTCTTTTATACGCTCGATTGTGCTAATATCAGGAGGATGCCGTTAATCACCTTATATAACACCATTTCTGACACTTTCAACACTTGTGGTGTAACCCCTTGAATTTCTCCTTTTTCGTTGATCACCAGATGCAATTTAAAGCTAAAAAACCAACCGTTTGTTTCATCGAATGTTTACGAATGCGGGCCTAATTCATAACTTCCAACACTTTTTGACCAATTACTGCTGGAGTCTCTGCAACTACAATACCAGCACTTTTCATGACCTCTAGCTTTGCATCAGCACTTCCACCGCTAGAAGAGATAATCGCTCCGGCGTGTCCCATTCGTCTACCTGGAGGAGCTGTTTGACCTGCAACAAATCCAACGATTGGCTTTTTAGTTTTTTCTGTCTTTACAAAATGTGCTACATCCTCTTCTTCATTTCCACCTATTTCACCAATAACTACAATACCATGAGTATCATCATCTTTTAGAAATAGCTCCATACAGTCAACAAATGTCATACCGTGAACAGGGTCTCCTCCAATTCCGATGCACGTAGATTGGCCAAGACCAACAGCAGTTGTTTGTGCGACCGCCTCATAAGTTAAAGTTCCAGAACGAGACATAATTCCTATGTGTCCACGCTTATGAATGTGGCCTGGCATAATGCCTATTTTGCATTCTCCTGGTGTAATAATTCCAGGACAGTTAGGGCCAATTAATCGACTTTTTGAGCCGATAAGGGCGCGCTTAACTTTCACCATATCAAGTATAGGAATACCCTCTGTGATGCAAACTATCAACTCTATTCTTGCATCTATTGCTTCAAGTATCGCGTCTGCAGCAAATTTAGCTGGTACATATATAACTGTGGCATTTGCACCGGTTTTTTCTTTAGCTTCTGCTACAGTGTTAAAAACTGGCAGATTCAGATGAGTGCTACCGCCCTTTCCAGGTGTTACACCTCCGACCATTTTTGTTCCGTAATCAATTGCTTGCTCTGAATGAAATGTACCTTGCGCACCAGTAAAACCCTGGCATATTAATCTTGTATCTTTGTTTGCTAAAACTGACATACTCTACATCACCTCTTTTACTATCTTCTGTGCAGCATCACCAAGTTCATCTGCAGCAATAATATTTAATCCTGATTCTTCTAAGATTTTTTTTCCTTCTTCAAAGTTAGTACCAGATAGCCTAACAACTAAAGGTACTTTAATGCTCATTTCTTTTGCAGCTTCAACAATACCATTTGCAATAATATCACAACGCATTATGCCACCAAATATGTTCACCAAAATTCCTTTTACGTTACTATCAGACAATATGATCTTAAATGCTTCTGTTACAGTCTCTTTACTTGCTCCACCACCAACATCCAAAAAGTTAGCAGGCTCTGCTCCATAGTATTTTATTATATCCATCGTTGCCATAGCAAGACCTGCACCGTTTACCATGCAGCCAATACTACCGTCCATTTTGATATAACTAAGCCCATGCTTTAAAGCTTCTACTTCCTCTTTCACTTCTTCATCATAATCACGGAGTTCCATAATTTCTGGGTGACGATATAAAGCATTGTCGTCGAAATTCATTTTGGCATCCAGCGCAATAAAATCTCCAGAATTAGTTTCAACCAGTGGGTTGATTTCAATTTGGCTTGCATCAGTTGCTATAAATGCATCATATACATTCTTTGCAATGCTTGATATCTTTTCTATTTGTTCTGAATTCAGACTAAAATTTCCGTTCAATTTGCTGTTATCAAAACTCGTAAAGCCAACAGCAGGATCAATATCAAATTTTACAATTTTTGCAGGAGAATTTTTTGCCACTTCTTCAATATCCATTCCACCTTCTGAGGAAAATATGAATGTTGGCCTGCTTAATTTTGGATCAACTACTAAACTTAGGTAATATTCTTTCTTAATGCTTGAGGCTTCTTCAATGTACACTTTTCTTATTTGCTGCCCGTTTGGTCCTGTTTGATGAGTAACCAAAGTTGACCCTAACATACCTTGTGCAAACTTCTTAACCTCCTCAGAAGATTTTGCAAGTTTGACGCCGCCAGCTTTACCTCTTCCACCTGCATGAATTTGAGCTTTAACTACAAGCACATCAGACTTTAATTGGTTTAGCTGAGCCTCTATTCCCTCTGAAGCTATAATGATAAAACCTCTTGGCACTGGAACATTAAATTTATGCAAAATCTCTTTTGCTTGATATTCGTGAATATTCATAAAATAACCAATAATTAACTTAAGTAAAAACTACCAACCGTAACGCTGCATTCTGCACTGTTGCTGGTGCCTCTTTTTTCTAGCTTCAGCTTTTTTTTTAGCATTTTTTTCTGATTTTTTTTCATGATACCGTTTTTTTATTTTCAAGCTTCTTCCTTCCTTTTGGATTGTTTTTTTCAATACTGGAAGAGCTCTGTCTACATCACCATGATGAACTGATACTTCAATCAAATTCTATACCTCCTTCGGTCAAAAATCTATTTATAAATTAGAAAATTAACATTGTCAATTATTTTATAAACTTGAGAGTTGAGTTATAATGTAACTGTAATACATTAAAAAAGCTATAACGCATGAAAGTGTGTGTTAAATCGTAGCGGAGAGGTTTGAACTCCCATCTCTTTGGATTCAAACCAAATGCTCCACTACACCCGACTTCTTTCATATACTAACAATAATTCATAAAAAATGCAAGTTACATTTATTTACCCAGCACTTATGCTGGAATGACATCGAGTTGTTGTACAAACTGCTCAATGCTGTCTATTTTAATCTGTAAAGTATTCTTTATAAGCTTATGAGCTTGTTCTACACTCATCGTAATTTTATATTTATTTTCGTGAATACATGATAGATAGCTACATTGTCGTGAGTCTAAAATCTCAATGCATCTACTGCGATCATCTTTACAATGAAAAGTTATACTAATACCGCAGATCTTTCCATTATCACGCTCTACATCAATTTTTGGTTTATGACTATAACCTGCTCCAATGGTTTTTCTTATTGAATGCTTTATAAGACCCCATGCGAAAAGGTAAAAAACAGATGAAAAACATTAAAAAGCATGTAAAATGAAAGTTTTAGAAGAGGGAAGATGGCAATAAGTTACGCAAAAGTTTCAAAGACCCAGTATATTTTCAGGCAATTAACGGGTCTGACAACAGAAGAATTTGAAAAAATTGTGGCAAAAGTGCGTCCAGAGTGGGAAAAAATGGAGGCGAAAAAGAAATGTCACGGAAGAAAATCGCATGTTGAGGAGCTAGAAGACAGGATTTTATGTGTTCTAATTTATTACAGAACGTACATAACGCATCCATTTTTAGGGTTTTTGTTTAATTTGCACAACTCAAATATTTGCCGACTTTTTAAGAAAATGTAGCCATTATTGGCCAAAAAAATTACTATAAAAAAGGATAGAACGCTGACGCCAGAAAGGATTTTAAAAATTTTAGCAGACGTCACGGAGCAACCGATACAGCGGCCGAAAGACAGCAAAAAACGTAAGAAAAGTTATTCCGGAAAAAAGAAAGCAACCACAATAAAAACCGAAATTGTGATCGAGGGAAATGGGCAAATTCTGTCGATTTCGAAGTCGCATAGAGGTCAAATGCATGATTTTCGCATAAGGAAACAGGAAAAATTGTTGGCCAAAGATAGCATAAAATATGCCGATTCTGGGTATCAAGGTTGGCAAAAACTGCAGAAAAACGTTGTGATTCCGTACAAAAAACACCGTAAAAAGCCACTAACGGAGGAGCAAAAGGAGCATAATCGGAAGCTGGCATCGTTCAGGATGCGTGTGGAAAATAAGATTCGCGAGATAAAAATCTTCAAAATAATGTCAAATGTTTACCGCAATTTTCAGAAGAAATACAACATGAGATTTAATATTATAGCAGGAATTGTGAATTTGAGGCATAGTTTTTAATAATTTTTAGGCTGGGGATTTCTTACCAGATTTTATCAGCAACTTGCTTCACGTTGTTTCGCAGGGGGGCTATAGATAACTGCTCAATGCTGTCTATTTTAATCTGTAAAGTATTTTGTATGAACTTACTTGCTTGTTTTCCGTCTATAAAAATAGTCAATTTGTCCTTTAGTTCGTAGGTAAAATTTTTACCTTTTAAGAGTTTGATGAAACGATTACTATCGTCTTCACAACTAAAAGTTATATTAATGCCCAAAATCTCTTTTTGATCATATATTATATCAATTTTTGGTTTATGACCATAACCTGCTCCAATGATCTTTCTTATTGAATGCTCTATTGTTATTTTTTTTACTTTGAAATCTTCATCGAGTTCTTTCAAAAACTTAAGAGTAGGTGATTTATAACTTGTAAGAAACAACTTTTGTCTATATTGCTCATTATGCTCCTTTACTTTAGCAAAATATTTTTCATATTCAGTTAATTTATCTTTCCCCTTTTTTTCCATTCTCTCTAAGAAATTTTCTACTGACTCTTCTTTTTTTGTTGGAATTTTACGTATGAGTGGAATTTGCTGTAATAATCTGTAAAAATAACCATAACAAACAACTTTTGCATTCTTTGAAAACAGCCCCTTAAATTTTTCCACAACTTTATATAGGTTTGCTGCTTCTGGTTTGTAATGCCCACTATTATTATCTATGTGCGTTATCTTACCATTTATTACCTGAAGCAAACCAGAACATATAACTGGCTCGCCGCCAGCAAGCATTGAATGACGATAAGCATATTCTTCTGTGCGAGTATTAACATGTGCATGAGTTACTAATCTTCCATCAAGCGTGAGTACATAAGCTACATAGCCTTCTTTTCCTTTACTTGTCTCATTAGTTGTATCATATAACTTACCTTCTAAGGTATATAATTTTAAATCTCCATTTTCTTCACCAATGTATAAAGCATGCTCAATTTGCTCATCTGGAGTAAAATATTTAACCTTTGTATTAGTTCCAGGAATTGTTCTTTCTTCAGTTCCAACCTCTGGGAATAAATTATAACGCTTAAAAAAATATTTAAACTTACTCTCTATCCAATGTAAAATCCTGTTTTTTATACCAAAAATTTTTTTATTACCTAAATCGATAGATAATTGTTGTTCTTTCGGCACTCCAGGATATTCTGATCTTGTAGCAATCTTTCCAAATATCCTGGAAGAACGTTTGAATACTTCCATTAAATATTCTTTGCGTTCTTTGGATATTGGGGTTTTAACTTTATTTTTGAATAATCCCATTAAATATTCTTTGAGTTCTTTGAATATTGGCATTTTAATTTTATTATTGATATTACTTAAATAATATATCAAAATATGTAAAAAGTCAAATTATGAAAACTTAGCTTTAATCATGGGACCGCATTCCAAATACTGGCAAATCAACTCTTTATTAATAGATTAATCTATTAATAGCTGTTCAAGCACCAGTGTAGCCTGCTAAGTGATTATAAATATCTGAGATTACATTACTACTATCACAGCCTGCTTGTGCAAGTTCAGCATTTCCTCCACAATTTTTTCCAGTTGCTATAGATACTAGTTCTTTAGCGTTTATTTTATTAATTAAGTCTTTGCTGACTTTCACAATCAACACTGTTTTATTTTCTTCTGTTACAGTGAAAGCTATGACCGCTTTTGACTTTTGTTGCTGCAAAATAAATTCCCTTATTATATTTGCTGGAATGCCAGTAAAAGCGTGACTCAAAAAGTTTATTTCACCGATTTCAGTGCTTTTTATATTCTCTGCGCTTACAAGTCTTTTATATAAATTTTTTATTTTAGCTTCGAATTCCTTACGCTCCTGATTTAAAATATTCAAGCGATTTATTATATCGCTTACTGGTGCTTTTACGAATTCTGCAACTTTTTTTAGGTTAATCTCATTATTACGCACATAATCAATTGCTTCTTGTCCTGTTAGAGCCTCAATCCTTCTCACTCCAAACGCAACGGAACTCTCTGTGACTATTTTGAAAAGACCTATCTCTCCAGTGTACTGTACATGCGTACCACCACACAATTCTTTTGAGTCTCCGATATTTACAACTCTAACTTTATCACCATATTTTTCACCAAAAAGCGCCATAGCCCCTTCATTTATTGCTTGGTTCATGTTCTGAATCTTTGTAGTAGTACAATGGTTTTCTCTTATTAGACTATTTACCATATCTTCTACCCCAAATAGCTGATTTTGAGTAACCTGAGCATTGTGACTAAAATCAAAACGTAGTTTATCTGGTGCAACCAAAGATCCTTTTTGGGTTATATGATCACCTAGAACTTTTCTCAACGAAAAATGTAAAAGATGTGTGGCTGAATGATTTCTTCGTAAGTTCATCCGCCTTTCTTTATTAATACTTGCTGTAACTATATCACCTTCGGAAATTGAACCAGACTTAATAATGCACCTGTGTAAGTATAGATCATTAATTTTGTTGGTATTTTCCACCATCGTTATACTTCCATCGGACTTGATGAAACTACCAATATCTCCCACCTGCCCACCTGACTCACCATAAAATGGCGTTTTATCAAGTATAATAGTTACTTTTTCTCCCTCATTTGCAGAGTTAAGTATTTTATTATCGGCAGAAATAATGGCTAGTACTTTTGCATCATTTATTTCGTTATGCTCATAGCCTACAAATTCTGTCTTGCCAAATTTATCAATTAAATCGAACCATACTTGCTCTACTGATTTTTCACCAGATCCAGCCCATTTAGCACGCGCTCTTTCTTTTTGCTCTTCCATTGCATCATCAAAACCCTTTTGGTCAAAATTTATTTTTCTCTCTTTTAAAATATCCAGTGTAATATCCAAAGGAAATCCATAGGTGTCGTATAGTTTAAATGCTGTTGCACCAGGCAAAGTGTCACCTGCATTTAAATTTGCAGTTGATTTATCGAGAAGGTTGATACCTTTCATCAGAGTGTCCTTAAAATTTTCTTCCTCTGATTTTAATGTTGTCTCTATTAAGCTTTTAGCTCTAATTAGCTCTGGATAAACATCTCCCATATAAGCTGAACTTGTGCTATCTATTAACACTGGAAAAACACGGTGTAATAGAGAGTCATTATATCCAAGCAGGTGGATATAACGCACAGCTCTTCTAATCAGTCGGCGTAGAACGTAATTTCTACCTTCATTTCCAGGAAGCACTCCCTCTGCGATAAGAAATGTAGCTGCACGCAGGTGATCTGCAATTATTTTATGCGCTACTTTATTTTCTATGCCTCCACAATATTCTCGTGATTTGTTTATCAGAGCAGCAAAGAGATCGACATCATAGTTGTCATGAACATTTTGCATCACTGCAGCTATTCTCTCAAGGCCCATTCCTGTATCGATGCACTTTTTTGGTAACTTATGCAAATTACCTTCTTCATCCTTGTTAAATTCCATAAACACCAAATTCCAGATTTCAACCACTCTATCGTCGCCTTGTAAATTAGGATTTGCATGGTCATAAAAAATTTCAGAACATGGTCCACATGGACCGGTGTTTCCCATACTCCAAAAATTGTCATCTGTTGCAATTCTTATAATTTTATCGTTTGAAAAACCGCTTATCTTGCGCCAAATATCATATGCCTCATCATCAGTGTGGTAAATGGTTATGGACAGTCTACTCTTGTCGAGTGACAGTTCTTTAGTAATAAAGTTCCACGCAAGCTCTATTGCGGTTTCTTTGAAGTAATCACCAAAGCTAAAGTTACCGAGCATTTCAAAAAATGTGTGATGCCGAGTTGTATAGCCAACGTTTTCAAGGTCGTTATGTTTACCACCTGCTCTTAAGCACTTTTGACTTGAAACAGTGCGGTTCATTTCAGTTTTTTGCATACCAGTAAAAATGTTTTTAAATTGCACCATGCCAGCATTTGTGAACATGAGTGTTGGGTCACTTTCTGGAATGAGAGGAGAAGAGAAAACTTGCTCATGGCCATTACCTACAAAAAACTTCAAAAACCTTTCTCTGATTGCGCTTAATTTCATTATTTTTACTCAGGCTATTTGCTAATAATAAATCTCAATGGAAATAAAATCAATTCATCAATTTTAATATTAATACCAACTTTTACAAACAACTAGGCAGATAATTGACAGAGCAGATGGTTTGCATTGAGCTTTCCGTAACATCACGAATGAATGCACATATAGCATCCTCCTTTGATGGTACATTCTCATATATTATACCATCACACTCCGGGACTGTACATTTAAGTAGCTAATTTAGTAAGCGTAAGAGTAATCATATCAAATTATTTTTTTGCTAGCATCATAATCTCTGGTCCCTTTTGAGTCGTCTTTACTGACTGGCTATCAACTCGTAAACCTCATTTGAGTTAGCTCTAATTTTTTAAACACTGTCACCAAAGACTCAGTCAAATGTTTTATCATCTCATCAGTATGGTAAGGGGTTGGTGTAATGCGAAAACGCTCAGCTCCCTTGGGTACTGTAGGGTAATTTATATGCTGTACGTATATCCCATGCTCATCAAATAATAACTTTGATGCTTTCTTGGATAATTCTGAATTACCGATTATTATTGGAATTATGTGAGTTTCTGTAGGAATAATGTTAATTCCTGCATTTTTTAATGAGATTTTAACTTTTTCAACAACTTCTCTTTGCTTCTCTCTTTCAATATTACTTGACTTTAAGTGCTCAACACTGGCCCTTGCTGCCGCTGCAAGAACGGGTGACATAGCGGTGGTGAAAATAAACCCTGGGGCAGAACTCCTGATTACATCAACCAGGCTTTTTGATGATGCTATATACCCACCCATAACTCCAAACGCCTTCGATAATGTACCTTGAATAACAGTTATTCTATCCATCAAACTTTCCATTTCTGCAATTCCACCGCCACGTGGACCATACATTCCAACTGCATGCACTTCATCCAGGTAAGTAATTGCATTATGTTGATCAGCAAGGTCACATATTTCTTTAAGTGGTGCTATATCACCATCCATTGAATATACGGACTCAAGAGCTATTATTTTTGGTGTCTTTCTATCTATAGAATTTAACAACTGTTCTAGATGTGCAACATCGTTATGTTTAAATATATGCTTTGGTCTTTTTCCCGACTTTATACCTTCTATCATCGAAGAATGATTTTTCTCGTCTGAAAAAATTACCACATTTGGAATAACGGATGACAAAGTGCTGAGCGTAGTCTGATTAGCAAGGTAGCCGCAAGCAAATGTTAAAGCAGATTCCTTTTGATGTAAATCAGTCAAAGATTTTTCCAACTCAACAACTTCTTTTGTTGTACCAGATATATTTCTTGTTCCACCGGCACCAACCGATGAATTTTGAATAGCAGCAATGACACTCTCATTCTGTGACATTCCCAGATAGTTATTACTGCACCAAACGATTACTTCCCTATTTCTTTCATAATCCATAATATGAGGAAGTCTTCCAGGCAAAGAAGCAAAGTGCGTAAACTCGCGGTAACGACCTTCGCTTTTTATATCGTTTATTTTGTTTGAAAATATTTCTTCGTAGTTTACCAAGTTTTGATCTACTAATAATTAATACAATTATAATAAATTATTGAGTGGTAAACTACAATCTTTATTCTTCAAGTTACTATACTGCAAGTTTGCCCTCACCAACATCAGTAACGCTATTATATTCCCCTGAGCTTTTAGGCTTACAGCAGTATACAATAGCAGTAGTAACAGCAGCAGCCAGATAACAAACCCCTATAGCTGCTACTATCCCTGTTGCTAGCAAGCTAGCATCCAAAACGAAATACATGCTTAATGCACCAATCAGAACACCAGCTCCAGTTGCTGTGAACGCTAAAGTAGCTGCAAGAGGCAATTTGCTTTCCTGTGCATTTTGGTCTGGTTCAGCTGTGCCAGGAGCATTATTACCACTGATTTGTGCTGACACTTTTGTTTGAGTTACTTGTGGAGGAGCTGGATAACCCAGCGAAGTCATAAACTCTATAAATTCTGTATTCTTACGCATTATTGCCATACTTAAAGAGTTTTCTTTTATAAAATCATTTTGTAGTAGAGCATTAGTTATCGGATTATTTTCTAAATATGGACATACAACATTATCCAGTAGTAATTTTATAACTTTTTTGTGCTCTTCATTTATTTCTCGATTGTAAGCTATAATATGTAACGCAGTACCGACACAATGACTTTGTACATTAACATATTTCTCTTTATCTTCTGCTGCATCTATCAAAATAGAAGCTACACCAGGATGACCATGTTCAGCAGCACTATGTAACGCAGTTTCACCATCTTTACTTTGTAAATAAAGGTCTGCTCCTTTTTGTAAAAGATATAGTACTACTTCTGAGTTGCCTTGTGCAGAAGCATACTTCAAAGGAGTATCATTATGCCGATCTCCAGCATTAATCTTTGCTCCACGCTCTATTAGCAACTTTACAACATCTAAACGTCCATAGTACGCTGCTTCATGTAAAGGAGTAGCTCCACTTCCTGTACTGCTTACTGAATTAACATCTGCACCACTATTAAGTAAAAGTTCCACAAAATCTTTATGGCCTTCTTTTGCAGCTAAGTGTAATGCAGTGTTACCTTCACTATGTCTTGACTTTGACGTATCCTCAATATTCGCACCCAATCGTATTAGGCGCTTCCCCTCATTAACATTGCCGTTCTGTGCTGCAACGTGTAAAGGAGTAAATCCTTCTTTGTTATAGTCATTTATTATTTGTTTTTCATCACTTGCTTCTGATGTATGAGTATCATTAAGTACAGGTATTTTTTCAGGAATTTCTGGAGTGCTGCTACCACTAGGCCGTGTTGGCTGAACACGATTATTTTCCTTGTATACCACGTCTTCAATGAAATGATCACCACTTACTGCAGCAGGAGTCTCTGGCTCTGGAGTGCTGCTACCACTGCCGCAACCACTGTCTTTTCTATTTTCTGGTATTGTAACATTAGGATCAACATGATTTTCTTCTCCCGTTGCAAGAACTTTGTCAATGGTTTGCCCATGTTTTTTTTGATAGTATCTCAGGGCTGCCTCACGACGTACTTCTTCAACCCTTACGAGAAACTGCTCACCAATTTTTTGAGCACTTTCTGCGTGTAGAATATTTTGCCTTTGCAGTTCATTGACCCTTGCTTCCGACTGTGCCAAATAATTATCAAGATCTCTTTTTTCGTCTTTACCCATTACACCCCCCTTATTATTACTTATTAAATTACTATTATTCTCTGCAGGCCCCAGTGTTGCAAGAACATTCTCCCCTGCCTGTTCGCCGCTATCACTTTTAGGCTCCGCACTATTGGCTGCAACTGGAGAAATCAACTGTTCTGCAACTGGTGGTGTTGTGATATTTTTCTTATTTTCTAGTAAACTTCTTAAATTGCTTAATCTAGCAATAAGGCCTTTAACTATTTTATACTCACCATGAGAAATATAGCCCATAGTCTTTTGTAGAAAAGCATAAGCAGACCCATCAACGTAAGTGCTCCATGCCTTATCATGCTCTTTAGCAAATTTATCTACTATTTCATGTATTCTTTTAACTATTGGTAAATTTTCTTCATGTTGCGCGGACTTAACGCTGGATTCAAGACTATTCACATAAGAACTTAAGGCACTAACATCCTTATCTTCTACTGCATTTTGTACTAATTTCTCTACACTATTTAGTATGTTCTTTGCAGCTAGCTTTTTAACTTCTTCTCCCTCTTTATTTTCCAGCGCTTTAATAATACTGTCACTATGTCTTGTGCACAAATCTTTAATAATTGGAGCACTCTTTGCATCTACAGCACTCCCTAAAATAGTAATCAGACTATCTTGCAAGAAAACTTGCTTATCTTGATCATTTGATAGTTGAGGATCATTCTCAATTAACTTTAATACCTCTGTTATGAATTCTATATTGCCAGTTTGTGAAGCTGTTTTTAAAATTAAATTGTAAACTTCTTCTTTTCTTTTTCTTGCCCCATTATTACCGCCATTTTTTATTTTACTAATAATTTGTGCATCAAATGTCTGAATTACTTTGTCATCCGCAAATGCTTCTTTATAAATTTGTTGAATTACCGGATCTTCATTCTTAGTGCATCTTGTGCACAGATGTTCAACAACTGAAGCATGCTCTTGGCTTATTGCACTTGCTAAAAGAGTAATAAAACTACTTTTAAATAGATCTTTTTTATCTTGATCGTTAGTATCTTTAGCATCCATTTTTATAGAATTTAGCACTATATTTATAAATCCTATGTTTTGCACTAGTGATGCTGTCTCAAATATACCATACAAAGAATCAGATATACTTTGTCGTTGTTGTAAAATTTCTTTTAAGTCTTGAAATTTCCCTCCAGCAATAAAAAAAACTCCATTGAATAACTTCGACTCTTTTCTTAACGCTATAGCTGAAAAGAAATTAACTTGACCACATTGCGTTTTAATTGTTTTCTCTTTTAAGCTTTGATAAAGATCAGGAAATTTCTCTATGAAGATTTCAATATACTTTTCACCACCAACAAGTAGCGGTAAAATACTTAAGTTTTTTTCAGCAAAAAGTACATTCTGATAGTTCTTTGCCAGATCATCATTAGCTGCAATTGCTAAAAGCAACAGTTCTTTCACTGAGTAACCATGATTACCATTCTCCATATTGCGCTTATACATGGAAAGTATATTTGAATATATATGCTGATGATCACTTCTTCCTTGCAAGTCTAAATTAAGTTGTTGTGAACAGAAGTTTCTAAAGTTCTCGCTACCCAGATCCGTAATCAATCTGTTCTCATAGTCTTGTATATCATCAATCTTGCTATTTAGAATATCCGTCATCTCAGTAAAAGTGAGATTTTTAGGTACAGTAACAAATGACTCCTCTTTATCATCTTCAATGATAAATGACTTAGGGCCTTCACCAATATTTCCAATAAGAAACTGAATAAGTGAATTATCATCTTGAGGTGTTAATACGGCCTCTCTATCAGAACTTTTGCCTTCTTCAGTCTCTGAGCAATTACCAGAATTTCCAGAATCTGATTTTCCAAATTCAGGACAACTCTTAGTCAATCTTTCGTCTTTGATCTCAGCTGGATCTTGTGATACAAAATCGCGAAAATTAGAACCAAACATGTTTTACCCCATAAAAATAACTAATAAAGCATACCACTAAACAGCAATTTTGCCAAGTAAGTTATTTAACTTCTTAGAAAAGCTGCTAGCATCGTCTATTTCTTCACCCTCTACAATACAAGCCTGATAGAATAATAAGTGGATCATATCCTCCAGTGTAGAATTTTCACCGCCTTCAGTGTGGGATTTCATTATACTTTTGATTACTAGGTGCTTAGTGTTAATTTCCAGAACTTTTGGAGTGCGGTAATTTAGTTGCTTTTGCTCACGTAAAAAACGCTCCATTCTAAGATCCATGGCGCCTTCATCAACTGCCAGGCATACAGGGCTGCCCGTTAGTTTTTTAGAAATTTTTACACTTTTTACTAAATCGCCAAGTACTTTAGTAAAATATTGCAGTATAGACTCTGCACTTTCTTTTGACTCTTCTGCACCCAATTTATTTTCTTCATCTTTTTTCTTATCTTCTTCAGAAGAAAATTTTTCTAAATCCACATCCGCACGAGTGACAGACTTAAACTTTTTATCTTTATATTCATGAATTACACTAGTCCAGAAATCATCAACCAGATCAACAAATAGGAGCACTTCCAATCCTTTGCTGATAAACCCTTCAAGTTGCGGACTGTTTTTTACTGAATCAAGGCTATTTCCAGTTAGATAATAGATCTGTTCCTGCTCAGGTTTCATTCTGCTTATATAGTCATCAATGCTGACTAATTTATCACCCTCTGTGCTATGAAATCTACAAATTGAAAGCAATGCTTCTCTTTCGTCAGTGGGCATAGCTTCACAAAGGCCTTCCTTTAAAACTGCACCAAAATTTGTCCAGAATTTTGTATATTCTTCCAGGTTGTCTTTTGCTTTTTTTCCAAGCTCTGATATCACACGTTTAGTGAGAGATTTTCTGATTTGCTCAACAACGCGGTTGTTCTGCAGGGTTTCTCTGCTGATGTTTAGTGGTAAATCTGGTGAATCGACTACGCCTTTCAAGAAACGTAGATATTGAGGTATAACTTGCACATTATCTTCAGTGATGAAAACCTTATTTACATATAATTTAATAGAGCAACGTCTATCTGGGTGAAATAAATCAAAGGGTTTGATGGATGGAACATAAAGCAAATTCGTATATTCAATTGCGCCTTCATTTTTATTGTGCAATACCATCCAAGGCTCCCCACCAACGTGAGCAACGCCGCGGAAGAAATCATTGTGCTCTTCTTGAGTAACGTCATTTTTCGGCTTAGTCCAAATTGCAGCCTTACTGTTTAGTTTTTCGCTTTCCCCTTTCTCATCTATAAACTCAACCGGAAAATTTATGTGGTCTGAATAAGTAGTGACAATATTTTCAATACGAAACTTGTCTAAAAATTCATTTTCTTCAGGACGCATGATTAGCGTGATTTTCGTCCCTCTTGGAATTTGCTCATCTAGTTTACTTATTGAATATTCTCCATCTCCTTTTGATTTCCATACCCATGAGTCTTCTTCGCCTGCTTTTCTGGACTCAACTATCACTTCTGAGGCAACCATGAAGCTTGAGTAAAAACCGACACCGAACTTACCAATAAGTTCAACAGCTTGGTTTGAATCTTTGTTATTTTTAATTGCATCCAAAAATTTCTGTGTACCAGAGCTCGCAATTGTACCCAAGTTATCTATTAAGTCCTGCCTGCTCATTCCAATGCCATTATCAGTTATACATAGCTCATTCTCATCTTTATTAACTCTGATCGTGATTTTTAACTCATCACTTGAATCCAGTAAATTTGAATTAGATTGAGATTTATAGCGCAATTTGTCACACGCATCTGATGCATTTGATATTAGTTCGCGCAGAAAAATGTCTTTATTGGTATAAAGAGAATGAATTACTATATTTAATACCTTCCCTACTTCAGCATCAAATTTTAAATTTTCAGTTTCTTTTATGCTATGCATTTTGAGCTCCGTTATTTACCTACTATTATAGTAGATTTAAGTATTGAACTCAGATCTTTCAAGGTTAAAAGCTAGTTTATTATAGCCGCGCTCTTTATATTTTCCACATTTTCAGCATAAAAATGTTACAGCGCTTGATTTTTTGACTAAAAAGGGACAAGTTTAGTGAAAAATAATGATATTATTAGTGGAACATAAAATAGCCCTACTGTAACGCTAATTAAAAGTAATAAAGTAGCCTTATCCGGTTGATAATTTAAGATATTAGCAAGTACTATACTGGATCCAGAAACTGGAATAATAGCAAGCAGCATCAATGCTTTATATATGCTCTCATCATATATTCCTATAACATGCCTATCTAAAAGGACAATTCCTAGGACAAATAATGGCCAAAATACGTACTTTGCTGTGATAGTGGTTAAAGCAAGCTTCCAATCTATTTTAAAATTTTTAATTTGTGCAATGCTTACCCCAAGTAATACCATCCCGAGTGTAACGAATGTACTTCTAATATTTAGCATCACGTCTGTCAAAAAAGTAGGCATTTGTATACCATATATACTTAAAATAAAGCCCAGAACCATTGCGTAGGATGAAGGAAGTTTGAACAACTTTAACATGCATTCTTTTGCAGTATAAATACCATTTGCAGCTATGTAAAATCCTAAGCTATTTTCAAATAGCGCCATCCCTATATAACAGACAACATATACAGATACTGAATCTTCGTCGAATAAAGCCATAGCAATTGGCAAGCCAAAATAGCCCATACTTGTACTTCCCAAGCTAAATGCTAATATGTTCCTTGTATTATCCTTAAATAAAAAGGAAGAAATATAATACACTGATAAAGACATTGTACTGCCTATAAACCATATCAAAACTGGTAGAGAAATTACTTTTAAATTAACTTCTGTATGAGACACTCCATATAAAATCACTGTTGGGCTAGCTACATAAAAGAGTATTTGAGATATAGTATTTCTATCAATCTTAAGGAATTTTCCTGCTAAATAACCAATAAATATTGTGATATAAATAGGTAATATTTTGAGAAAAAGAGTAAAAAACATACTGGCTTAGGTTGCAACCCTTTCAATACTTTTGATTGGTAAAATGACATTAGATCTTAAGATATTGCAAAAGTAAATAAAATTTATTTTCCAGTTTACCCAATTCATAGTTAAATTAAGAAAGATTCGCTTAACATCAAAATTTGCTTTTATATCAAACTTAAGGATGATATTTTTATAATAAAATTATGTTAAATTTTTATAAACTTTCTTGTATATTTTTTAGAGGTTTACTAAAGCTTAATCCCGCCTTAATATTATAGCTTGCATTCACATGTCAATAACTTTTTCGTGTGCAGGTTCTGCAAATAATATTTCTTGCACTTTAACCTGAATGGTTTACACTTTAAGTGAAATTTCTTGGATGGGGGTATAGCTCAGCTGGTAGAGCATCTGTTTTGCACGCAGAAGGTCAGCGGTTCGATCCCGCTTACCTCCACTTTTTGATGTCCATGAACTTTTCTATAAGGTAATTCCAGAATATTTCAAAATCCGCCACAGTAGCTAGCTTTAATCCATTGTGCATGGGGTGTTTTGTATTCAATTATTCCCTAAAAAATCCCCATATTTTTACATAATCTGTTAATAAAGCTCTCTATTTCTCCGTTATATAGGGATTTTTGCCCATTTTTGAAAAAATAAAGAGTAAATAAGTAAATAAAAGAATTTAAGATAACGCTAAAAAGCATGTTTCTTTTAAAAAATATTTAGTTCAAAAAAAATGTTGCCTTGTAAATAAATTTGAAGATACTAAATTGAGTATATTTAATAATAAGTGTGGTTTTATGTAATACCACATACTATAAAAAAGGTTAGGGAGTTTGTTAATATTGCAAGTAACAACATGACTCTCCTACTTTTAGCTGCTGAATATGGGAACCTAGACATAGTAAGGTACATTATCGATAAAGGTATAAGGACTTCTGATCGTACAATATGAAAAAGGTAGTCAACGATTTCAAAAAGTTTCTTCCTCATCTACATATTTAATGCAGATAAAGTGCTGATATTCTATATAAAATGTGTATGTGACTTAGATAAGTGCTATTTTCTTATCGTCTCTGTCCATTTATTATCTTCTACACCTTGTTTAGTAGCTTCTCCTTCTTTATTATCTGCCTCCTTATCAATAATATCTTTCTGCTTGACTTCTAGGACAACATATTTACTTACTTCTCTCATATCGTCATAAAACATTACAACAGGAATAGCAAGAGCAGCAGCAATGGCTACAACTGGAACACAAAGAAGTGATAAGCCTATTCCTTCGCAAGTTTTTCCTTTTCACCAAAAGAACCAATGCTTTCCGTATAAAATTTATTTTCTTGCTATCCGCTTTTTCATTTTTAACCTTATCTGCAACAGTTTTTACTTTTTTAAAAAGACTTGGATCATTTTTTTGATCTTTTTCTAATAGCCCTCCTGCGAAAAGGTAGAAAGTAGGTGAAAACGACTAAAAAGCATGTAAAATGAAAGTTTTAGAAGAGGGAAGATGGCAATAAGTTACGTAAAAATAGCAAAAACACCATATGTTTTTAGACAATTGACAGGGCTCACAACATCTGAATTTGAAAAAATTGTGGCAAAAGTGCGTCCAGAGTGGGAAAAAATGGAGGCGAAAAAGAAATGTCACGGAAGAAAATCGCATGTTGAGGAGCTAGAAGACAGGATTTTATGTGTTCTAATTTATTACAGAACGTACATAACGCATCCATTTTTGGGCTTTTTGTTTAATTTGCACAACTCAAATATTTGCCGACTTTTGAAGAAAATGGAGCCATTATTGGCCAAAAAAATTGCGATAAAAAAGGATAGAACGCTGACTCCAGAGAGGATTTAAAAATTTTAGCAGACGTTACGGAGCAGCCTATGCAGCGGCCGAAAGACAACAAAAAACGTAAGAGAAGCTACTCAGGAAAAAAAGAAAACAACCACCAGTAGATAGTATAAAATATGCTGACTCACACCTACCGCAATTTTCAGAAAAAATATAACATGAGATTTAATATTATTGCTGGAATTGTAAATTTGCGGCATAGTTTTTAATAATTTTTGAGCTGGGGATTTTTTACCAGATTTTATAGCCCTTCTCATAATAATCCAAATGGCTCATAAAAAGGCAGAATCGACAGCTTGACAGAAAGATTTAAAGAGAGGGATATTTTTCCTTGCTCTATTTTAATAGGAAACCATTGGTGCTCAATTTCATTAAAATCAGGAGAATACGCAGGAAGATAAAGAATTTCAGCACCAACTCCTTTGGCAAGCTCACTCATTTTCTTGGACTTATGGAAACTCGCATTATCTAAAATTACCGTCTGCTCAGGCTATAAAATTGGAGTTAAAAATTGCTCAAACCAGGCGTTAAAAAGCTCTGTATTGCAGTATCCTTCAACAGTCAATGGAGCCACTATTTTTCTCTTGCTTAGTGCTGCAAACATGTTAATTCGCTGACTTTTTGACCCAAATTTAAGAGCATGAAATTTTTCTCCTTTTTTGCAATATCCATACTCATAATCCTCCGTGTTGTCTATTCCAGATTTGTCAATATATACGAGATTATCAGGAGCTTACGTTGCTATAATCTTCAAAAATTCAGCTCGTTTTTCTTCATTTCTTTCTTTATATCCATAGGTCTTTTTTTTTCTTGTAAATCCAATGTTTTTGAGAGCACGATGAATCGTTTGGCGACTGATATTGCCCCAAAGTTCAGCTATTTCCGATTGAGTCATGTTTTTTCGCAAATTCAGCAAAAGCATTCCAGTCCGTAATTTTGTGATTATAACCTACACTTCCCGGCTTTTTCGATGCAAAATCTCCCGTCTCCTTCTTCCTCACCTGCCATTCATACAAAGTTGTTTCTCCTATCTTAAATCTTTTTGCCACAACTTCTCTGCTTTCGCCTTGCGTCCAGAGCCTCCATTGCTTTTTCCTTAAATCGTTAACTATATCTATATGCTGCCGGCATTCAACACTCCTCATACCCTAAATCCTTAGCCTACACTATTTGGATTATTGGGAGAAGGGGTATTATAGTCAAATTTTACATTATTCTCTTATCACTTACTTTGAAAGGCCTAACATCAGAAAGATGCTTAGAAAGAGGGGAGGAAACATGTACTTCTGTTATATTGCTCATAATTTTTTCCTTTCTTTGGCGACCGTCAGATTGAGTCCTTAATCTAAAACTCCCCTCATCTGCACTGCCACTAATGTTCATGACTTCAACTGTATTATCGTTGATTGCTGCTAAATGTAATGGTGTATAGCCTAGCCTATTAGTCTGATTGATTACAAAGAATGCATCAGTCATTAACATAGCTGCCATTTTCTCTATTAAAAAGGCCATGGCTTCACCATGCTTTTCTTTATCTTCAATTGTTTCTATACTTGCTATGTGATGTAGAGGAGTGTCACCATTGTTGTTTTCTATAAATGCTATATGATCACCAATTATACGCTCTATACACTCTTTATTACCAGATTTGGCAGCATAATGTAGCAAATTATTACCATATTTATCTTTTTTGTGAATTTCATTTTCAAATTGAAAAATTCCGTTTTTCTTAAATTTATCTCTTAAATAATCAAGACATTTAATGTTACCACTTTGAGCAACAAAGAGCAGTTCACTTCTGTTGTATATGTCATCAGAAAATCTTGCACCTTCTGTGAGTAATAACTGAAAGCACTCTTGACTTCCAGATTGAGCAGCACAATGTAATGGTGTTTTTCCATATCTATCTTTTTTATTAATTTCCCTCGCTAACTTGAATTGATTCTTTAGAAAGTTTACTATTATCTTTAATGGTTCCGATTTTCCTTGCTTAGCTGCATCATGTAATGTTAGTTCTTCTTTCATATAACCAAGCAAATAATTAATGTTATCTTTATCACCTCTTTGAATAGCTATCGTGAGAAGAGAATGCCCATCATCACTTCTAGTATCCCATTCTTGACTTAAGAAACGATCAATTAATATGGAGGCTATATCTGTTTGGTCTTTTTGTAATTCTTGTATGATTTCGTCAATAGACATCAAGAAATTATCTTTTGATATCTCATTAATACGATCATATAATTTCACTAAATCTTTTTCTGTTATATTCTCTCCATTATTTATAGAGAGATCTATTTGTGAGCCAATACTTTGTTGTTTCATAAGGTTAAATGTTGAACCTAGTCGGTTATTACTTGACAGTCCGCTAACAGAGCTACTACGTGCTCTCGAATCTCCGCTGACACTTAACATATTTTGACTTGTTATGTTAGCTTTGCTATTGGTTGATGTATTGTTTTCGTTTGTCATATTATTACCCATAATAAATTAACAATCATGTTAGTATGATGGTTTATTATGGTAAACGTTTTGTTAAAATAGACCGTTCGCTTAATCGGCTGGTTAGAATTTTTATGAAGCTGTTGAGCGTGTATTGTGGAGTTTTATAAATTTTAGCCTTGCTGCCACTTTGTGTGTAGGTATTTTTTCACTTACGATTTTTGAGACTGTAGCCATGTTCAATAGTTTTGCATAAAACGCTGCAGCATTTTTCAAATCTGACAGACTATCCAGAATAATAGCTAGATTATAGGTATAAAAAGCGTTATTTTGGTCAAGAGAAACTGCAGTTACCATACACTCCTTAGCTTTTGCAAAATCATTCTGTTTCATATAGATTAAACCTAAATTTGCCAATAAAGGAGCGTAATTTTTGTGTGTATTGTACAACTTTAACATTTCCTCCAACGCCAAATCAGGATCGTATTGCGCAATTATTGTTAGAAAATTTTCTAATATATAAGAGTTATTAGGATATTCTTTTAGTAGCCTTACGTATATATCTTTAGCTCTTTTGTATTCTTTATTGGTATAGTAAATATTGCCCAATCCAATTAAAGAATTTTTATGATAAGGAATTTTTGTAGTGATTTGATTAAGAAGAGAAATTGCTGTTTCACTGTCCCCTGATTCAAAATAACCTTTTGCCTTTCTAAAAGTAGAACGTATATCAAAATTCTTGTCAGAATTTTGTGCGATTTTAATATTAAATTTATTACTTTTTCTCTCAATAATATCATTATCTTCGTGCTTTTTATCAACTTTTATATGCTTAGCAATGTTATTAAAGGTTTTTTGTATCTCAGAATCTTCACTAGCATGGAGATCGGAAAATTGTAATAAAATTATAATAAAAATTGATATACGTAACACAGTGAAAAATTATAAATGCTGATGTACCTATTTCATATAATAGTAAAGGTATTATTAATTATCAGGTACCCCGCTAACAAGTAGCGGGGTTTTTAGGTTAGTGGGCCTAAATATTGAAATTAGCCTCTTCCACCGCTTACTCCAGTACTATTAGAATGTAAGCTTGTAAGAGATCCAGATGGTGCTAGGCTAGGACTATTTGGATTTTCTGCTTGAGGTGATTGATCACTTGTTCCTTGGTCCGAAACTCTACTTGCTCTTACCATTTCAAGTACTTTTCTCGCTTCATGAATAGCTCCTTGTAAAACACTTAAGCCTGATGATGGACTTCTTGAACTTTGTTCTAAACTTGTAACACTATTTGATGGCGTATAGGCCAGTGTTTTAGAAGTAGTTTCAGCTTGTTCTCGTGGATCATCACCCTCAGGAAGTAATGGATTCACTTCTGGGCCAGTATTAGGTGCATTATTTCCTGATTTGAGTCTAGCTCCGTCTTTCTTACCTGAATTACTTTCTAAGTCTTGAAGACCATATCCACTGGTTTTATAACAATAATCATAAAGCTTTTTTGCTCCTACTCCTAGTATAAATAATCCTACTCCTAATGCTGCCCAACCAGTACTCTGCTGCTGATATTCCTGGCCCTTGTCCTTCAATAGCTGGTACTGCAGTAGGTTCTACTGCGTTTGTTCCATTGAATACAGGAAGTATTTCATCAGTTCTATTTGTCGGTCTGTTAATCCATGTAGCTGTTGTTCCATTTTTAACGTCAAATGCTCCGTCTGAAATTATTTGTCGCATTAGAGGAGCTGGGTATACATACTCACTATTTAATGGAAGATATGTCTCGGCAAAGTCTTCAATATTTTGAAATCTGCTGTCTCTACTAGATGTCACTTTACTTATAAGTTGCTGTATTCTAGAAGACATTTCACCAGGAATTTCATAAGTTTTGATGTTTGTATTCTTGCCATTTTGTTTTTTACGAATACACGCAAATTCTTGTCCATAATTACCTGATTCTCGATTACATAAGAAAGGCGTTACACCTACAGAGAAATATTCTTTTTCTTTTGTAGCTTTATTTTTTAGAATAAGATTAATATAACCTTTATCACCTCTAGAAAAATTGTTACCAATTTGGATTTGATAATTTTTTAACAATTCATTATCACCAGTTTCAACGAATTTTATAAACTCATCAGCTAGTTTCTGTTTTGGATCTTTCGTAAGTAGACCTATTAATCCTGTGAACATTATATGACTCCTCAAATTAATTAATAAAAATAACATTTGAATTAACAAATATTTCCCTATGTATAACCGATAAATTATTTAAGTCTACAGCTTTTTATTAAAATTTTTATGCAAAGAATTATTTTTATTATATTAAATAGTGTTTATATTAATACTCGATATGACAAAAAATACCCTTAAATCATATCTGCCGTTTCGCAGGGGATCTTTTACACAATTTAAGACTTATTCCCGGTATCTCACGTAGATCCCGCTAACAAGCAGCGGGATGACGAATCGGTAAATCCTACCTGAGTTAGCTCTAGATTTTCTTGGCTGCTGTATTCGAGGTTTGAGCATTGGTAAGAATTTGGTTGATTAATTACCAATTGATGTGCTATAGATTAGAAACAATCGTTTTAAATTTAGGTATTTTATGAGTGATGATATTAAATCAGTAAATGATCAGAATTTCAAATCTGAGATTATTGATTACAAAGGATTTGTATTAGTTGATTTTTGGGCAGAGTGGTGTGGGCCATGTAAAAGTTTAATGCCACATATTGAACAATTGGCTAAAGATAAAAAAGACAAGATTAAAATCTGCAAATTTAACATAGATGAAGGAAGTGAAATGCCAGGCAAACTCGGAATTCAATCTATACCCACGTTAATTATTTTTCAAGATGGTGAAGAAATTGCAAGAAGGGTAGGAGCAATTAGTGATTTACCAAGTTGGGTTGATAGCGAAATAAGCTAATAGACAAATTCACTTTTTTGTGTATCATAAATGTTGATAATAAGGGACTGTAGCTCAGTCGGTTAGAGCAGTTCGCTCATAACGAATTGGTCGTAGGTTCGAGTCCTACCAGTCCCACCGTGTTTTTTCATCAACTTATCTATGCCAAATTTAGCATAGCCCTAAAACCCGTGCCATTGGCCTACTTTTTCCCTAATATATTTTAGCCGCGTAGGTAAATTATTTTCCATAATTCATTAACTATACTTTCATAATGCATATCTTATGGAAAACTGTCTCAACCTAGTGTGGCTTTTTTGCCCTTTTTGAGAAAATCAAAGAGTAAAGAGAAGTAAACAATTAAATTTTGTGTGATGCTGGAGAGAGATATGTTTTCTACATGAATGTAGATAAATGTGAGAAAAATGGATTTTAGCCAACTACCCTTATCTACTCTGAGCAGTCATTATGCTCCCACCAAGCAGTGCTATTCGTATCATTTCAACTTAAAATATATGAAGATTTACTATACGTCCATAATTTTCCTTTTGTGGTTAATTCAAACAGCAAACCAATTTTACTATTATTTAATTGCTAACACGATACATTACATAATCATGTGAGGTATGAAAATGGATATTAAAGTAAATTATGCAGGAATAACTAGGCGTGTTATAGCATATTTTGTTGATGCAGTGATATCTCTGCTCTTTTATGCATTATTTTATTTATTAATTTTGTTCATATTATCAGGAGAATCTCTTGCTGACTTTTTTAGTGGTGCCTTTTCTGGTACTGATTCAGTTTTTATGTCAGTGCCATGTTAATCATTAGAAACATTACTGTTCGTAGTATTGGAAACATTGATGATAACAAAATTTGGTTGGACTCCAGGAAAATTGCTATGTGGTATACGCGTAAAAGATGCAAATACACTTGAAAATGTTTCTTTAATGCAAGCAACCATTAGATGTGTTATTAGAAAAGTTGGATTACTCATCATATACCTCTCAACATGGTGGTCGGGAGCTTTAATAATTTTGATAATACTTGCAGTATTTGACAAACGAAAGCAGTTTTTTCATGATAAGATTGTAAACACAATAGTAATAGACTGTAAACCTGCAAGCTAGTTGTTTACTTGACCTCTCCCTTTCATTGAATTTTTAATTCATATCAAATTCACCTAAAAAGATTGTTGACACTAAAAACACATGTGTTAAAAACAAGACCATATTTTGGTGTGTGAGTAAATTTTTATAACCATTTAGCTTCATAGTGACGATAATTTATTAATTACATTTGAGGAGGGTGAAATAGGTGTGAATCAGGAGCAGTTAAGTAGTGCTGCAACTATGGAAGATGATGTTGTTCAGTTGTTACGGAACGATGTTTTAAAGCAAAGAAATATTAGTGATAAAGCTAGTATAGAAATTGGTGGGTTAATAATCAGTATAAGTAAAAATGATATAGTTAAACCTCATCGCTCAAAGCGAGTGGTACAATATGCCAAAAGCATGTTAGATGTATTTCGCGTGTTAGGTGTCAGGGGTACATTAGCAGGTTTGGCTGAAGGTTATGGTATTGTTGAATTTGGTAAATATGCCGTTAGTGAGTTTGGTGGGTACATCCTTAATAAAATTGATGTTCTTGATAAAATCAATGAACCATTGAAGATGGCTTTTTGGATTAAGTGTAGACGGACCAGATGTTACACCACTATCTTTGGAAGAGATAGAAAGACATTTTATGAATAATGATCTTTCTAGGCTCTGTGAACAAAATTTTATGAGGGCCATATAAGTGCGTCAACGAAATTTAAAAAGCCCATAAAAACTTCAGCAGTTTTGTCAAAACGAGAGAAGATGCGTCTGAAATGCTTTATTTTACAAAAAAAACACTCAACCAAATGTCTCTCCTTATAAACGTGCTTGTCATAATCTCTTTGCACTTTTCAATTCCTTTTTGGAGACTTCGCATTTTTTGTCCTCAAGACTAGCCACAAAAGCATTACTATCGTAGCCTTTATCCGCTACTACAACGGAGTTATGGACATTTTTTCTAACGCTTCGGCTTGCGTAATTTCATTCCTTTGACCTGGAGTCAAGATAAATTTAAGTGGATTTCCGAGAGCATCAACAAGTGCATGAATCTTCGTTGTGAAGCCACCTTTGCTCCGCCCCAGAGCCTCTTGAGCTCCGGAATTTTTCTTGTATTCTGCAGAGCAAGCATGAGCTCGGACGATTGTCTCATCTATTATGGAAACTTCTAGATCCGGATCCCGCTTTGTATATTCAAGCAGCTTTTGCCAAATTCCCTTTTCACACCACTTTTTAAATCTCCTGTGTATATTCCTGTAAATTACTGTAAATTTTTGGCAAAAGTCGCCACTTCCAGACTATATACCATATTGCTTCCATGAATTTTCTCAGCCGGTTTTCATCTTTTTTGTGTATCCCTTTTATGTTTTTTAAAAACTCTAAAATTTGCTTCCTATTGTTTTCTTTTATTCATGGTAATTTCTCCATTTTTATTGCTTAATTTGGTTAAATTACCGCTTTTTCCTCATTTTTTATATCCTTTTTTCCATATTATTCTTTCATAACAAAATTTTGTTCACAGAGCCTAGTAATGCATATGGTATAAAGTTAAGTTTTTCATATTGGTTATTATTAACACATGACACCATGCTCATAATACTCAAACACTTCAAACGAAGTTGCATAGGAGAATGTAAAATAATCTCATATGATTTATATAATCTGCTATTGTTTATTAGTCTTATATTGTTTATTAGCTGTATATAGCTTTTTATATAACTTTCTACATGACTAGTTAGCAGTGTATATATTTCCGAATCCTGCTGTTTACAATTTGAAATAACTTTGACTGTTTTAAGAAAATCCTCATTATTAACAAAGTCAGAATTTTTACCTTTATTTGTATTAATAATACATGTTACATAATTTATAGCATATAATTTGTATCGTTCGCTAAGTTTACTATTGCTTATTAATCTTCCAAATTTTGTATAGCTAGTCAGTAGTGCGCATATCTCAGGATCTTGCTTTTTTAAAACAATCTTAGCTTCTTTAAGAAAACCTTCACTACTTAGAAATTCACATTCCATCCCCTTATTTATGCTTATGATATAACTTAGATACTTTATAATATGTGATCTATCCTTTCTGTTTAACCTACCATCGCACATTAACCTTTCAAAATCTGTAATATCTATTCTTGCCATGTGATAGTTATTAATGATATGGTAACTATAGTCTTAAATTATTAACCATACAATAATTATATTATGTTTTTATATAATTTTATTAATTTTTTTAATTTACTTCTTTGAAAATAAGCTGTATGCACAAAAATAAATAGGTAATATCTCGAGCCTGCCAAGCAGCATTAAAGCCGATAAAAGCAATTTTACTTCATAACTGAAAGAAGCGTAATTACCTGAAGGACCTATCAAATTACTAAATCCTGGACCAGAATTTGTGAGCATGGCGGAAACTGAACTGATGCTGGTTATAAAGTCAGCATTACTTAAGTAAGACATCACTATTGATGAAATAGTGAATGTTAATATGTAAATTGCAAAAAATATCAAAACAGAATGAACTTCATCATTTTCCAAGATTTTATTATTAAACTTTACCCTATCACCTGCGTCTGAGTTTAATAAAAGACGAAAATAATTCTCTATAGACCTGAGAAGAACTATTAAACGGAAGATTTTTATGCCGCCGCTCGCAGAGCCACTGCAACCACCAAAAAAGGTCAAGAACAAGGTTAAGACTGAAATGAAACTCCAACTTACATGATCACAAATTGCATGACCGGTGGATGTAATTAAAGATGTAGTAGTAAATGTGCTGCATCTAAATGATAGCAGCATGCCCAGATCAGTATTTTTATACAACCAAAGATAGGAAAACAAAGATGAAATAATAATTATTTTGATAAAGTAAGAAACTTGTTCATCATGGCAAACATTCAAGCGTCTTATAATTTTTAAGTAACTGAAAAAAGGCAGAGAGCCTAAAATCATAAAGATAATTGTTATGACTTCTAATGTAGGATTGTTATAGTGTCCTATAGAATCATTATAGTTAGCAAATCCACCAGTTGATACAGTAGACATACCATGACATATAGCATCAAATAGTGACATACCAGCTAGATAATAGAAAAATATGCATAATAAGATAAGGCTGTAATATATTGCTGTAATGTGAATTACTACGCTTCGTGTATGTGGCAATCTCTTTTTGATAGCATCTGAATATTCAGAGTAAAGTAAATTGTTTAAGCTCAGAACCTTGAAACTAGGAAAAACTGCAATTCCTGTAGTTATTATACCAAGACCGCCTATGCCGTGCAGCATTGCTCTCCATAGCAATATTCCTGGAGATTGTTCTTCAATATTATCAAATATAGTTGCTCCTGTTGTTGTAATACCAGACACTGCTTCAAATAGTGCATCAACGTAACTTAGATTGTTAAAATAAAATGGAATAGCTGCAAATAGAGATAAAGCAATCCAGGTACAACTAGTAATCGTGAAAATCGCTGTTGTGCCATGTAACTTATTTAATTTACCTAATAAAATAAAAGTTATACCAAATGCGCAAGTAATTATGAATCCAGTTGAAAAGTTTTTCCATTCAGAACCGAGATATTTATTAGTAATCATAGGAACAGTCATTGTGAAGCTAAACAATAATAGGAATATTCCAACAATAAATGTAATTGAGCGCAGAATTTGCAAATGTTGGCGGTTCTCCATCGAGCTAATGTCTACTTACTTCTTGTCTATATAGTTGAAAAACTTCAAAATTACAATTTGTATGTTTACAATTCACCACATTACAGGAGAGTTAATATTTAATTCATAGGAATTAATTAAATTATAGCTTGTTGTGTTTTATAGATAATCTTATATTATTATAAACCATGACTCTTAAAAAACTTAATCTGCACTTGGTATCAGACTCAAGTGGTGAAACTGTTATATCAGTTGCAAAATCAGCGCTGAAGCATTTTAGCTCTGTGGAAACAGTTGAATATGTTTGGTCTTTTGTCAAAGAAAAAGATCAGGTCGACGGAATTTTAGAAAAAATGGAAAGTAAAAGTGATGAGCATCACTTTGTTATATGCACCATTACTGATGATAACCTAAGGAAATATTTAAAAGACAACTGTATAAAGTTGGCAATCCCGTATCGCGCGATATTATCACATATTATCAGAGAGATTTCTTCCTATCTTGAAATTGAAAAGGACGAAAAACTTAATTTACATACTGAAATAAATGACGAATATTTTCAGCGCATTGAGTCAATAAATTATACTATTAATCATGATGATGGTCAGAATATTCAAGATATTGAGAAAGCAGATATAATTTTGGTTGGAGTTTCGCGTACGTCAAAATCTCCGACTAGTATGTACTTAGCTTATAGAGGCTATAAAGTTGCAAATATTCCTTTTGTTAGCGGAATACCATTTTATGTCGACTTAGCAAAATTAAAAAACAAGCTAACAATAGGGTTAACAATAGATGTAAGTAGGCTAATAGAAATACGTAAAAATAGACTTACTTCAATTAATAATGAAAGTAATAACGTGTATGCTAATTATGATAAAGTACAACAGGAAATTGAGGAATCAGAGAAGCTTTTTAAGCAGAACAATTGGCCAATTATTGACGTTACACAAAAATCAATAGAGGAAGTATCGGCTACAATTATACAATATTTCAACAAAATGTAAGAAATTTATCAATTGACTAACTTCTTATAATTTATCACAATATAAGATAATTTCATTCTTACTGTGAATATGAAAGTTAAAGGATCACTAAAATCTCATCGAAATAGAGACAAAAATTGTAAAGTTGTGAAAAGGGGTGGTAAGATCTACATTATAAATAAAGTAAAGCCAAGATGTAAAGCACGTCAAGGTTCTTAGTTTTTTATTCACCTTTTTATATCATATATATCTCAATTTCTACACTTAAAGTTGTGGTATTTACAATTCAAAAGAAGAAAAATCTGCTCTATCTAGGCTTAGCCTTGCTCGTTTCTCTTTTTACTTTATATTTTAGTGCTAGCATAGTCACAGGTAAGCGCAGTTTATCAGTACTAATAAGGTTAAAAAAGGATATAGAGCACAATAAAATTGTGCTAAAGAGCATCTCTTTTGAAAGAGAAAAGTTAAGTAATAAAATCCTTGGTTTATACGAAAAAAGCTTAGATTTAGACCTCCTCGACGAGCAAGCAAAAAATTCTTTAGGCTATGCAAGCCCTAATGAATTCATGATTATTCTTGACATAAAATAATATGTACAGCTACAGTACTTTCTAAACTAAACAACCATCACCTATAAGGTGATGGTTGTTTAGTTTTTGTCATAATGTGATCAAATATTCCCAATACCCTCTTTAATAGGCTTGGAGTTAGTGAAGAGATAAAATCAACAAATACGCTGCTGTTTTTGTCATCCCCACTTGCTTTATAGTCTATTGACACAACTCCTCTGCTTTTTCCACCGGTAAGAAGTTTTCCAATTATGGGTATCCTAAGCAGAGATTTATTAATTGAATATGCCGGTATTACCTGTCCTTCAACCTGAAATTTATAATCTTTGATATCAAGCATACCACGAGTGCTAATGCCTAATTCTGCACCTTCAAGCCAAGATTCTTCAATTTTAATAATGCCGTCTTTGTATGAAAAAGGTGCACTACATTTATAAAAGTATACACCTTCATTTTTTATAGCGTTCATAATACCAGGAAGTGAAGACATAGATAATAAAGTAGTAAGTAGTGGAGCATCTCTGATATAGAAATTACTAATAGATAGCATACCATAATGCTCCTCACCTTCTCTTTGAGGAGACAGATAAAAAGACAGTTTACCATTTTTCACTGATTTACTAATGCCCAAGGAACGTAAGAGCATCCCTGAATTATCGGCATATACTTCTAGCCCTATTCCACTATATTCCGCTAGTATATTACTTTTATCCTCCAAGAATTGTCCCGTAAATTGACTTCCATTGCAATCACCTTTGGTACATGTGAGATTTAGCTTAGCATCTTTGATAATAATCCCTTCTTTCATCATTACATTGTCAACGTTCATGTTAACTTCTATGTCGTTATGTGACTTGCTATTACCTTTGGTGAATAAATCCAAAACATCGCTTAAGTTAATTGTCTTGCCATAAATAGTTACGGTATTTTTTTCTTTACCTGATTCAACCTCTATAATAAAATTATAGCCCGGTAGTTGAAAGTTACTAGATTTTAAATATAAATTTTCATTTTCTACTTTTCCACTCAATTTTATATTTAAATCACTTCCCGTAATATCAAATTTATCTAACGACAATTTATCCTTACCCTTCAAATTTACAGAAAACGCAATTTTATTGTGATCCTCAAAGTGATTTTTCCATCCCAAATAACTTGAATGTGACTCTAGCTCTGATAAATCTATATTACCACTCACATGCCCAGTCCTGTCTTGATTTATCACTGATTCTATATTTGCATTCACATAACCACTAATGCCTCCATCAAGGTTAAATATTTTGGCGGGTAAATCTCCAGTCAAATTCCAAGCAAAACTCTCATTTTTATTGTTACTTTTTAGGTCAAATAGCAGTTGTGTATTATTCACCATCCCACTACCATTTAAATCTATAAAATCACTACCAAAATTAAGCTTAATATCATATTCGCCAAGGCTTGCATTATAAATAGCTAAATCATCAATTTCAGAATGGAAATCTGCTGAAAAGTCTACTTTTTTGCCATCAATCCTTAGATTATAAATTCGAAAATTGAATGCAGATTTTGCCATTCCGCTTATTTGATCTCTTTCAATCGTGATAACGTCATCCAGCTTAAATCTTATAGGCTCATATAAAGCGTAAGCATCACTTGTAGCTCTGCCGTCAATGGTTAACACTGAACTTTCCTTATCGAAAGAGTTCATTTCAATATCGCCACTACTAATAGTGAAATTCTGAAATTTAGCACTATTTACAGCAATTTTAAGATTGTTGTTCTTGAGAATCAAATCTCCATTTAATTCCTTAATTTGTTCAAAATCTTCGTCAAATTTTACGCTGCCATTTTCTATATCAGCGGTAACTACTATATCTGATAAATCATCATCGATTAAATCATTGATTTTGCCATTGAAGCTTAGAACTGTGTTTAAAATATTTCCATCAATATTGTCACAATACCAACTCTGAAATTTATTGTTTACTATACCGCTCGGTACATAAATGCATAAGTCTTGCGCAGTAAATTTACTGATATTCACCCTCATTAAAGCATGGTTGGTATTAAAATTCATTTTTCCAATCAAAGAAAGATACGTGTCTTTTAATTTAAAATGGAAATTTTTTACGCTAATAATTTTGTTACTATATATTAAATTTATATTTACACTATTGTGAATTAAGTTCTTACTTTCTGTATTTAATGCGTATATGCTTCCATCTACAATTTCACTCTTTTCATTGATTTTTAATGAGAAATTTCCTTTTAATCCTATGTTTTCATCTAAATTGTAACTTTTAACTAATGTAGAGAGCTTGCTAAATAGTAGCAATTTTAGGTCATAAAATGTCCCATATATGTTTAATAAATTATTGCGATTTTTTATAGTAATGGACAAATCATCCAGTAGTCCTTTTTTATCTTTTGTCTGGATATTGATATTCAAAACATTAAAACTTTCTCTCTTGCCTATATATAATTTATCGACAAAAAACTCATCATCTGTACCTTCATTAATTGCAATGTTAGTAAATTCAATTTGCGACCCTACATTTAAGCTAAAAAAGAACTCCCTAACACGAGCGGATGTCATCTGAATAGCTTGACCACTTAGTTCTTCTTTTTTCTGGATTCCAGTTTCGGCTACTCGAATGACAGGTGTGATTGGAGGTTTAATATATACATGAATATTATCAGCCGAAACCTGAGAGAAATTTGTGCTAGCTTTGAATAAGGAACTGAACTTAAAATGTACAAAAAGCTTAGGAATTTTTATAGCAAAATTAGGATTTGCTACCGTCAGATCTGTAATAACTAGATGCGAATCTCTGTCATCTCTGTGCCAAATGACTGAGGTATTCTCCAAATTAACTTCTGAGCCTGCAAATATTTTTGATATTTTATTTTTTACGTAAAAATCGATATAGCTAATATCAAATTCCAAAGAGTCTTCACCTTTAAAGAAAACAAAGAAGCAGGATATGAATAATAGAACTATAGAGGATAATATAATGATTTTTTTAAGCATCGATTATTGCTTTTCTCGCTAAATTATCAGCCTCCTCATTATATCTATCTCCATTATGTGCTTTAACCCATTTCCAATCAATTTTGTGTTGTGAAGTAACACTATCTAACTCTTCCCACAATTCCATATTTTTTACCGGTTTTTTATTACTTGTCTTCCAGCCATTGATCTTCCACTTATTTATCCATTCTGTTATGCCATTCTTAATATAAAGACTATCCGTATACAGGCTAATGTTACAAGAAGTTTTTAACGCTTTCAGCCCATTGATCACCGCTGTTAACTCCATTTTATTGTTGGTAGTGTTTTCTTCCCTACCATATACATCTTTTCTATTATCCTGAAATAATAAAATAGCTGCCCATCCTCCCGCTCCAGGATTACCAGAACACGCTCCATCTGTATATATTGTAACTTCTTTTTGATTCATCTTTGTCTGTATGAGTTAACAAAGTATATAGCTGCTTTTATGAAAGTACAATTTTAATGAAAGGCTTTTACTCAAGACATATAGCTAACACAGACAAGCCTTTCCGATCTTTGGAATATAGCTAAGACCCCCTGCTAAACAATTTGAAGCAAGTTGCTGATAAAACCTGAGCTTCCCATCCCAGCTCCAAGGCCAAGCCTACCAAGTGAGAACCCATATAATCCCGACGATAGTGGTTATATGGGTTCACCTCTATTCGGTGAAGAAAGATCGGAATCACCAACAAATAGTTCAGTAACAAGCATTTCGTCTGAGGGTGGTACATTATCAAGAACAGTAAGTGTAAGTTCAATATTAAGTGATGTTGAAAAAATCAGTGGTCCACAACCACAAGAGGAAACAAATCCTGAGCCTCCTACTCCAGCTCCAAGGCCAAGTGTATTAGGTAAGAAATTACATAAGTCTAAAGGTGATGATGATAGTAGTATAAATTCACCTGGATCAAATGAAGGAGAGCCAACACCTGTTGTCACTCCAGCGCGTGACGCTGAAATCCAGAAAGAACAAAAGCAGATCTCAGTGTCAGCTACTCGGGTGACAAAGGATAATAGTAGAAATTTCTGTACAGTTGGTTGTACTGTAGCAGCACTGGCTTGCTTTGCTATAGCAGGTTTTATGTCAGCTAATAAAACACCTGCCATTGCAACTTCGTTGGTAGTAGCAATAGGAGTATTATTTGCTATAGGAGCTTTAGCTGCGTTGTGCATTCCTTCTCCTTCAAGCGAATTATCACCTACGGGTTTAACTCATCAAGCTGCAAAAAGAGAGGGAGTAAATTAAATATAGGTTACTTGTGATGTACAAATGAACTCAGCTATTGTTTATTAATGTAAAAGTTGTTATAATTAAGAAGATATTTTAAAGGTATTTAGTTGATGTGTATTCAATTGAATAAAATTTTGGTTTTAATAACTCTGCTCAGCTTCCTCTTTATACCATATTCCAGTGAAGCAAGCTCTTTAAGTGACGAGTTACAAGATATACAAGAGACGGTAAAAAACTTTATTTCTTCATTTTCGGTCAAAGAAACTGTAGAAAATATGAGCCCTTCAACAATTATAGGAGTGTGTATAGCTGCAGTGGCATTTGCAATAATATTCAGAGGGCTGATTTTTTTCGCAATAATGTTTGGTATACTAATCATGATGTTTGGTAGCGCAGATAAAGCAACAGACTATTTAAAAGAGAAATTTAATTTAAAAGACTTAAAGTCCATTGTTCCGGAGCAGAAAAAGGCTAATTAAATATTATTATAATATTTTTAATTTCTTAAGTGAATACACATTATTACATATATATGTTGTATGAAAATAAAAGCACCAGCAATTAACTATAAACTTGAAAAGAAAAATAATTCAGCGTTATTAGAAAATATTGATTTAGATTTTATTCCTTATGCTTGCCATTACAATGAAGAAACTATACTAACCAAGCAAGGAGAATTATTAAAAATAATCAAATTAGAAGATTACTCTTCCGCTGATAATTACAGTGACCTTAGAACTGAAATTAGAAAGAGCATATCAAAAAATGTTAATAGCCTATATTTTACTGTTTGGATTCATACTGTTAGAAAGCCTAATAAACTTACTTTACAGTGGGACAAGACTAACGATTTTTCTGACCAGTTACATTCAACCTGGTTTGATAAATTAACTGATAGTAAATTGCAGTATATCAATGAATTGTATGTGGTTATATTACTTAGCGATTTTGGCGAATCTAGCAATAATTCACTATTTTTCAATCATATAAAGAATAAACATAAGTTATCTTTACAAAAAAGATATCAGAATCTCAAGGAAGTAACTGACTTAATTCAAGACGATCTAGAGCCTTTTGGGGCTAAAAAACTGAGTCTAAGATTTCATGAAGGTGAAATATACTCTGAAATGATAGAGTTTCTGCATTACATTGTAACGTTGACGCATAAAGATTATCCAATACATGAAAAAGACCTCTCACAATATGTTAGAAATTTAAAAATAGCTTTTGGTTTCAATACGTTTCAAACAATATTTGAAAATCAACAGAAATTTGGCTCTATTTTTAGCATAAAGGAATACCGGGAAGTTACTTTGAGCAATATAGATAAGTGCTTGCAGCTTGACTCTGAGCTTATTATTACAGAAATAATGATCTTTAGTAGTAATAACAAAGCAGTAAAAGAGTTTAAAAAACAAATTAATATATTACAGATTAGTGAAGATAATAACTTAATTCAAAATTCAGGCATAGAAGAAGTAATAAAACTTGAAAAGACTGCTGGTATAGACTTTTGCCAACAGAAAATTATTTTTACAATATTTGCAGATGACAGAAATAAATTAGCTGAGAATGTTAACGATTTATCTTCCATAATGGCGTTAGTTGGTTTAATGATGTTTAGAGCTGATTTACATATGGAGAATCATTTTTGGGCGCAGCTTCCAGGTAATTTTACTTTCATTACACAACCGAAAAATATATTAACAAAATACGCTTGCAGTTTTGCCATGTTGCATGATGTTACATCAGGAACACTAAAAGGTGGAAAGTGGAAGGAAGCAGTAACCGTTTTTTTCTCAAAAATAGGGAATCCTTACTTCTTTAACTTTCATGGAAAAAAAAGAAATGGTCACACTACAATACTTGGTGCTCCAAATTCAGGCAGAACTTCACTTATTAATTTTCTACTATCAGAATCAAGGAAATTTAATCCCAGAATTGTCATATTAGATAACACTGGAAAATCGATAATTTTCACTAAAGCGGTGGGTGGTAAATATTATATAGTTGATTCAAAATATAAAGATAAAAGCTTGAAGTTTAATCCATTAAACATTGAAGATAACTCTGCCAATCGCAATATGCTGTTTGAATTGATAAAAAGGATGGTATGTGACATCTCTATAGAAATAGAAGAAAAGATAAAAAAAATTGTGGATTCCATATTTGCAATACCAAGGGAATCCCGTTCCATTTCACAAATCTCTGAGGTGTTAAGTCTCTTAGGAGGCAGTATAAGTAAGTGGTGTGGTGATGGGGAGTTCGCCTATTTATTTCAAGATGGCAATGAATCAGATATTGACTGGGAAACTAAAACTATATCTCTCAATACTGCAAACCTCACAAAACAAAAAGAATGTATGTCCGTGATACTTTACTATTTTTTATATTCTTTTGAGGCAAAATGTGACGGTTCACCTGTAATACTTGTTTTGGATGAGGCATGGGAAATAAGCAATATTTTTCCTACAGAGAAAGAGTTTGATAACTGGATGCAAAGAATGACGGAATTAAATGTTGTAGTAATTTTAAGTACAGAGAACTTAAATCTAGCATTTGCAAGTAAATTTACTCAATATTTAGATAAACATATCGATACAAGAATTTTAATGCCGAATATCAATGCAAATAGACTCTATATGAAGGCGTTTTCTTTATCTAAAGAGGAATTGAATATAATTCTTCAAACACCTACTCAGGAGGGCTTGTTTTTAATAAAGCAATATAAGGGGTTAGTAACTTTAAATTTAAATTTGAAAGATATGCAAGAAATACATGTGCTTTCAGCTAATAAAGAGACTATAAAATTTATGTACGAGGCAATAAAGGAACAAGGAGAAGAAGTGAATGGTTGGTTACCGGTGTTTTATGAGAAATGTAAAGTTTAATTTTTTATTGATATTCTTTTTGATCTTTGGTCTTTCATATCAAGGATATGCGGATTGCCCATGGAATGCGGAAAGTAATACTGAATTTTCCTCAGCATTTGGATGGAAAGGATGGCGTAAAGAAATCAAAGTTATAGCGATAAAAGATCAAGGCATTGATGGTTATTTCAATCCAAAAATCAAGGTATGCAGTAAGGGTGGAGAGAGTTATCCGGAGTATTGCCACGAATTATATAGTGGAACTTCATGTAGAATAATATATGGTAATGGCACAACTCAAGCTTCCGGTGCTGCAGTTTCTGCAATGACTTTCATTGATTGGGAAGGAAATAAGACATCCATTGGTGCAAAAATGGGAGAAGGTCTTAAATGGGAATGGGCAGATGGTCTAACTGATAAAGAAAAAGAGAAATTTGCTAATTCTCCTAAGATATGTGCTTGCATGCAAAAAGGTGCTTGTATGAGTGGTGCTTCTGCATGGGGTGCTAAAGCATTTTCAGGATATAATATTTTCCGCCCTGGCGAAATGCAAAACGTTTGTGATACTTGCTATCAAACAAAAGTAAAATGTGCTCCGGTTCCCCTTGCACCTGGACCTCCACCATTCTGCACACAACTTGGAATGTCACCACCACAAGTGAGAATTGTCCCTATAACAAATAAAGAGGATGACGATGAAAGGAATGATTATTTCGATCCTAAAGTTAAAGTGATTATTGGAAATATGAAAGATGAAAACGGAAAAGTTGGAAAAAAAATAGATTTTCCTAAAGAGTATGGAAAAGATAAAGCTAAGAAGCTCTCTATTTCAGATAACTGGAACACTAAACATTATTTCGAAACTTATAAAGAAAAAAGTAAGCTCTGTGCTGAATATTATGGAACTCAAGAGATAGACAAAAAAAATTGGCAATTCAGTCGTTGTTTTCCTGCGCCACATGCTCCAGAACCTGAAATAGTCGAAATAGTAAAAGACCCGCTTGGAAACCCAAGCAATACGTTAAAAATAAAAATAAAGATGAGTCAAGAAAGTTGTACGAGGCAGGCACGTGGAGATTACAGTGGTGATTCTTGTACTTTTAACGTTAATACCAATTCTACTAATATTGGCCCTCTATCATTAAAAGTAGAAAAGCCAAAAATAATAAAAAAAACTGCTGATAGCAGTGACAATCAAAGTGCTATTGGCGCTATTATAGAAAAGATATTAAATCAAAGCAAAGGTGAAGATTTTAAAATTTTGAAAGAATATGGCTATGTTCCTGATATAGAAGCAGAATGCAAAGCACCAGCAAAGGATGAAAAAGGTAACACTATTTGTAAATCAAATGATTTAGGACAGCCAGAAATAGAAATAAAATATAAAGCAAATGACAAGAGCAGAATGCTTTGTCTTTCTGGTTGGAAACCAGAACCAGAAGAGTTTGTTCTTGAAAGAGAAGATAAAGTAATGTCACTAAAAAAGATTGGAGCAAACTACGCCAAGTATAATACCGTTTACTCAAAGGAATCAAATCAATTTTATTACTTTCCACGCAATGAAACAGTTGACTTATTGGCAAAGCCCCAGAGTCAACTAAATGAAATGATATTTAATAAGCATGGATATGTTTCCATTCCTGAGGAAAATAACGGTAGGAAGAATTGCATTGTGAAAGAGACTAGCCAAGTGGACGCAAAACAAGACTGGAATGAATGTAAAATAGTATATGAATTGAAAGATGCAGAATACAAAGCAGAATGTAAGCAAGATGGTAAACAATGTAATCAAAGCAATGAACGATGTAATCAATGCGATGAAGGCTGCATGCGTTTTAATAATGTATGTGAACGCTCAACACAATATGTGAATAAAGATAATAATCAACATTTCTATTTAAAAATTTCACAAGAACAAGATGATACAGTTAAAATACTGGAAGTACCGACTAAAGCAAACAGCACAGAGGTTTTTTATGCTGATAGATTATGCAGGTTTGATTTAGAAGGTTTAAAAAAGAGATTGCATGAAATAATAATGAAGCAGTTGCAAGCTAAGAAAGACCATTGGGAAAATACTAAGACTTACGGTCCTTCAAACAGGGACAAGTATACAGGTAATTTGTCACAATATGACCATGTTGAAATAGAAGCATGGGGTGGCGGTGAACCAGGTCATATAATTGGCAAAGCTTATTCTACGAAAGATAGATCAGGAATGCCTGGGGACTACATAAAAGCTAAATTGAAGATTGATCCTAACTACCCTATAATTCGAGTTAAAGTTACTGAGGGAGGTGGTAATAGGGAAGACATAGAGTCAGATAAAAATGGAGGTGCAACTGTAATAGAAATGTGTGATTTAAAAAAGCAAAATTGCCGGCCATTAATTACAGTTGCAGGTGGGGGTGCCGATAAAGAACCTTGGGAGGAGAAAGAAACGGTGCTGCACAGAGAAGACTTAAAGTTGGAAGGAAAAATTGTAAAAGCAGAAAATTTTAAGCCTACTGAAGATAATAAAATACCATATATAAAAGACGGTAAAATAGAGTATGAAACGGTAAGTAAATGCAGTAACTCAAGAAGAACCATACATGGTGCGGGTGGTTGCATTAATAAAAGTAATGAAATTTATAGTAAAGGTTCTCCTGGCTATGCAATTATTAAACCTATACTGAAAGCAATTAATCCCAAAACAGTAGACGATGCTATTAATCGGATTGTAAACAATCCAAACATCATAACTAGTGATGGTTCTCTAATAAAAGAGCTCAGTGATGACTCTCCGATAAAGGAACTTATTGGCGATTCTCTGATAAGCAAACTTGATCCTAAGATAATAGAAACTATTAAGGAAGAAATTAGAAAAGAATTGTTGGGCTAAATTATCAACTGTAATCCAAGAAAGCGCTGAATTATCAGTTGACGTGATGAGTTACCCTAAACTAAATATGGGTATAGACAGATTCTGCCACCAATCGTTCCCAGACTCTAAGCGACAGAAGTTTAGATTAGAATCAACAGGAGGACGACCTTTGGCTGTAGGCCGCTTCGTAGTATTCGAGTTATCTAGGTTTGGCGGACGAGCAATAAAATCTTTGGCTGTAGCCTGCACAGGATCTAAGCTATCTGGGCTTGGATCTATAAAAGAACTAGCAGGACAGTCTTTCTTTTGGGATGCAGCTATTGCTGCAACTGCAAGTTGTTGAAGTATTTGAGCAAATTCCTCTCTTGCTGTTAGATCATCACTCCAGATAGTTTCAGAGTTAGGTTTTTGTAATTTATTTAAAAGTATCATCAAAAATTCATAAACGTCCTTCAGAATATCATCTTGGTCTTTTCCCTCACCAAATTTTTTAATTGTTTTTTTTGCTTCCTTTATACTGGTGTCTGAGACCTTTTTGACTACTGCTCTAACAAACTTGTTGCTTTTTGATGTATCTAGCTCAGCTGCTGCAAAACACAAAGCGTTTTTAAGGAGGTTCATTGTTGTAAACATAGGAATTCCGCTTTTGACGTCAGCAGTATAAATCTCTTGAGTAAGAGGATTAAACGATTGTAAATTCAGACCTTTTCCTTCAAACCCCTCTCTCAGTGAATTAATAAGCATGCTAGATAGATCATTATTACTGATACCTAAATGATTTTGTAATAAGCTACCTAAGTGATTTTGTGATAAGCTACCTAAGTGATTTTGTAATAAGCTACTTAAGTGTTCTTGTAACTTAGCTGTCACATTGTTGGATGGATTACTAGTTTGACCAAAATTAATATTATTTAGTAAGTTAAGGCCCTTACTTATACCATTGATATGATGATTAACTTTTGCGGGTGCAATCATCAATAGGATCTCGCCCATATACCCGAAAACTTTAGAAACATCATTTTTTCCTATTTTATCAAACTTTCTATCCACTAAGTTTTGGTAAAGTTTATTGATTTCCTCTACTTTATCCGCTGAACTGTTACCACTGGATTCCATTGCTTCAAATGCCATTTTTAGAGCTCCGTCATTCATCAGTGGCATCATTATATTAGTAAATAACTCTAGAAAGACCGTAGAAGAGATGTAATCATCCTTATCTTTATCATTTGTGAGAAAATAGCAAAACACTGCCAGTGTCCATATAGTGCGATTCAGTCCATAATTCTTCTCAATACTTTTATATACTAATAACCTATTACATATATTCGTCTGCTTAGCAGGGTCTTGTAAATTTCGCTTTGCTTCATTTAGCTCATCTATTTCTTTTGCTAATCCTTTTTGCGTTTTTTGTATTTTTTCAAGCCTTGTCTTTTCTTCTGTCAATTTATTAATGTATGAAAGCAGTTCTCTTGCATCATTGTATGTTGCTTTATCTATGTCAAAATCAGCAATACCTTCGCATATCAAATTGTACAATACTTCAATCTGAGTTTTATTTTTACACTTTTCTATGTTTTTCAGAGTTTTTTCCTGAGCTTTTTTCAAGTTTTCTTTAATATCTTGCTCTTGCTCTCTTGGCATTGCTTTTATATGCTTAGCACCTTCCATAAGTGCTGTGCTTAGTTCTTTTACTCCTCTTTCTATATTATCTTTTTCACTGCGTTGAAGCGAATACGATGTGCTTTTGTATGAAGATAATAATGTAGTTACTTTTTCTTTGATTATGCTAATGTTCTCTTCGTTGAAAAAATCTTTATATTTTTCAGTAATAACTGAAATCTCCTTTATTGTGTGGTTCAAGGATTCGATTTTTTCTCTATTTGTATAATCAGGAACTGAAGAGACCAACTGAATATTTTTTATATCATTTCGAAGTTTTTCTTGCGCATTACGTAACGCTTGATCAAGATCTGATAGCTTAACAGCCTCTTCTAATTTACTTTTTAGTTCCTTTATATTTATTTCCAGGATATCAATTTCGCCTTTCAAACCTTCAGTTTCAAAAGCATTCAAGTCCTTATAATGTTTTTTCTTAGATTCGCTTAAAGATTTTTTTAACTTATTTAACTCTTCTTCAATGCCGCCTAGTTGCTCTTTTATAATGCTATTCTTTTCACTCTCAGTGATTTCTTTCTGCGTTACACCATCTTCTCTTTTTATCGGTCCAACAGTTTCGTGTATTTTGTTGAACGCATCTTGAAGCTCTGTCCTTTCATTAACCAAATTCGCCTTGTTTGCTTCTAGCTCTTTTATCTCTGCCTCTGAAGGTTTCGTTTCTTTTGCAAGTTGAGCTGCTGCTTTTTTAAGCAACATCCTATCATTAAGGGTAAGTGGATCAACTTTTTTCGAAACTTCAGTAATTTTTTCTTGTGTAGGATTAAGCCTCCAATGCCATAAACGCAACACTAATGTGCACAGTTCTATGATTAAACGTTTAAGAAAATTGCCATCTATTTTCAATTTCTCTTTAATTTTATCTCTTTCTTTCTTATGAGGCTTAAGTTTTTCATAGAGCTCGCTCAATTCACCCGTAATTTTATCTATTTTTGAATCAAGACCATTGATGTTAATTGTTATTGCGCCATCCCCTATTTTTATGTCTTTCTCTTCGCACTCTGCTTTCAGTGTGGAAGTGACATTTTCTAAAGTTTTAATAAAAGTTTTGAATGCCTCAACATTTTTATATCCGCTGTGATTATATAGCTCATGGTGTGCATCAAAAACACATTTAACAACTGCTGAGGCAACTTCGCTTTCCCCAGCGTCATCATATCCACTAATAATATCTTTAATCTGCTCAGTCACTTTTTTAGCAAATTCTCGTGTGTCAATTTTACTTTCTTCTGTTGCACCAACATCAAAAGGATCGCCATCGTCAAGTTGTTTTTTCACCTTCTTAGCAGACTTGCCAATTTTAGAAGAACTAACAAAAGATGACGATACGTCTGCCCCTGATCTACGACCAGACCTACCAACACCCTGTTGCAGTTGTTGTAGATCATCTTTTTCTGTCTGCCTAATAATAGCATTATATAACCATGGGTCATTAAACGCTGATGTTTTTTCTTTATCGAAGCGCCAGCCAACTCTGAATTTATCTTGGGGATTTGCAATCGCATCTACATTGCAGATTGATCTTAGTTTGCATAATTCATATTTTTTCTCATCCTTTAAAGCTTCAACTACTTCCTTCTTGAATTTTGTAATTAAATCCTTTTTTTTATTATCTGCGTTTCTTTCTAGATTTTGATGTTCTGTAACGCACTTATTATGTTCACTACTTAGCCTACTTTTCTCTTTTTCTAAGTCTTGCAATTTTTGTTTATTATTGCGCAATTGCATGAATACTACTTGATTACTCGCATAATCATATTTTTGCTTTGCTTTCTCTAGATCATCAAGTTCATAATTTTTCGCATCTTTATCTGCTTCTTTCCACTCTCTGTAGAGTGTTTCGCATTCACTACCCATTGTTTGCGGAACGTCATAATTATCTTTTAAGTACTTGAAAACATTATAACTACGACCTTGAGCAAAAATCTCAAAAATATTCTCACCCGATAATCCACTAAAGTCAGGTGGTATCATTTTATGGATTTCTCTGCTTAAGTTGTGATTACTTAGTAAGACAGTTAACTTGTTATCATCTTTTTTATATTTTACAAAAAGATTCCATATTAACTTCATTCCTTCAAGAACTTGACTATTTCTCTCGCTTTTTTCATTTCCTCTTTTTGAAGAGATATACTTATCTATTTTTTCATATATCTCAGCCTCTGTAATTTTACCCTCTTCAAGTTTTGCAAAAACATCTTCAAACTTACTTTTAAGTGATTCTAAATTTGAAAATCTTTTTTTGCTCAGCTGTTGATCTTCTTGGTCCTCTAACTTCATTTCAGTGACACAATATATGACGTCATCAATCAAACCATGGGCAACAGCGAATACACCACTATCAGCTATACTGCTTGTCAAATTAAATTCCTTAAGAACCTCATCTATTATAGTTGCTTTAGCATCTCCAAATGTATTAATAAGTTTTTTCTTAATATTTTCACTCAAATTACTACTAATACTTCCACCCAAATTCTCACAATTAGCCGTTTGATAAAAATCGCATTTATTATGAAACTTTTTATCAAATAGCGGATTTTTTTCACCTTGCGAATTTTTTTTACTTTTTAATGTTTCAAGCTGCTTCTCTGGGCTTAATACTTTATCTTTAAGCAGCTGCTCGGAGTTCTTACAATCACTGCATACAAGAGTCATTCTATTACGTGGACTTTGTAAATTATGCTTAACAAACTCTCTTATTCTTTGCTTTATATCACTTTTATTATCTGTTTCAGGATCATAATAGTAATCTTCACCTTTAGCTCTTTTTAATATTTCACCATTATGATATTTTACATAGTCTTCTACGAATTTTTCAGCATTCAATTTTTTTTGCACTGTAATGCGAATTGTTCCACAATCTTCTCTTTGAGAGAGTGGTTTTGCTTCGATATATGCATTTTTTTCTTTCTCTTCTCCTTTTTCTCTTTCTTCTTCTCTTATAAAATCTAATACCCTTTTAGGGGGCGTTGCTGTTGCTACTACTAATTTTATTTTTTTCCAACTTGCAAGTAGTAAAAGCAAATCAATTTCAACAGAGTATGCTTGTCCTTGCCTTACCATTTCTTGTATTTCATCCAAGATCACAAGCAGCTTTTCATCATCAAAAATGCTTTCGTGAACTACTTTACCATTAACTTTGTAGCTATCTCGATCAATTTCAATGTTTTTTCCGATTATTATTTTCTTGTTCTTTAGATCTACTTTGAATCCTTCATTTTCAGCATGATTTTCTTTTATTAATTGAGAAAGTTTATCGAGATTTACTATTTTATTCGAAGCAGCAAAAAACTTATCAAGGCTTAGTATGTTATGAGCTTTATTCTCATTATATCCTTTATTATTATCAGAAGCAAGATGCTCAGTACTGTTAAATAAAACCGCTCCTTGCTGATCTGTGTATTCTTGCACAACTAGATCATCACGATGATCAACCGACACAACCCTCAGTCCAGATAACCACGCTGTAAGAGCAAACATCAACTTTGTAATTGTCTTTCCAGACCCTGTTGGTGTTGCAATTAATACCAAAGGCTTAGTAAGGCCTTCCAAAGCACTTACTTGCGATGGGCGTGGTAGCTTATCATTCAGCCCGCCTATGTGAAATCCTTGTTTTCCTTCTCCAAAACTTGCTCCCCATTTATATTGTTCATCTTTTTCTTGGACAGTTAATTTGAGTCCTTGGAGTGGCTTTAGTGTTTTTGCACTACCATCCTTGACCTCTAAAAAGTCAATAACATATTTATCGTCTTGTTTTGTTATATTAATTCTTACTCCATTGGGTTCAGATTCTCCTACTTTTCCGTTCTTAATTTTTGTTTGAATTTCTTGTACAAGATCATTGACATCATTGCTATTACTTTTCTTTATTACGTTAAGTATCTCGACAGTGCTCTTTAATAATTGTATATTCTTTTTAAGAAGTTGTGTAATACTGTTATCTTCTTGTTGTATGACTTTTTTAATTAGCTCACTTACTTGATTGAGGTAAAATATAGCCACCATACGATTCTCACTGTGATGTTAATGGTTTATTATATATTTTGTAATAACTAACGTCAAGTATCAGCATTTTATACTATGAATAGAATGAATTAATCTTTCGTCTTTAGATGAGTGTTTCAATGTTGTATTAGTTTCTATAAGTTACAAAGCTTGATTTAATTGTACTAATCGTACAAAGTTAGGCTCATGTTGTCTTTCTTGGCATGTAAACCATGCTATCCCTGCTTTGGTTGATTTAACAGTGATTTTACATTAAAATCTTAGTTCATTATTAAAAATGAGTTAAAATGAGTAGGAAGAAAATCATAACGGTAAGCATCGCAGAAGCTTTAGCTTTAATTGTGTACTATGCAAGTTTATACATGTTTCATTTTGGTATGATCAGTTTTTGGATCCTTCCGGTTATATCTGGAGCTTATGGTCTTTTCTGGGCTATCAAAAAAATAACTGAAAATAGTGAGAATCGTTTTGATCGTGGTTGTGCAATGAAGTTTTATGCATTAACTTCAGCAATCTTTTTGCCACTTTCAGCTTTATGTTACTCATCTCTTATGCTCAAGGTATATGCACAATTGTGTGCTGTAGGTTTAGTTGGTAGTATATATGAACTTTATCAAGGAAAGCGAAATAAAGGATTTTCTGATCTTATTTCTGGTCTTATCGAAACATTCCTTACAAATCCAGAAGATCTTCAAAAAGAGCTCTCATCTTTACAACAAGCTTTTCTACTTCAAGCAAAGGCAGGTGCTGTATTTTTGATACTCGGTATAGTTGGAGAGTTGACTCTCAGCTCAGAAATATTTCTCACTATCCTTCTTGGAGTTTGTATTACTAGTGTTGTTGTTGAATTAATAAAAGACATTGCATTGCCTAGCAGCAAACTAGAAAGTGCATATGGACAAATTTTCTATCAAGATCTATTCAACGTAAGTACATAATTGCCTTAGCTATACACTTCCAGAGTGTATGATAGATGAGAAATGACGATTAAAGGAGGAGTGGATGAAAAGAAATTTTATTAGATCTCTTGATAAATTCTACTCCATTAGCTCATCCGCCTATATCATATCTGAAAAAACCACCTGGCCACTCTAAAAAATTTAATGCTGAATACACTTTACTTTTTGCTTCTTCTATCGTATCTCCTTCTGCTACTATATTTAACACTCTTCCGCCATCTGAAACCCAATTACCGTTGGCATCGAGTTTTGTACCAGCATGAAATATCAATATGCCAAGAATACTTTCGATTTTATCTAATCCGTTAATTACTTCTCCTTTTTGATACTCACCAGGATATCCTTTGCTAGCTACAACCACACAAATTGTAGATTTATTATTAAGTTCCACTGCTTTTGTGCTTAATTTTCCTTCTGCAACTGACAATATCAATTTTAACAAATCGCAACTGGAATCAAGCCTAGGCAATATGGATTGTGTTTCTGGATCTCCAAATCTAACGTTATACTCAAGAAGTTTTGGACCATCTTTGCAAATCATTAAACCAGCAAATAATATTCCCCTATAAGGTGTACCTATGTTAACCAATGCTTGAATTGTAGGCTGTATTATTTTTTGAACAATTTTTTGTTCCATATCTTTGCTTATAATTGAAGGTGAGGAATATGACCCCATACCTCCAGTATTTTGACCTTCGTTGTTTTCATCAGCTCTCTTGTAATCCCTTGCACATCCAAGAATTACCACCTTCAGTCCATCGACAAGTGCAAAAAAACTTACTTCTTCGCCATTTAAAAATTCTTCTATAATTATTTCTTCACCTGACTCGCCAAAATTTTTCTCTACCAACATTTTATCTATTGCAGAAAAAGCCTCATCTTCTGTGTAACATATTATTACGCCTTTCCCTGCTGCAAGTCCATTTGCTTTAATTACAAGCGGAAATTTTACTTTATTGCTCTGTACAAAATTTTTAGCCAACGTCTCATCAACAAAACGGTCATACTTTGCGGTTGGTATGCTATATTGTTTACATAGCTCCTTGGTAAAAGACTTTGACGCCTCAAGTTTTGCAGCTGCTTGACTCGGTGCAAAGACATTTATTCCCTCTGCAGCTAAATCGTCAGCGAGACCATTAATTATTGGTTGTTCTGGACCGATAACCACCAAGTCTATATTTTCCCTCTTACAAAATTGTGTAACATCCATTGAATCTTGAATATTTATATCCACAAGAATTCCAAAATTTTCCATAGCCCTGCGACCAGGAGTGACATATAACTCAGTCAACATAGGAGATTTTTTAAAAGCCCAAAGTAGAGCGTGCTCACGTCCACCAGAACCTATAACTAAAACCTTCATCTTTATTTCCTCGATTTTTTGTATGCCAAAATTATTACTGCCATGTAACAGTATCATTACCCATGTATTTTTGCAACACGTTTGGTATTGCAATCGACCCATCAGAATTCTGATAATTTTCCATTATGGCGATAATAGTCCTGCCTATTGCTAAGGCTGAGCCATTTAAGGTATGAACGTATTTTTTTGTTTTTTTATCAGCATTCAAAGAATATTTAGTGCCCATTCTTCTCGCCTGAAATGTGCCGCAATTTGAGCAACTTGATATTTCTCTGTATTTATTTTGTTCAGGTAGCCATACCTCTATATCGTAAGTTTTTTGTGCAGCAAAGCCCATATCGCCACTGCATAATAGCATAACTCTATACGGTAATTCTAATTTTTTTAATATTTCTTCAGCAGCATTTGTCATACGTTTAAGTTCGTCATTTGATTGGCTTTCAGTTGTAATGCTAACTAACTCTACTTTGCCAAATTGGTGCTGTCTTATTATACCTCTGGTATCGCGACCAGCACTACCTGCTTCTTTGCGAAAACACTCTGAATACCCGGTAAAACGGGCCGGAAGCTCATTTTCATTCATAAATTTACCTGCAACTAGATTTGTCAATACTACTTCGCTTGTGGGAATCAATCTTAGCCCATCAGTAGTTAAATATGAATCATCAGAAAATTTCGGTAGTTGTCCGACATTATACATAGCCTCATCCTTTACTAAAATTGGGTGATATACCTCAACATAGCCAAATTCATTTACATGCGTTTCAAGCATAAAATTTATTAATGCTCTTCCAAGCTTGGCTAATTGCCCTTTTAGCACTGCAAATCTTGACCCAGAAATTTTTACTGCTTGTTCAAAATCCATTAAACCTAATTTTTCCCCCAACTCATAATGAGACTTTTGCATAAAGTTAAATTGTCTTTTTTCTCCGTATGTTCTAACTTCTACGTTAGAGCTCTCATCTTCGCCTGTTGGCACGTCTTGTGCAGGAATATTCGGTAAATTTGACAATGCATTAGCTAATTTACCTTTTTCCATTTGTTCTTTTAAACTAATGGACTCTATTTCATTTGTGATATTCTTTGATAATTCTATTTGTGTTTCACAAGGGCTTTTGCTCATTTTGAGCTTCTTTATTTCCCCTGTAATTTCGTTGCGCTTCCTATACAAATCTTGCAGCTGAGTGGTTAATGACCTTTTTTCGTGATCAATTCCTAATATTTCTTCCTCAGGAAATTCTTTTACTCCCCTGTTCTTCATTGCCTCATTAAATTCTGCGAGATTTTTACGTATATGTTCTATATCATGCATAATTTCATACTTATCAACGCTATTATTTTACTTTAAAAGCTTTCAACACTCAACATGATAATAATATTCCAAAATAGCTATTGCATGTTGATTTTGTTACTAGGATGTGCTAAAATGTTAACATGTTAGTGGTGTGGAGTAAGCTATAAACAAGGATAGATTGAATGTGTATGATAATTATATAAAAAAATACTTTCCAAGTGGTTTTAAATCCGGTTTGAAGTATGCAGCTTATTTCTATATGGACACCACTATTGCTGGCTTGGTTGCTGGTTTTATAAGTCCGTTATTGCTTATTTTCGGTGCTGTTAACCTAGCTAATTTTTTAATTTTACCACTTGCTATGCTAATTACTAATTTTGTAGCCTGGGCTGCAATTGGAGTCATTTTTATAGTGGTATCTGCAGTGGTTATGAGTATAGCTAAACCTTTATTTCACTTGGCCAAGGATTTTATTAATGAAAGAAGAGCTCAAAAGAAAGAAAATGGTGAGGAAAAAGTTACAGAATTAAAAGGCTTGCAGGAGAAAATTCCAGAAAATCAAGCAAGGTCAGTAGTTCCGGATAGGTCAAAAACTCCAGACAGGGATAGCGGTACTGTTACACCCGAAACAGCTATAGCTAAGGATTCTTTTGTAGATAAAACAAACAACGGAGATTATAATTGTTGGCTAAGTCATAGTGACATTGCAAACATTGCAAGAGTTCACTACGGATGGAAAGCGCACTTAGATAGAAAAGGTTTAAGAAACCCTCATAAAAGTGTGATTTTTACTTGCCTTGGTGAAATCGAAACATTAAAGTGCGAACTAGAGGAATATAAAGTTAAAGTTGAAAGAGATAGCAATTTATTATTCGCCTCAGTTCTTAACATAAATGGCAATCACTGGGTGACATTGGTTGTTGCCTATAATCCAAAGGACAAACAATTTAGAGCTTACTATTGTGACCCATTTGGAAATGGATTGCCTAAATTGTCACATATTGATCAGCAGAAAAAGGATCGTACATCCGTATTGAAGGATCCATCTGCCTTAAAAGAATTTCAAGAATATATGAGTTTTTCAAGTAATTTGTTTGATGAAAATCTGATATGGCAAAGAGAAAAAGAGGAACATGTCAAAGAAAGATTAGATTATGTGCGAAAGCAAATAGATAAATTAATTAGCAAGGGGATTAGTAATAAAATCTTACAAGAGTGGATCGATTCTTTAAGTAAATTAATTGATGATTTAATACAACAAAGAAAAGATGGAGTTACAGAAGATCTGGATTCTATTAAAAATAGAGTGCATGCATTGTCTAAAAAAAATAACGTAATAAGTCTCGATAAAGACTATGTTACATACTTATTACAACAAATTCTCGAAATAAGCGATGATAATATCAGAAGTTCAAAAGCTGAACAACAAAAAGATACGTGGAATTGTGGGATATTTGCACCGAAAAATGCTAAAATAATTACAGATGCGCTGAAAGCAGGTGAATCATTTGATGAAATTGATGCTAAGCTAAAATATACACTTAGTCCAAAGCAATTAATAGAGAAGAGAAAAGAGTTTGCAGAGGCCTTGAAGAAAGGTGAGCAAAGCATAGCCAGCGTGCCAAATAAGAGAAATCGCAGAAGTTCTGGTAATTCTTCTGCTTCATCTGTTTCATTAGATAGCGGTATAAGTGTAGGTTCAAAAGAAGGTAAGCAAACTCAAAAAACAGAAGTTAAAGCGTATGATACAGTAGGAGATGGAAATTGCTTTTTCCATTCTGTCTTTGGTAAGAAGGATTATACATATATGCCTGAAGTATATAAGGATGGTGTATATAGAGATGAAAGAGCACAAGAGATGAGAGAAGAGTGGCACAAATTTTTAAGTCAGTTTACATCTTTAAATGATCCAAGAATGCCAAAAGCTCTTAAAGAGCAGTTACAGAAAGTTTTCGGTGCGTTTTTAGAAAAGCCAGGAGATTTAACCGGTAGGTCAGACATGATAGAAGGATTGGTTGAACAGACAAAGAAAAAAATTGAAAATGTTGAAAATAATGTTAAAACACTAGTAAGTAAAATTGTTAACGATTTTAGTATACCACAGAATGAAGCTATCAGTAATCTAAAAAGGTATGTGCAATTGCTTTGTTCAGAGTTTACTGAAGAGGAATACAACGAAAAATATAACAGTGACACTATGACAAACTCATTTCTTAACGATGAAGTTCTCTATAAATCTTATCTAGAAGCAATAAGCAAACAAAACTATTATGTTTTTGCTGAAGAAATTCCTATTTTAGCTTCTTTAGCTGGTATTAAGATTACGGTTCATCATAAGGATAATGGTAATAATGTACATGAAGTATTCAAACCAAATCCAGAAATGATGAAAATGAACATGTTTGATGAGGTAGATGAAGTCCATACAGAAGTTTACAAAAGAAATGGCGAATTATGGGGTGACAAAAAACAGGAAACAATATACTTAAAACCTGGTCATTACGAGAGAGCTGAAGTTGTGCCATTAACACCGCCTCCCTCAAGAACTGAAAGTGTTTCATCTTTGAAAAGTGTTGTATCTTATTGTCCTATAATGTAATTTAAAATCGATACAACTTATGCCACTACAAATAGGAAACCTGACAATTGATTCCCCGGTAATCTTGGCTCCGATGTCTGGAGTGACTGATTATCCATTCAGAGCTGTGGTTAAAAAACTCGGTGCAAGCTTGTTGATTTCAGAGATGATTGCAAGCAGAGCAATGATTATGCAAACTCGCCAGAGTTTACAAAAAGCAAAAGTTGATGAGTTAACTGCTGTACAGCTTGCTGGATGCGAACCGGATGTTATGGCAGAGGCTGCGAAGCTCAACGAGGATATGGGAGCTAAAATAATAGATATAAATTTTGGTTGTCCTGTTAAGAAAGTTGTAAACGGTTATGCAGGGTCAGCTTTAATGAAAGATGAGAAAAAAGCTGCTGAAATAATTGAAGCTGTGGTCAATGCAGTAAATATACCAGTTACCGTGAAAATGCGCACAGGATGGAATGACGAAAATCGTAATGCTCCACGCTTAGCAAAAATTGCCGAGGATTTAGGAGCACAAATGATTACTGTACATGGCAGGACGAGGGCGCAGCTTTATAATGGTCAAGCAGATTGGAAATTCATCAGAAATGTCAAAGAGCAAGTAAAAATTCCAGTGATAGTAAATGGTGATATTAAAAATTTAAATGATATTCAAACTGCTTTAAAAGAGTCAGGAGCAGATGGGGTAATGATAGGACGTGGTGCTTACGGCAAGCCTTGGCTAATTAATCAAGTAATGAACTTTTTAAATGGAAATGAAGTTTCTGAGCCACCGCCTTCAGAAAAGTTAAACACCATACTTGAGCATTATGATAGTATCCTTGAGTACTATGGAAATGATCCAGGAATAAAAATGGCCCGCAAGCACATAGGTTGGTATAGTAGTGGACTTAAAGGTTCGTCTGAGTTTCGCGTGAGAGTAAATAATATGGTAGATAGCAAGGAAGTAAAAGAAAGTATTATTGACTTTTTTAGTAAAAACATGATCTCTACAGATTCGAATGCTTCTGTTGGCTATTAGCTATAATTGTAGATTATGTCTTCAGTTGTCATGTAAATAGCGTGACACTGGAGTCCATTTTCTTGAAAGAATAGGTAGAAATTCAACTATTAGTGGCAGTTCAAAAAGAAAAAATACTCCATTCATCCTTGAAGACACATTCTATTGACAATTTCTGAATAAATATCTATAATATATGCAGGGAATTTGTGAGGTGCATATGAATTAAATCACTATTAATTGTATATTGTTTGTTGTAATCACATATTTATTGACATGTATTGTAGCTTGGAGCTTACCTCCACAATATGTAACATTACTCGCAGCATTCGTTCCAGGCACAGTTGCGATTTTTTTAACAATTTGTAATAAGCAAAAGGTGAAAAGCCTTTTTGAACGTAGTTCGCTAAAAACTGTTTATTAGGTGCTATGATCACAATAGCGATTATACTAATTTCCTATGGTATTTCGTTAATTTATTAAGATTTTTCGTCTTTTCAAGGACGTTCCATGCTGGAAGAAGTAAAAGATCTAAGTGCAGAAAGTATGTTAATTATTGAACTGATCACTTTTGTAATGATAGTTATTACTTTTATTAGCAAAGAGATTGGTTGGCGCGGTTATCTGCTGAAAAATCTTAAAAACCAAATACAGAATTTTTATGTGAGAGCAGTCGTTGTAGGTCTTATTTGGGGAATATGGTACATACCGATACTATATCAAGTTAGCAATTCAACTGTGCTTAAGGATGGACTTACATTTTCAATTATTTTGACTCATATTCTTTGTTTTTGTGCAATGTCTATACTGTTTACCTGGTTATTTGAAAAAGATAACTCGATTTCGCCAGTAATTATTGTTCAGGCAGTAAGTTGTTTTGTGTGCACTGTTGATATGATACTATTGGGAAGTTATTTTCCCATGTCAACTTCCACTGCAGTGATTAGCCAGATATTCATGGCGATTGCTTATTTCGTCGTTGCAATTGGTGTTATTTGGTTTGATAAAAATAGGGGACGTTGTTTGAGTGATTCATAAGCTAACCACTACTTGTAATTCCAGTGCTTCGACACTGGAATCCAGCGAACGTTGTTTGCAAAGACACGGCATTAGCAGGTTACCAGATGTGGAAGGAGAGGTAAAAGCAAAGCGGCTTAAAACTCTTAAGAGTCTTGCCCCATATGAATTTATATGCAACCAGTGCACACAATTTTCTGAGTTATTTATACTTAATCCATGCTATCATATTCTGGGACTGTACATCTTATACAACCTCTAAATTTATACCAGAAGAATTCTCTATAATAACTTAATAATTAGAGGGGGACTTTACACACAATTACTTATATTTTCCCTTAAGTTGACGTCATTGACTGAACAGATACTTGTATTATTAAAAACAATGAATTTTATAGTTTAGCTGCTAAGTTTCTCTCATTATATCTAAGCAGATTATATATAAAAATTGCAGCAATAGAGCATGTTATTGTTAATAATAAATTCGCTAAAATACCACAGTGAAAGAATCTTCCCACTATATAGATTCCAATGGCTCCAAATGCCATATTGCAAAATGAAATAACGGCACTGCCAAGTCCTATATTTTTAATTGTTTCTAAAGCAGAAGTGACGTTGTTACTTATTATTAAGGCTAAGCCTATATTGCTTGGAATCCAAGCAGCTTGAAGGGTGAACACATTCAACTTGTTTATGAAATAAAAATACATAACTAAACTATCAGATATTATTGGCAACACTAAGCCTATTATTAACATCCTTCTAACGCCTATTTTTGGTACATATCTTCTATTAACAAAAGTTCCGATTATATAAAATATAACGATAATTGATATGAGATATCCGAAATATTGCACTTCAACACCCATAGATTCAAATATGAAAGGATAGTTAGCAATGTATGCCCAAAGCCACATAAAAGTTAATCCGTGAATAGCTGAAAATCCAAGAAAACGGTAATTTCTAGAGATTTGAATATATTATTTAAAGATATTAGTAATTATAAGGCTTATACTAGTTTTATTTATGATCAGTGTTTCTTGTAACTTAAAATAAATCAGACTTAGCATAATGATTGCTGTGAGTGATATAATAAGAAATAAAAAACTCCAACTATACCCATGTGATATTATATAACTACCTACCACTGGTGCTATTCCAGGTGAAAGTGCTACAACCATATTCAATTTTGAAATTACCCTTGAGTAGTCACTACCTGAATACATATCTCTTATTGCTGCATATCCTACAACGCCTGCAACACCAGCTCCCATTCCTTGTATAAAGCGAATGAATATAAAAAATACAATATTGTCAGCTAAGCAGCATATTACGCTTGCTAAAGTAAAAATTGTCATACCAACCAACATTAGGGCCCCTACCATAATGGTCTGATAATGGTCCATAAATTAATCCTGATATTGCAAGTCCTACCAAATTAAAACTAATTGTAAGTTGTGCTATGTTACCTTTCACGTTAAAATAACTGGCAATGTTTGGTAGTGCCACTGAGTATAAGTCAGTTGCTATATCAGCAACTGCAACAGATAGTATCATGATAAGAGAAATAATATTTTGTGAAAGGACTACTGTCACTTAATGATTTACCTGATCAAAGAGATTTAATTATAACGTATTTCTTTCACTAGTATACTAATTTGAGTAGCCCCCTGCAAAACAAGCAAAAAACAGATGAAAAACACTAAAAAGTGTATAAAATGAAAATTTTAGAAGAGTAAAATAGCAATAAGTTATGCAAAAGTTTCAAAGACCCAGTATATTTTTAGGCAATTAACGGGTCTGACAACATTACAAAAGACAGAACGCTGACACCAGAGAGGATTTTAAAATTTTAGCAGACGTCACGGAGCAACCGATACAGCGGCCGAAAGACAGCAAAAAGCAAAAGAAAAGTTATTCCGGAAAAAAGAAAACGACTACCAGTAGATAGCATAAAATATGCTGATTCTGGGTATCAAGGTTGGCAGAAATTGCAGAAAAACGTTGTGATTCCATACAAAAAATACCATAAAAAGCCACTAACGGAGGTGCAAAAGGAGCATAATCGAAAGTTGGCATCGTTCAGGATGCGGGTGGAAAATAAGATTAGAGAGATCAAAATTTTTAAGATTATGTCAAATGTTTACCGCAATTTTCAGAAGAAATATAACTTGAGATTCAATATTACTGCCGGAATTGTGAATTTGCGGCATGGTTTTTAATAATTTTTGGGCTGGGGATTTCTTACCAGATTTTATCAGCAACTTGCTTTACGTTGTTTCGCAGGGGGTCTAGTGAAGAAATACTACTACAAGTCCCATAAGCAGCTTAAAGACCACTTATACAACTTTGTTATGGCCTATAACTACGCAAAAGACTTAAAACTCTTAAAGGTCTGACTCCTTATGAGTTTATATGTAACCAGCTATCTACAGAATTATTTATACTTAATCCATGCCATCATACTCTGGGACTGTATATCAGAAACTTGGCTCTACATTATCAGAATTAGTTTTAGCATTCTCTATTTATTGTATTTATGTTTATAGTATTTAAAATCTATGGTAGACTTAAAAATTTATTAAATTATAACATAGCACATGATAAAAGATGAGAAATTGAAAACAATTTTTGAGGTAGAAGGAGCAATAACTGCTTCACTACCGGCAGCAGAATTTAGGGTAAAATTGGATAATGAGCATGAGATTATCTGTCACGTATCTGGTAAAGTAAGAAGGAGTAAGATACGCATCATTATAGGTGATAGGGTATTAGTTGAAATGAGCATATACGATAGGAATGCAAAAAAAGGTCGAATAATCAGAAGGCTTAAAGGCACAAGTGAAAGAACAATATCTAAGTAATCTAATCCTTGCTTCATCATCGAAAAGGCGAATAGCTTTATTAGAACAAATTAATATTAAACCTGGCTTAATCTTGCCAGCAGATATAGATGAAACTCCTTTAAAAAAGGAATTGCCAAAGGATTACTCAATTCGCATCGCAAAAAGTAAAGCTGAAAAGGTGCAAAGCTTAAAACCGAATTATTTTGTGCTTGGTGTCGATACGGTTGTTGCTTGTGGAAAGAGAATATTGCCTAAGGCTGAAAATATTGATCAAGCGGAAAAATGTATTCGTTTATTGTCAGGAAGAAGGCACAGAGTGTACACTAGCATCTGTTTATCAACTACAGGTGGAGCTAAACAGCATCTTAGAACTGTAGTTACAATAGTAAAATTTAAGTGTTTAAGTGAGCGAGAAATTCAATACTATTTAATGTCAAAAGAGTGGGAAAACAAAGCTGGTGGGTGTAATATACAAGGCCTTGCTGGAATGTTTGTATTATTTTTACGTGGCTCCTATTCTTCTGTGATAGGTTTGCCATTACATGAAACTTATTGCTTGCTAAGCAATTATTTTAGCCTCAATTCCTCAAGCCATGGACTTGTAGCTCATAGCGGTTGAGTCAACAGACCTTTTGATCATAAAAATTTGATCATAGGGAAACCTTTTCTTGGGTTGGCTATATTAGCTCTAACTTGCAGTCAATTAATTGCAGCTCACTAACCCAGTTATTTTTTTCCTGATTAAGCCTATCATCTAATATTGCCTGCCTTATTGATTCCATCAGATTATTCATGAAGAAGACGTTGTGAATAGTAATGAGTGTATAGGCTAGCAGCTCTTTGGCTTTTAGTAGATGATGTATATAAGCTCTTGAATGTTTTTTACATGTAAAACACAAACAATCACTTTCAATCGGATTATCATCCAATTCGAATTGCTGATTTCGCAAATTAATATGCTCTTTGCACTTTGAAGAAATAGAATTCCTATTTTTCACTTTAATTAATGCTCCGCCATGCCTTGCTAAACGAGTTGGATGTACGCAATCAAATGTATCAATTCCAAGGTTCACTCCATTAAAAATGTCTACAATTCCACCAATACCAAGCAAATGAGTAGGTCTATCCTTTGTCAAATGCTCCATAGTAAAAGAAACCACATCTTGCATCTGCTCTTTACTTTGTCCCAGTGATCCACCTATTGCCTGACCGAAAAATGGTAAACTATTAATGAAATCGCAGCTTCTCTCGCGTAAATCTTGATATACTCCTCCTTGGCTAATTCCATAAAGTTTCTGTTTACCGCAGTGATTTTTTTCAAATTCTTTTAAAGAACGCTCAGCCCATCTGTGGCTCATTAGCATAGATTTCTCTGTGTATTCTTTGCTTACGTGAAATGGAGTGCATTCGTCCAAAACCACAATTAAATCTGCACCTAGTTTTTGTTGAATTTGTATAGATTCCTCAGGAGTTAAACAATAAGTTTTACCATTAATATATGAGCGAAAAATTGCTCCATCTTCATTAATTTTTATGAGCGTTTTTTGTTTCTTCCTTACCCCTTTAATCTCCTCTGAGACTGATCCATGACCCAAGCTGAATATTTGATATCCACCTGAATCAGTGAGCATTGGTTTATTCCACCCAATCATCTTGTGCAAACCGCCAAGTTTTGCAACCGTATCCTCTCCTGGCTGAAGCATTAAATGATAAGTATTAGAAAGTATTATCTGAGTGCCAGCTTCATTTATTCTTTCAATGTCTGTAGCTTTAATTGCAGCTTTTGTTGCACAGAATATAAATGCTGGTGTTTCTATATTACCATGCGGTGTTCTTATTATACCAACTCTCGCAGAGCCTGACTGCTTAGTTATTTTAAACGAGAATTCTTCTTTGATTTCTTGCATAACCATAGTTTTAGTGAAAGATTAGCAGCCCTACCTGACGTCATCCAAGTAGCCATCCTCTTGTCATCCCAGTGCGTGACACTGGGATCTAAGCATAAAAACATTTGCAAACTATACAATAGACAACGGATTCTAGGAATGTATGTAAAAATAATGTTCATGGTGAAAACAAGGTGGATCCCAGTGTCGGAGCACTGGGACGACAGGAAAAAAAGGCACTGGGATGACAAAACTTGAGTAGTATCTGTAATTACAGAGGGTTTTGCAATAGGTCTATTATTATTCATTTGAAAGTTCTGTTATGATTTCTTCTACTTTTTCAGGAGTGAGATTTTCGTAAAAATCATTGTTGATCTGCACAACAGGAGCATTAACACATGCACCAAGACATTCCACCTCTTTTAAAGTGAATAGATTATCTTTAGTAGTCTGACCAACTTCGATCCTTAACTTTTTCTTGAAAGTGTTTAAAACTTTTTCGCTATTACAGAGCCAGCAGGGAGTAGTTCTACAAACCTGCACCAAATATTTACCCACAGGTTTGAGATTATACATAGTGTAAAAATTTGCTACCTCGTATACCCGAATATGCGGAATATTTAACATATCAGCAACATAGCACATAGCAGGTTCAGATACCCATCCACACTGCTCTTGAACCAAATATAATAAAGGCATAACAGCGCTGCCTTTTCTACCTTTTGGGTACATCCCTATAAACTTTTTTGCTTTCTTAAGATTCTCTGCTGTAAAACTAAATAGTTCTTCTTTTTCGGCCATTAATGGGACTCGTGTGAATTTTAACAGATTATATCTGAAGAACTAATAATTGCAATTGTTGGTTCTTTAGGAGATCAAAATCTACTATCGTCCAAAGTAGAACTTCCTCCCCTTAATCATTTGTAGGCTTATATTCACTTTTTAGTATAAAATGTGGCATTTTTACAGCGTTGAATGTTTATAATGCATAGAAAAATTGGAATTTATTTTTCTATTTTTTCTGCCTTTGCGTTAGAGGATAACATATGTATACTCTTTGATCCATACTTAAACATCATTGTTTTTACAACTAATAAAGTTTCTATTTCTGATATCAGGTTAATAATAAAAAAAAAGCTAATTTAATTTCACGGAAGAAAGAATATTTTTTACATTTACTGAATTCTGTTGTTGATTCCAAATGTATTTATCTTGGAAGAGAATTCAAACTTTGTATCGTAAAATCTAACTCAGATTATGTAAAACTTTATCATGGAATAGTTCATATATACAGTAAATCTGCGTTAAGCAACACGAGAATAAATTCTATTATAAGTGGTTGGTATAAACAGTGTGCACGTATAAAATTTAATGAAAGGCTGAGCGAGTGCTTATTTTATTTAACAGCTATAAAAAAAATGAGAATTCCTAGCTTAACTATAAGATTATGCCATTTGAAAAGCAAAATTTTTCGTTACGAAGAAGTGACTTATGTATTAGCACTCAATGTTAGTTTAATTAAAACACCAATTTCTTTTATTGATTACATTATATACTACTTAATATTCCATTTTGTGCTGAAGGGCAAGCAGAGCAGTTTCAGTTTTATCGACATATTACCCAAGAATATTAAGAAAAGCATGTTAATTCTTTAATCTTATTTAAGATTTTTATTGACATTGGCATATTAAAATGGTCATAATAGCATATTGTTAATATTTTAATTAAGATTATGAATATATTAGGAACAGTGCTCAGTTATATTTACTCAAATTTTAATCCATTCAATTATATCCCTCAAAATTTTAATCCAGTAGACACAAAATTTATTAAGGGAAATGATGTTGCTTATGGACTCGGCTATCAAGATAAAGATGATGGCACCAGTGAAGTAAAATTACTTATAAGTCCATCATATCAATTAGACACATACGAATGGGATACAGGCATTAGTGTACCAAGTGAATTTAAAAATCAATTATCTCTTAAGTTAATAAAAGATACAGTTGAAACAGGTAAAGAAGATTTAGCTGAAACAGATAAAATTGCAATCATTTCTTCTACAGATAAAGGATTATCACTCAATATTTATGAAGTTAAGCTACCAGGTGCTATTTTAGTTGAGCTTTTAAGTACAACAAAATTACAAAAGAATAAGGAGAATAACAATCTTGCAAATTCAGGTAATCGCTACTCTAATCCACAAGTAGTAACACTTGATAATGGGGATGTGGTTGTAATTGCTAAGAATTTAAAAGATAAAACTTTAGTTTCTTGGTATTTAAAATCTGAAAACGGAAAATTTGAAGCATTAGCCGGAAGTAATGGTATTACAGAAAGAAAATTATTGCAGTTAAGTAATACTGGCAATCAATTCGTATTAAATGGAAACACCCTACTTTATTCACAAGACCCCCTGCGAAACAACGTGAAGCAAGTTGCTGATAAAATCTGGTAAGAAATCCCCAGCCCAAAAATTATTAAAAACTATGCCTCAAATTCACAATTCCTGCTATAATATTAAATCTCATGTTGTATTTCTTCTGAAAATTGCGGTAAACATTTGACATTATTTTGAAGATTTTTATCTCGCGAATCTTATTTTCCACACGCATCCTGAACGATGCCAGCTTCCGATTATGCTCCTTTTGCTCCTCCGTTAGTGGCTTTTTACGGTGTTTTTTGTACGGAATCACAACGTTTTTCTGCAGTTTTTGCCAACCTTGATACCCAGAATCGGCATATTTTATGCTATCTTTGGCCAACAATTTTTCCTGTTTCCTTATGCGAAAATCATGCATTTGACCTCTATGCGACTTCGAAATCGACAGAATTTGCCCATTTCCCTCGATCACAATTTCGGTTTTTATTGTGGTTGCTTTCTTTTTTCCGGAATAACTTTTCTTACGTTTTTTGCTGTCTTTCGGCCGCTGTATCGGTTGCTCCGTGACGTCTGCTAAAATTTTTAAAATCCTTTCTGGCGTCAGCGTTCTATCCTTTTTTATAGTAATTTTTTTGGCCAATAATGGCTACATTTTCTTAAAAAGTCGGCAAATATTTGAGTTGTGCAAATTAAACAAAAACCCTAAAAATGGATGCGTTATGTACGTTCTGTAATAAATTAGAACACATAAAATCCTGTCTTCTAGCTCCTCAACATGCGATTTTCTTCCGTGACATTTCTTTTTCGCCTCCATTTTTTCCCACTCTGGACGCACTTTTGCCACAATTTTTTCAAATTCTTCTGTTGTCAGACCCGTTAATTGCCTGAAAATATACTGGGTCTTTGAAACTTTTGCGTAACTTATTGCCATCTTCCCTCTTCTAAAACTTTCATTTTACATGCTTTTTAATGTTTTTCATCTGTTTTTTACCTTTTCGCATGGGGTCTATTCTTGTTTATGAGATTTACATTGTTGCTTTTTGCTGCAAGAAGTCCCACCGAATCAACAAAGCCAAAATTGGCTGCATAATGTAACGGTGTATTACCTTCATTATCTGGAATATCAACCTTTGCTCCTCCGTTTACTAAAATATCTATCATTTCATTATCTACTTCCCAAAAAGTAGCATGGTGCAAAGGTGCTTTTCCTTCGTTATCTTGCGCATTAATATCAATAGCTTCTTCTGTTAATAGCCTACTTATAACCTCGGTGTGGCAATGAAAGACAGCATAGTGTAATGGGGTTTTCCCTTGGTTATCTTTTGTATTCACATTAATAGATTTTTCTGCCAACAGTACATCCACAATGCCGGTATTATCATACTTAGCAGCACAGTGTAATGGAGTTTTGCCCTTTTTATCTTCAATGTTTGGATCTGCCCCCGCCTTTAAAAATAAATATACTGCCGAAATATTGCGTGTTGCAATTTTCTCCAACACTGTTCTTTTTCCTTCTCCTCTTCTTAGGTTAAGTACTACTTGCAGGTCTGGATCATTTTTATTAGCATTCAAAAATTCTTCAAGCCGCTTAGTATCAGCATGATCATAAAGGAAATCATTATGATTATAGAAATCTAAATAATAGCAATTAATGCTCTTCAGTGCTGTTAATAACCCTTGATCTAGCTTGTGTTGATTTTCTGTTAATACTACTTCCTCTGAAAGCCACTCATCTATTTTCTCTCTCCACGCTAAATCATACAGTGTCGAGTTTTTTGCCTGCGGATGATCAAAATAAATTTCCTTTATATTTTCTAGAAATAATTTATTACCCTTTCTATTTTCATCAACCATACAACCCTCTTATATGTTAAAAGTAAGTCTTTATAAACATTACAAAGTGGTAATATAAGGGCATATTAGAGAAGAGGAACCGTCAATCCTCTTGATCATAAGGATCGTATTGTAGCAAGGTTCTCTTCTCTGTTTATTATACTGAAAGTTCCGAACAACTGATTGAGCTTTTAGGCTCGTATATAAGGGTGGAAAATGCAGTATTAAATATTATTTTTATGGAGGAATTATGAATTTATCAAATATCATTGCTGGCATTGATGTCAGTAAAAATAAACTAGATATCCACATTCATCCACTTGGTCATCATAAAGTATTTGAAAATAACGTGCAAGCTATTGATCAAATACTCGACTTTTTGCGCTTACATAATGTAATCAAAGTTGGATTAGAAGCTACAGGCGGATACGAAAAACTATGCACCTACACTTTACTAAGCAATGGCTTTGAAGTATATGTCATTCAACCAAGATGGGTTAGAGATTATGCTAAAAGCCTTGGTATTGCTACTAAAACTGATAAAATAGACTGTAGTGTTATCTCACGTTATATTAATAATACAGATATACGTGTTACCCCTTTAAAAGTTAGTAGCATTGACTGCTTGAAACAAAAGCTATCCCGTAGGAATCAACTAGTAGAAATGGCAAAGATACAAAAAACTCAAGCTCATCAGGTAACTGATATATCCATAATCAAACAAATGGAAGAGCTACTCGTTGTTTTGCAAAATCAAATCCAATCCTTAGAAGATGAGATGATAGAATTGGTTGATCAAAGTCAAGAGCTTAAAAAAAATACATATCAATAACTAGTATGCCAGGTGCAGGTACAATCTTAGCTATCATTATGATTTGTTATCTACCAGAACTAGGGACTATCAGACATAAAGAAATATCTAGCCTTTCCGGAACAGCACCCTTTAATCGAGACAGTGGTTTTAGTAAAGGAAAAAGGTGTATTCAGGGTGGTAGATCACAAGTTAGGAAAGTTTTACATATGTGCATTCTTAGCGCTAGGGAATGGAATTCTTATATAAAAACTATCTTTGATAGGCTATATGTTCAATACAAAAAACCATATAAAGTTGCTTCTACTGCTGCCATGAGAAAATTACTTATTCTTGCTAACTCTTTAGAAGGAACATAGTCCTAATTCTGCTTCTATCTAGTAATAGCGTAGCTGTGAATAAATACGTCCACACAAACTTTAAGTATTTATTCACAGCTACATCAATTTTTCTATTGACTTTTAACACAACTGCTACATTCTTTTTATATAGTATACTATAATAAGTATATCATATTATTCCAACTTAAGAATAAATTTTCTATTACTTTGATGTGATAAGAGAAAATCTTATTGTACAATTTAAGGCCAGGGCTTGCTTCTCTGCTATATAGGAAAAATTAGCTGCTAATGAGAATACAAGATATCTAATAACCTTCACAAACTTTGCCTGCTATATATTTCTCCTGTTTTCAAAATTTCATTTTCAGTAATAATACTCTTTAGGTATACTCATTTCTTTAACTTCAGACGTTGAGATATCTGATTTTTTAGACATAACTACTTCTAAGCATACCAAAGCACACGCAAACAATAGAGCAGTCATGCCTCCGTATTGCAGGTATATTATGGCACTTGCTAACATAGCCAGTTCTATTTTTTTACTTGAAATAAGGCTGCACTTTGCTTCTTTATTATCTCGTAAGCTCTGTTACTGTAACCTCCGCCGGTGGCTTCTTGGTTTCATTTTTCAATTCTTTAATTTCATCTATTATTACCGAAATATTATCTAATTCTATATTATCTGACTGTTTTTCCTGCTTAGTTTGTATTTTTTTATCCTTGATAGTTCTTGGCGTTTTTTCACTATATGCCTCTTCACCTTCCTCTGGTTTTCATTTTATATTTACAATTTTTTTTGATATTTATTAATAATAACATATAGAATATTAACATTTATTTGAACGCCTATTATTGGCCATAAAACTTTTTCAATTGTTCACTCCATAAAATTGGTATTTTTTCCTTTTTAAAATCCGCCAACTTCAAATGCCTTGGTTGTTTTCCATTTAATATGTCCCTCTTTATTTCTGGAGCAAGAAGATTAAGCTTCAAGATTTTATGTGGGTCCTGCTTCTTTTCTTTCCTAAGTTCCCTTATGTTCGCATATTTTCCTCTATTGAGCTGTCGTTGCCATAGATGGGCATTTGCTAGCGCTTTTAGTAAAATATTATCTTTCTTTGTGTACTGCTCATTTTCTGGTTCTAATATCGTGCACTTACCTGCTTCTCTTCTTAGCTTACATGGCACAAACAGCGATATTTCTCCATTTACTTCCTCAAATTGTCTACGGTCTCCCTGTTTCGTCTTAGTTTCAATATCAGTTGGGTACTCCTCTCTCACCTCTTCTAACTCCTTTACTCCAATAAATAACTCTATTCCACCTTCTCTCACCCATACCATCCTGACTAACTTTCTGATTATTTCCTTTTGCTTCATTGGAAACAAGTTTTCCCATATTTCTTCTAATGCCCCTGAACCTCTAATAGAGTTAACATACCTCGTTTTCTCTATCACAATCCTTTCCACTTCCCCTGCTGATATCGTTCTGTTCCTTAATGGACAGAGCTTTCTTTCTACATGATTATCGCATACGTAATACCTATAGAGTTTATTCGGTTTCTTGGTATATGTTGGAACCATACTTGCATTACACATCTGACAACGTATTATTCCCTTTAGTATTCCTTCCTCATATTTTTCTTTGTAATTCGGACGTTTCTCTATTAAAGTTTGTGCTTTATTCCACACTTCTTCTTCTATTATTGCTTCGTGTATTCCCTGGTAGCACTTATCTTTATGTTTTACCTTTCCTATGTATGTTAAATTTGTTATTATTGCCCGTACTGCTGCTGTTCCAAACAATCTTCCTCCTTGTATTCCTGATTACATAGGCGTATTTTTGTTCTATATTCCTGGTTATTTAACTCTTTAGTTAGTAGAGTCATTGATTTCAGCTCAATAAATCTTTTAAAAATATGCTTTACTACCTCTGCTTCCTCTTCGTTGATTACCAGCTTCTTATCTTTTGCATCATATCCAAGTGGTACAGTTCCTCCCATCCATAGCCCTTGTTGTTTGGACATTGCTATTTTATCTAGTACTCGTTCAATTATCACTGCCCTTTCCCACTGAGCTTGACCTGCAAGAATCGTTCGCATAAATCTTCCCATCGATGTATCCAGGTCAAATGGCTGGGTTACTGCTATCAACCTAATTCTATGTTTCCTTAACAACTTGCCAATATCTTCTCCGTCATCTGTATCTCGTGATAACCTATCAAACTTGTATACTACCACACAGTCTACTTCTCCTTTCTTGATGTCACAAAGTAGTTCACTAATCGCTGATCTTTTTAGATTTTCTCCTGACTTACCATTATCATCGTACTCCTTTGGTAATATTATAAATCCTTGTTGCTTTTTGATATATTCTTCACATACCATCCTTTGCGCCTCTAAACTGTTCAAGATTTGTTCAGGATCACTTTTTTTAGATTTTCTTGTATATATTGCACATCTTATTTCTTTATCCATTATTTCCTCATACTCTTGCTAGATCTTTCCTACTGCTTTTCAAGTGAATATGAGGAAGAGACGCCGTTCTATGATTACTCATATTGGTTTTCTCTTCCTCTATTCCCAAACCCGGCGTGCACCTTTCGTTATGCACCGGGCTTTCCAATGTTTCAGACGCGTAGTCTGGGTAGCGTAGCTTAACCAAATCGTGACGTTCTACTTTAATATCCGCCATCAGCGTGACATTCATCCACCGATACCTCGATCTGTTCTCTATTTTCCGCCAGTAGCGTTTATAAAGAACTCTCTGTGAGGTGTAAGGATTTTTCTTCTTCAACCATCGCCACAGCCTATCCCACACATAGTGATCAAGAGCTGTAAAAACACGTTTAGCGTTATGACAATGGCGATAAAAGTTTCCCCAACCCCGTATAAGTGGATTAATCATGCTAATGACCTCTTCCATAGAGAGATGAGAATATTTCCGTAGGGTTTTCTGCTTGATTTGGTACCGAAAGTCTTTAATTTTTTCTTTCGGTATTTCGATTCGAGACCAATATCCCCAACGATCATCCCACCTTAGGCGTATGCGGTGACTAAGGAATGTAAATCCTTCATCCAGACGCGTCACTTTGGTCTTTTCTTCAGAAAGGGACAATTTTAAGTCCTTGAGAAGAGTGTCCTTGAGACGTGTCTTTTCGCGCATAGCGTCCTCTTGTGTACCAGTTACCAAAATGACAAAGTCATCTGCATAACGGATAGGAAGATAGACTGGACGCCCAGCTTTGCGCTCAAGGTGACGAAATATTCGCAATGCATCTCCAGGGCGTTTATAAGGAAGGCCATTTTTCTGTACTGGATACTTTACATACCGACCATATGAGTTTTCAATATTTGATAAACTAATATTGGCTAAAAGTGGTGATAAAATGCCTCCTTGTGGCGTTCCTTTTTGGGCTTTATGGTATACACCACCCTCAAGAATGCCGGCTTTCAAAAATGCTTTGACTAAACGGCATACTTTGTTATCTTTGACTCAACGTCTCAGATTACTCATGACATGACTGTGATAAATATGGTCAAAACATCCTTTTATATCCCCTTCAATGACCCATTGATAAGGTGCCTCTTGTAAACTTTTACAAGTAGCTTTCGTTGGACGTATAGCGTTACGAATATGCTCAATAGCATCTCTGCAGGCTTTCTTTGGGCGAAAACCATAAGATACTACTAGAAATTCAGCCTCGAAAATTGGTTCAAGGAAGTGAAGAACAGCAGCTTGGACAATGCGATCTTTAGACTCCACGTGTAGAGTTTACGTTGTTTGGCAAGAAGCCAAGATTTGTCGTCTTGATAAATGAAGTCCATCATTTGTTTCACCTACTAATAATAATCTCTACAAAACATCTGTTCCCCTTCGCCATGTAGTTGGCTTTCCCAACCTCAGACTACTACGAGAACTCCGCCCTCCTTTATTGCCATCACTCGACTCCGAAGAGCTAGCCGAATCTGTTTACCAGACCTGGCAGCAATAAAGAAGTTCCTGCGTTCCAATAAACAACCTACGGACCCTTAGGTGGTCTGCTTTACCCCTGAGTGACCCTGCCGTCTTACAAATCATGAGTAAGTAAAACGTCATACCCTAAATCGGATATGCCCAGAATAGTTTTGGCAGCTACTCCAGATCTCTCACTTTTCCCTCCGCTGTACCGTTATCAAGAATTCTCAATAAGGGTTCGAAATTAAATACAGAGGCATCCAACACAGACTTTGTACTTCCTCGCCATAGGTCCTGTGGTAGCCCCGCAATCAGGTATACAGCCCAATTTCAGGACATTTAAGATCGCCCGGCTATTTCCCATCAAAACTCCCGGATCAAGAGTCTTGACTAGCGATCCCCTTCCATCTATGCTCATGTCATAGAGGGGTAACATCTTTAGTTACCGGTCATTTATTAGCTAGATCATCTTTACCTCCCTTAATTTTATAAGACTTAGACGATCGAGCGCAGCGCACGCCAAAAAGTTTTGGCCCATTATAGCTCATTCCTGTTATTTTCCCTGCTATTGCTGACAGTGATGTAAATAATTGCCCTTCATATATAAACCCCATGTTACTAGAATGTCATGGTATTTCCCATTGTACTCTTTGATAAGCTTTGTCCCTGCCAGAAGTTCATCACCACTTACCTTTTTACCTTGTTCTGCTCGATCAGCTAGAGAGTTGAGCTTTCTTTCTTCCTCCTTAGATAATTTTCCATATTCTATCTCCTGCATCCTGTATGCTATTTTATCTATCAAATATTTCTTATAATATGGCGGTGCTTCTGATGGAAAATACTTCTTCCATACCTTACGTAACTCTTGTGCTGTTTTTCCAAACAAAGATGAAATCTCTTGTTCTACAGATTGATTCATTGTCTCCCCATTTTTGTTTTTAATTGCGTGTTCTCTGTACTCATGAATTTCCATTTTCCTACTAGCCATAGCTGCTTCTGAAAGAAATGAGATCTTCTGTAACTGCTACTCTTACCTTCTCACTTACAAATATTACATCTATTCCTGACTTCCAAAATTCCCTGAGTAGGTTTACTTGATCTTTAAACTCTTTTGCTAAATCCTCTGGTGAATATACATACATTTTTTCAATTCTACCTTTCGCTATTTTATATCTTAAGCTCTCCAGCTCAGCTTTACCGATGAATTCATTTTCCTCCAATAAATTATGTCCTTCCTTGATAATCCTATTTTTCAACTCTTCAATTTGTTTCCTTTGCTTTTTTGATACGATATATAAACCTACTACTTCCATCAGCTTTACCGATGAATTCATTTTCCTCTAACAACTGATGTCCATCTTTGATAATCCTATTTTTCAACTCTTCAATTTGTTTCCTTTGCCTTTTTGATGCGATATATAAACCTACTATTTCCATTTGATCCCCCACGTTTACTTCACTTTTTCATTCATGAAACTTGCTGTTGTCAAAGACAAAACCTCTTTTTCTACAGATTGTTTTTTAAAACATAAGCTCATATGAATTTACTTTCCCTCCTTTTTTAAAATTTGTACTGTCTGCTACTTAGCTCTACTAATTCGGTGCTATCTTTATATGCTAACTCGTTGCTATCTTCATATTCTATCAACTCCTCCACTATCTCCTCAAATTTTCCCATATAAGCTACATCCATTGGTCTATATCCCTTATAATCTCTGACATCTACATCACCTCCTGCCTCCAGTATTGCTCTAACATTTTTTAATTCACTCATAATTACAGCTTGGTGTAGTGGCGTTCTTCCTATATGACTTTTAGCATTAACATTTGCTCCAGCGTTGATTAGTGCCCTTACTTTACCTGTACAGCTCATCATGCTTGCTAAGTGTAGTGGTGTATATCCTTCATAATCAGTGGCATTAACATTAGACCCCCTGCGAAAAGGTAGAAAGTAGGTAAAAACGACTAAAAAGCATGTAAAATGAAAGTTTTAGGAGAGGGAAGATGGCAATAAGTTACGTAAAAATAGCAAGAACACCATATATTTTTAGACAATTGACAGGGCTCACAACATCTGAATTTGAAAAAATTGTGGCAAAAGTGCGTCCAGAGTGGGAAAAAATGGAGGCGAAAAAGAAATGTCACGGAAGAAAATCGCATGTTGAGGAGCTAGAAGACAGGATTTTATGTGTTCTAATTTATTACAGAACGTACATAACGCATCCATTTTTAGGGTTTTTGTTTAATTTGCACAACTCAAATATTTGCCGACTTTTTAAGAAAATGTAGCCATTATTGGCCAAAAAAATTACTATAAAAAAGGATAGAACGCTGACGCCAGAAAGGATTTTAAAAATTTTAGCAGACGTCACGGAGCAACCGATACAGCGGCCGAAAGACAGCAAAAAACGTAAGAAAAGTTATTCCGGAAAAAAGAAAGCAACCACAATAAAAACCGAAATTGTGATCGAGGGAAATGGGCAAATTCTGTCGATTTCGAAGTCGCATAGAGGTCGAATGCATGATTTTCGCATAAGGAAACAGGAAAAATTGTTGGCCAAAGATAGCATAAAATATGCCGATTCTGGGTATCAAGGTTGGCAAAAACTGCAGAAAAACGTTGTGATTCCGTACAAAAAACACCGTAAAAAGCCACTAACGGAGGAGCAAAAGGAGCATAATCGGAAGCTGGCATCGTTCAGGATGCGTGTGGAAAATAAGATTCGCGAGATAAAAATCTTCAAAATAATGTCAAATGTTTACCGCAATTTTCAGAAGAAATACAACATGAGATTTAATATTATAGCAGGAATTGTGAATTTGAGGCATAGTTTTTAATAATTTTTGGGCTGGGGATTTCTTACCAGATTTTATCAGCAACTTGCTTCACGTTGTTTCGCAGGGGATCTATTGCTACCCGCCTCTATCATTGCACTCACACTTCCTACTTTCCCACTGAGTGCAGCAGAATGTAATGGTGTTTTTCCTTCATTATTCTTCGCGTTAACATCTGCTCCTTTTTCTATTAGCAGTTTTACTCTTTCATAATCAGAAAATCTTGCTGCTAAATGTAGTACAGTTTCGCCACTCTCATCTTGTTCATTAATTCCATGAAATGAGTTTGCTAATAATTCTTGAATTCTTTTGTCTAATTTACTCATGATTACCCTCACAAAATTGCCTCTTTCAACAGCAGCTTTTTTTCTTTTATTTACTGCTATTATTTTATTATATTCCATCAAAAAGCGAAAAGCAAGTTATTTTCACAATTAGGGAGTGCGCGCTAATACTTTTTTAATATATATTAGGATATTGTTATATATTATTAACATATTGAATAAATGATATTTTAGCTGAAAAAACCTTTGACTATGGAAGACAAATATCCTATTTCTAGAAATTTGGTGGATCTTATGAGTAAAATTTGTGGTAAAACTTACATTGTTGATGAAGTTGCAAAAAAATTATCTATCAAGAAAGCTACTGTAGATGAAATATACGATGCTATCCTTGATGTTGCGAAATGCGCTTTATCTGACGGATATAGGCTTAATCTGCAAAAAATTGGCACTTTACATACTGTAGATCGCAAAGAAAGAAAATCACGTAATCCACAGACCGGTGAGCTTATGACTATACCACAACATAAAGGAATCAAATTCAGCATAAGTGAAGCACTAAAAGAATCTATCAACGAAACATAACAATTGATTGTGTGTTTTTCCAAGGCCGATTCAAATGCTTATGTTCGTGCCATAAAACTACACCCGGATAAAATACTATAATATGGTTTTCTAGCTCATGAATTGGATCATCTTGTTTTGGATCTGAATTATTTTCACAGCTAACGTAGTATTCTGTTAAATTAGATTCTGTAATTTTCTGATCAGTAAAATTCTCTGCCTTGTAGTGATAGGTAACGCTGAATCTTTCTAAAATTGGCGTGTATTTAAAATTCCAAATTTGTTCAGAAAGCTTGCTACTCCCTAAAGTAAATTTATCTCCTACTTCCTCATTATAGCAAACAGGTAGGCAGGCATTGACGTCTCCAAGATTCCAGCTATCAGATAACACTATTTGTGCTTTAGAAAATTTAATTGCTGGCAATACACTTTGTGGCAAAGGATAAAGGGCTTTAAAGTTATACTATAGGTGATCTCGCTCATATATACCATTATAGTTCTTTGTATGTGGATCTGTTTCTCCAAGTATTGCAACATCTAATCTATACAGATCATTACTTAACGCTTGCTCATAATGAAAACGAAATGTACTAAATTTAAAAGTTGGATTCGAAACTTTCAGCTCAAATGAATTCTTCCGACCAAACGACAACACTGGCCCATCTTTTTCAACCTGAATTCCAGAGTAATCAGACAATATACTTCCAAAAGGACTTTCATCCAGTATGAACCTTTGAATATTGTAGTGATTATTAAAAATCCTCATTAACCTGGATCTTGCTGGCAACGAAAGCTTTGCTAGCTCTACAACCGTATCAACGAAAAAATCATTTGGCACATCCTTTATACCTACTTGCAGCTCAAAAAAGTGTTTGCCAGGTGGCTCTTCAATAATCGAAATATCTTCTATATTTGCCCATTTCAGCGCTATTTTTAATGATGCAGGTGTTCCCCTTAATCTTTGAAACTTTACTCCTTCACTTACTGCTTTCTTTTTGTCTTTTACCCACGACAAAACTTCTCCAAGCCCATATTCCTCAATTAGCCATGGTAGTGTTTTTTCTTGAAGGCTGAATTTCAACCCTCTTACACAATTTGGATCAACTTTGTAATCAACTGCATCTACTAATGCTTGCTCTAGTTTTGATCTGTTTGGAGGTAACAACATTAATTTTTACCCATTAATTCGACTTTTAAGTTATCTAAACAAGAACATTCATTGCCTTCAACAGTAACATCTATACTTGGTTCTACTAGTTCTATATTTTGTATTCCTTCCACAAAAAGACTGGCTATTATCCACGATCTAGTTATATCCCAACCTAAACCTTTGGATGACTCAAACTTTTCAATCAATTGTCTTTTAGCTGCTTCAATAATGTCTTGTGGTGTCATAGGATGAATGCTAATTTTGGCATAAATGTCTATAGGAATAATCTTGCAGCTAACAACTTCGACTGTATCGGTTAGAACACGAACATCATCCCTATTAACTTGTTTTCTTACAGTATCCAGAAGCTCTTCTGAAGGCACTCCATCTTTAGATAATATTGAAATTTGTACACTTCCTGGTATTAGCGATTCAACTAGTGCATCCTTAACTCTGATATCAGTTGAGAGTGCATAAAAGCGATAATGTTCCTTACTGCCTCCAGTGCTCCAGCCAACTATTTTAGCTTTAACCCTTTTTCTAAAACGCTCATCATCTTCCTCATCTTTTCGCTCAACGCCATAAAATTCAGCTAAGTGATCAAGGTCAATTCCTGTTGCAAAACGGAGCAGATTTGCTTTTGCTGCTTCATTAATCCTCTGTCTTAGCAAAAGCTCTCTCCAGGCCGCTATTTCTAAAATTTTTATTGCCGGATCAGTTTCTGTCAGTGCTGAAAACGTTGGATCACGATGTATCAATTCTTCTTTCATCCTGGATAAGATCTCCTCATAGCTCAGCTTTTCAATAACATTAGGTGTCTGCATTTCTAAACAATTATTCCACTAATATTTATGAATTTGCCTTCTGGAAGATAAATGCCTTCCAAATTCAGTATTACTCTTCCTTCTTTTACCTCTGTAATTTTTACTTTTTCAAGTTTAAATCTTCTTTCCCATTTTTCTAGAGCCTCTGCTACAGCCGCATAGAGTTCCAAAGAACAGTCTCTATTTATTGGTTTATCAACTAACTCAAGCAACCTTGAACCATAATCTCTGTGCATAATACGTGATCCTGTCGGAGTGGTTAAGATATCAACTATGGATTGTTTTAGATGATCTAACCCTTCCAACTCCTTTCCAGTTCTTGCATCCGTCCCTTTCATTCGTAAAAGCTTTATTGATGTTTTTTAAGATAAAATTAAGAAAGTAGCTCCACTATTTTTCTCTGAGTTCTTTGTTCTTGATTAGGCCTTACTTCTTTTCCTTCTAGATGCCTTAATGTGCTCATCGCTAGGTCTAGTGGCATAAGTCCATTAAATTTCTCTTTGATATAAGGATCTGCACCTTTTTCTAGTAATAGTCTAACGCCCCTTATATCACCTTCCATCGCAGCTTTGTGTAATGGCGTAAATCCAGTTGTAGATTCAATGGCATTAACATCTGCACCTTTCTTTATTAAGATTTCTTTTACTTCATGACAACTTCTTCCCATAGAATAATGCAAAAGTGTTGTTTTATTAGTATCCCCATAATTTACATCTACTAAGTTTCCTACTAAAAACTCTAGAATCTCTGTGTTGCAGTGCTTTACTGCAATATATGCTATATGAGCATAATTATCAACTGGATTTCTGTCTGCCCAAAAAACGGCTAAAACTTTACTACTACTTAAGCAAAATACACATAGAGTGCAATATACTGTAGATAGTATGACTTTTTTCAAATTACTTGCCATTTATACTCCTATTCTTATACCTAAATTTATATAAAATCAAAATTTGTTTAATTTTTCCTTACAGTTCATGTATTTCATTTAGCATTTTCTAACCTACAAATACATTGCTGCTCCCATTTTTTACCTTGAATCCACAGGTAACTAAATCACCAATTCTTGCCACTCCATAATCATTTGCAAACACTGTCCTTGACCCTCCTGTTAAAGTTTTGCCCTCCGTAAAATTATCTCCTTGGCAACAAATGGATTTTCCATTAACAAAAACATTATTACTTCCACCTATGCAAAAATGTGGTGAAGCTTCTGTGCAATGATCTCCTAAACGTACAACTCCTTTGCTCATTTTTCCTCTAATTAAGATCTATTCTTTTTACCTTAAGTTTTATACCATTCTTTGTCATTTCTATTTCTGATTCTCCCACTTTTAGAGTGATTTTATCTGCTACAGTGATCTCTAAATGATGATCTTTTTTGTCATATGATACTTTGCTTCCATCTTGAAACACTAAACTGTTAATCATTTTGCTTCTTTCTGGCGCGGGATACTTTTGCTGATAAATTGCAGGTAATACAATCCCAAGCGATAGTTCACCCAGTGGCGATAATACTACTACCTGCTCGTCAATACTCGGTGGAAGCCAACTTCTATCTTCTCCTGCTCTACTTGTTATCCATGGAATCCAATCTGTTAAAAATTCTCCTATCTTCACTCTTACTTTTGCAGTTTCATAATCTATTTCTTTGACTAGACCTATTCGAACGATATTAGCTAATTTTCTCTGTAACTCTGAAATGGCAAAATTACTTTCCAACATGTACGTTTCCTATATCAATTACATGAGGTTTTATTTTTCCTTCATCCCAAATCGATTGTCCTAAGTGTACTTCATGAACCCATTCTACAAGCCACACTAAATATGCATCCAATTCCGGTCTAAATCCGTCAATTTCTGCTGATATAAATTCTGCTGGTGAGACGCCCATTCCCCAGGTGTTCTTATTTACAACTTTTGCAACCTCAGCAGCTAAAGATCTCACAACTATCGGAGCATTTTCTATCGTAGAATCAACAACTACCCTTGCCTCAAACCTAGCCCTCAATGCAAACTCACCAGTTCCAGGATCATTTCCTTTTTCAAAGCTGCTAAGTTCTATGAATACTGCTGGAGCTATTAATTCTTTCCTTATTGTTGGATATACTTCACATGTTTGTATAGCAGGTATTTCTGCCTTTAGCGTAGAGCAAATTGCATTATGTAAATCATCCCAATTCATACTTTTGCAATATAATTCAATTCACGCTGGAAAAACTTTTCAAATACCGCCTCAACTTCATGAATTACAAGCTCCTTAATTATTTTAGAAGCCTCAGGCTCTAGTGGTAGTTTAACCTCTTGAATTGGTAATGCAGTTTTCCCTTTTCGTTTAAAAATGCCACGGTGTCCTTTTGGCATAGTTGCTATAAATGCATTAGTGAACATATGTTTTCCGGCTTTTGACCCTGTGCTTGTTTGCTTTATGTTTCCAAGTAAATGAGCTTTAACATCATAAAGGTTTGCTTTAATTATAACTTCTAACGTGCTTGCTCTGGCTTTAATAATCCTCAGCCTTTTCCTCATTACCGTTAGTTTTATTTGCTTTTCTTTGCTAATCTCTTTAGCAGCTTGTGATTTTAGCCAAAGTGCTGTTTTGTTTAGTGCTCTTACAGCCGCAAGTCTTACTTTTGATTCTTGGCTATCAATGCTACTAACAATTTGGTTAACATTGCTAGTTTTAATGTTAAATATTTTAAGCCTCAATCGCTTGTATTTCCCATAAGTTATTTGAAAGATCTTTTAGTGGTGGCTGAAAAATCCTATAGAATTTATCACTAATTTTTATATAATCTCCTACACTAAGGAAAGTAATGTCTTGGCTACGTATTTCTATAGAAGCAATTTGCTGGGTTAATGTTCCATCATTTCCTAAGTGGTACGTGCTATCTGGACGTTTAACCAGAGCTTTTATTTTACAGATGGCTTCCTTATTTTTGTTACAATATGTTGCTTCCATCCCTAGATATTCAAAGCAATCCATAAATAATTTTTGAATATTTTTAAACATAACTTTTGTTTTATATTCTTTAATTGATATAATACTCAGTGCCCAGGTGTAGGAAGCAATCTGTAATGAGTTTTACCTCGCCTTATCTCAAGCAGTGAGCTTCACTAAGACACCTGGGCGGTGACACATAGGTAGTGGATTAGATTGAGTATGTAGATCAGTACCACGATCAAACCTCCTTGGTTCTTGTTTTGCATAAAGTGGTTGCCCTAAAGTATTTACTGTTTCATTAAAGTCTGCTGGAGCAAAGTAAGTTGTAAATGTATTTACTGTTCCAAATGGGAAACAATGCCCGGTGTCTTTCTCGATAAATCTTCTGACATTTCCATCCATGTCTGTTGCTTGTCCTCTATACTCCTCAAATGTAATACCACAGAACGTAAATCCTGAACGCATATCATTCCTTAGCGCTGCTCCTTCTTGCCATCTTTCATATGCTTCTTTCACTTTAGCATGAGAAGTTAAGGCATCAAAAAACTCAGGACTTACCAGGGCATGAATCCCTGTCATATACTCACCACTTAAGCTATCTTCAATATGACGAAGTACTTCCATGCATTTTCGTTTTACATCTGTTGTTGCAGTTCCAAGTGCAAAATTTACTACTTTTGGAGTAATACCAAATTCATTGTAGAGGTTTAAGAGTTCAGAGCCATCAGCATCTAAAATTATCCCTTTTAAAGCTCCCATACGTAAGTGTTCCAGCGTTATTGCATGTTTGTTTCGCATTGACTGTAAATGATCAGTGACAACATCAGCAAGCGCTACAAGTTCGTTTTCTGAACCAAAGCTACGTATTCCTTGAACTTCCTCTGGTAGCACAACGTCATCGTGGGGAATATGCGGAATTGTAAACGTTCTCACCTTTCTCTTTCCACGCTTTCCGACCGTTGCAGGAGCTCCTGGAACTTGCGTTGGCAGTAAACTTAAAACCCCATTTTGCTCTTCAATGGCAATATGACGAAACCTCACCGATTTGCTTGGAAATAATTTTAAACTTTCAGTTCGACCAAAATTGATTGGTAATATATTTATTGCACCTGTTAATGCTGTCATGTTGAATGCTGGATTTGAAAATGGATTTTGCATAATGTTTAGCTCCTGTTAAAAATTAATGTAGAAAAATTAATATAGATTGAGGTTTAGACTGCCTTGCGGACGATAATTCTGCGCTCTTCAAGTTGTTTTATTGCTGCTGTTTTTTGTTCTTCAGTAATATTTGCTGGCCAAACAACTGCATGACCCGCAAGCAGCGCAATACGTGTAATTATTACTGCTTTTGTATCTGCGTCTTTGCTATTTACATCGCTTGTAATTACACCTATAGCTGTTTGAGTGCCGTCTGTTCCTGCAGGATTTAAAGCTTTAATGAAACCATCGTCTGTCTTTTTGGCAATTACTGCTCCTAAGCTCAGATTCTGACCTTTGGCAATAATAATTTGTTCCCGTAAGTATAGATTGGATACTTCGTATTTCAGAAGATCGCCTAAATTATTTGGTTCAGTTATACATGTCATAAATATTTTCTCCTATAATTATTATAAATTTTAATTCTTTCACTTACTTTAGTGTTTAAAAAAGCCGTTACAGCAGTAGACTACTCGTTTTACTAAGCTAAATGATTTAGTTAAAATAAGTCTTCTAATGTAATCACATCATTAATTATATCTTTCAAGTGCTGGTTTTCAGTTGCTCCGTTTGCAGCAATAAGCACCCAAAATATCTGTTTCTTAGACTTAGTCTTTTCTTTATAAATTGCCTCTTTCTTCCTTAATTGTTCTATATATTCCTTTGTTATTGTGTAAGGTTTGTCACTATATTTTATTTCACACAGTATTGTACATCCATCTTCTCGATCAAAAACTAAGTCAATCTGAGCACCTCTTTCTTTACTGTTTTTCTCTGGGTAATATTGCCAATCGCTACATATAACTGCTATATGCTCTATATTTAATTTTCTTCTAATTATATTGGCATGTTTAAAACACACTGCTTCAAAGGCTTGTCCTGTCCATGTGAGCCAAGCTGGTTTTTTTATTGCTAATTCCCAGTAGTGAGCATCACTTATTATTGTCCTTTTTGCTACTTTTCTAAATGGTTCAACCCATGTGAGATAAAATAATACATATTCGTCAATTACCCTATAATATACTCCTCTCTTTGCTTTACTAAGTGGTAAAAAACCACCAATAAATCCAGCTTCTTCTAAACTCCTTAGTCTAGTAGTTAAATAACCACCTTCAGTCATTTTAGTCGTTTTTATAACTTCTTCTCTACTGATTCCTTTTGGCTTTTTTGCAATTGCACGTATAATGTTTATGTATGTTTCTGGCTCTTCATATAAAGAATGGAACAGCATGTCAAATTCATCAAATAACAAACCATTCTTCTGAAAACAGATCATATCAATATTTTGTGCTGCTGATAATCCTTTACGTACATTCTTAAGGTAATGTGGTATCCCTCCCATAGCCATATAGATCTGTAATATCTGTTGATGATTAAGGCTGACTCCTAAATATTTTAGATATTCTTTAGTTTCACCTAAGTTAAAAGGCTGTAAAGGTATTCTTGCAGTAATACGGTTATGTAATCCTCCCTTGGTATAAATTAAATTTTCTAACATCCAGGAAGCTGCTGAACCACAAACAATCAATATAAGCCTTTTTCGATATGTCCAATATACATTCCAATAGTGGTCCAACGCTGCTAAAAAATAAGATTTTCTCGTAGCAAGCCATGGTAACTCATCAAAAAACAAAACAACCTGTTCATGCCTATATATATTATCAATTGCAATATTGATTTGGCGAAATGCGTCCATCCAATTTTTTGGCAAAGCCATTTTAGCACCATTATAAAAAGCACTAGACAATGATTCTGTAAAAATTCTAAGCTGCTCCTGCAGATTACCTTTATTAAGACCTGTTTGCTCAAATAAAATTACATTACGTTTGTTAAAAAATTGTTTTATTAAATATGTTTTTCCTACACGACGTCGACCATAAACTGCAATAAATTCAGCCGATTGAGAAAGAAGCTTATTTTGCAGAATGGCTATTTCTTTCTCTCTACCTATGATTGGCTCGCTCATATACTTTACCGCGGAGTTTGTTAGCATTATATACCGCGGTAAAAAATAAGCAACTTATTAAATCTCCTAAATGCCAAACTGTACACGAGCTTTAGCCGCTTTCATTACCAGACTTTCTGATGAGTTTTGTGGTAATGCACTAAAAATTTCGGCTTTTGTTGTCCGCTCTGCGAGTAGCCCTATTAAGATTTCTTGTGCTTGTTTACTACTTACACCCTGCTCAATGAATCCTGTTATTTTCTCTGGCATTTTTGATAAATTACACAAACGTGCTATCTCTAAAATTTCATTGCGGTAGCCCTCATAACCAACCTGACCAATTAGATCCTCTTGAGAATTTATCGCTTGTTCTTTAAAATTAGCTATAGTTTGCTCTGTCATAGTGGTACTCCTGTATTGATTAATAAATTCAAAAAATGTTGTAATTTCATCTGCAAGACCCGTTTCAATCGCTTTTTGACCAAAATAAAGCCCTGCTTCTGTAGATTTGATAGCTTCTATAGAAAGATTTCGATTGCGTGCTATAAGCTGGACAAACATTCCATATAAGCGATCTATTTCCCCTTTCAAACTTGCAAGACCCTCGGAAGTTATAGGTTCATGCGGGTTTAAATCATTCTTGCGGCTTCCAGCAAAAATCGTTGTATACTTAATACCTTGTTTTTCATCAAATCCACTTTGATCAATATGACTTGCAATTACTCCAATGCTTCCTACTCCTGAGGTTCTGCTAACGAATACTTTTTCAGCGCTTGAAGCTATAGCATATGCAGCAGAGTACGCATCATCATTGGCTATTGCTACAATCTTTTTTTTCGACCTTGATTCGTAAATAAAATCAGCTAGATCAAAAATACCATTTACCTCACCTCCAGGGCTGTCTATATCTAGTAAAATGGTTTCTACCTTATCATTTCCCAACGCTTCCTCTATTTGAAAGCGAATCCTTTCATATGACGTCATACCTAAAATATCGTCAAAAGTTCCAGGGTTTTTAGTTAGAATTCCATAAATTGGTACAATTGCTACTCCTTTTAAGTTGATAGTATTATGCTTTAAGTTCTTAAAGTTTGCTTGTTTTCCGCTATATAAAGATAGTAGTTCAAAACTTCTTGTCTCTACCATCATTGGCTTATTTAGCCATACTGCTTGTTTTGTCATGATTTTTGTTGTGTACTCCTTGTATCTGAGTCAAAAAATAGGTTGAAAAAATCAGCACGCTTTTGATCTTCGGCTATTTCTTGATCAATTTCTTCAGCATCATAGCCCATTTCTGAAACTACTTCTGAGCGACTTTTAAAACCATTTCTTACTGCCATTTGCTGTGCTTGCTGGTCTTTTAGCGGGTCCACCCAATCAAATCCCTGTGGTATCCATTTTACATCTTTCAATGTTTGATTATCTTTCGGCACAGAAAGTTTTCCTGATAAGAGGGCTAACTCTAACCACCTATTCCAAATAGGACGACAAAACTGAAATACCATAATATTATGTTGTAACATTGCGCATCTTCTGCGAAATTCTATTAGCCCTGCTCTAATTGATGAATTGATGAGTAGTTGACATTAGTTAAATCTCCTGTTAGCTGCTCATAAGTTATTCCCATGCCAATTGCTATAGCTCTTAGCTGTTGTCTCATGAATGCTTCGTAACTTCCTCCCACATCCGATGGCTCTGAAAATTTTATGTCTTCTCCGGGGTCTAAGAGCTGCATGGTTCCTGGTTCCAAGCCCGATAATGCTACCCCATGCTCATTTGACTCACCTTCACCCATTATATTTGCTTCAGGATCGAGCCTTGTAATAAATCCAGCAAACATGGCAGCAGTCTTCTTTCGCACTAACTCCGCATCATCGTATTGATCAAGCTCGTAGAGTTTTAACAGGACATTTGAAAGCCATGGTTCACCTCTTATCTGGCCAGGTCTTAAGGGTTTATAAATATGCAAAACATCATTTGCTGGAACTCTAACTGACTCACCAAAAGAGCCTTCACCAGGGTGCTCTCTAAATAAGTAATACGCTTCTCTTTGACCCAGTCTATTAAACTCAATGCCATTTCGAATTATGTTACCATTTGCTAGAGTTTGATTGCTCTTGTTATCTAAGTGCTCTGATTCCAGAACTTGTAGCTGCAATGGTACAGAAAATCCATCTTCAGGTTTTCGAGTACGTAGGCGAACAAAACATTCACCACCTTCGACCATACTTCTGCAAACAAGAGCCTGTAATCCATAGAAATCACTAATATTATTGCTATCTGCCTCATCAGTCCAACGCAGCCACAACTCTTGAACTTTTTTACGAAACTCAGCATCTTTAGCTTTTGATTGCGGTTTTATTCCAGTTCCAACAGAGTTGCTAACTATGGTGTCAATGATATTTGCAGCATAAGGATTCTTACGGACCATATCACGAGAACGGCTGCGTAGATGTTCAAGGCTACTGGCAAGCAAACTATTTATGCTACTTCTTTCTGGTTGCCAGTAACATAATCTTCTACCAGAGCCAGCCGCATCCCATGCTGAACTTTTAGTTTTTGGTGATTTATGAAATAATTGTTTGAAGGTTTTTAATAACATTGAGCCTTTGATGGTTTTAATTATGCAGCAGCAGTTGTGTTGAAAGTCAATAGAAAAATTACAGCAAGCTGCTGGAGAATTTGATCAACAGATGTTGACTTTTTTGAATTGTGCAAGAAGCTCTTGCATAAATTAACGTTCGTAAACGTCTTTTCTATGCCGTATTGCAGTGATAAGAACCTTACGCTCTGGAATTTCTATCTCATAAATTATGCGGTAGTCACCAACACGCAATCTGAAAGATCCTTTAAATTCATGATGTAACGCTTTTCCAAGTTTATCTGGACTAACCGTAAGGCGTTCTCGTATTGCTCTATTTATTCTCCCTTCTATTGTAACTGGTAAGGCTGGAATATCATTCTTAGTAACATTATCTAAAAATTCAATTTCGTATGGTTTTATCTCCACTTGACATCTTCATATTTAACCCTCTTTGCACCTGGAACATTACGACTAGCAGCAAGTCTAGCTAAAGCTATATCCGCTTCATCTATTCCATCATCATCTTCTTCATCTAGTTTTCTTGCTTCAATTTCTTCTTTTACGAAATCCACTAGGACTTCTTGTATAGTCTTGTTTTCTATTTCTGCCATATCTGTAAGATATTGAGCCAATTCACCCTCAAAACTTACATTAACATTGAGCACTTCTTGAGCCATACTATTCACCACAAAACATCAACCTTAAACTATAACATTTTTACATAATTTTGTCAATCCCTTTATTTGTCGAAAAAACAATCCTTCTTTTTGGTTTTACCCCTGCAACCTTTAGTTCAGTCTTAATACGTTGCCTTAAATTCAATAGATCATTTATTTGGACTTCTGCATAACGGACTACATGGTCACCATAAGCAATTGAAACCACTCTTTCCCCGCTTTGGAGTTTTTGAATCGCTTCTTCAACTTGGGCTAAATAATCTTCAGTATACATTTTACTTTTCTATCCATTTACTTTTGACTACCTTTGACTTTTTATTTTCAGCCCTTTTACCTACTAAACCATTCCATTTATCCTCCGACCAACGATCAATTCCAAGGGCAATAGATGCAGCTCTAGCATATATTCGGCAATCAAGCGCTTCATTACGGTCTCTGATCTTCTGCCACTCTTGTTTGGTATATCCTTTTACTACTTTGGTAATTAATTGTTCTGCTGTGAGCTGCTTAAAATATTCAGGAACATATTCTGGAAAATGACAATATCCCGGTGGAGTCTTCTCTTCATCTTTTAACACATTAAGTAGCTGAAAAAGCTCTGACTTTAATATTGATACTCCAACTGGCCAGAGTTTCATTCCTCTACGTAGTTTTTTCCCACTCACTGTAATATCAACTCTACTTGGGCTACTGAGCGGTACTAAGGCTTTATTTACGCCCTTAACTGCCATTACTCTCCCAGAGCCTTGATGACTTCTCGCCCAATTATATACTTCCTGTCCTCTATACCCAGCATCCACTGCCATCATACTGATTGTGTATTCAAGACCGTTCTCCCCCAGAAAATGATGATTCAGTAATTCAGAAAGCTTATTCCAGATAACATCAGCCCCAGGGTCTCCTTCAAATACTTGATAATCAATTGACCAGCTCCTTCGACCTCTTCCCCAAGCAACAACTTCTACTTCTAATCTGTCTTTTTGTACATCAACTCCAGCAGTGAGGACCACTTCTCCTTCTGGTACTGTACCGATTGGGTAAGATTCTCTACGCTCAAAAAGCTTTTTCCAATCTGGTACTTCTCCTTTATCAACCCAGGTTTCTCCAAGCGTGGTATTTATCCAGACTTTGAGTAGTTGTTCGTTATCTTGACTATGGAGAAAATCTTGTACTGCTTGACTCCATCTATACCAGCCAACTGGGCTATATAAACTTGAAATATGAAACCCTGCTGTCTTTCCATCTTTTGTTGGATCAGTAGCTCTCCACTCTCCAGAACTAAGCATTTCTGTCTTTTGATGATTTTCTATTTTGCCTTTACATTCTATGCAAACATAATGTGCTGTTCTTGGATCTTTATCTTCCCACTTTACTTGTGGCCATTTTAAAACTTGATAATGATCACAGTGTGGACATGGCACAAAAAAGTAACGTTTGTCAGAGCTTTCAAATTCTTTTTCTATTCTGCTCATTCCATGGACTGTTGGCGTTGATACCAAAAAGATCTTTCGCCGAGTAAAAGTATTAGTGCGTGCAATACTGAGAAGAACTGGATCACCCTCACCACCAGAGTCTCCTGGATATGCATCAATCTCATCAAGAAAGAGATATTTTACTGGCATAGAGCGAAGGCCAACAGCGCTATTTGCTCCAGTGATTACTACCATACCACCTGGAAACTCTTTACTTTACACAGTATTACCAGAATCTCTTGACCTTGGATCTTTTACTTTGCTTTTTAAGCATGGCGTGCTATCAATAAGTGGAGCAAATCTTCCTTTGGACCAGCGTTTTCCCATCTCTACAGTTGGTTGAACTACTAGCATTGGACCTGGAGTTTGATCAATAACATAGCCAATCCAGTTATTTCCAGCCTCTGTTCCGCCAATTTGTGCTCCTTTCATGAATATTACTTTTTCAATTGCGGAAGACGGTGAAAGTGAATCCATGATTTCTTTTAGATATGGAGTTCGCTCAGTTCTCCATTTTCCTGGCTCTGATGATGCAGTTTGTGAAAGCACTTGATATTCATTTGCCCACTCTGAAACTTTAAGTAGTGGATCTGGCTTTAATCCTGAATAAAAGCTGGTACTGTATATCATTATGCTCCGCCCAAACACTTGCTGCGTAAGCTTTCTACTTCAACATCATCAATTTTTGTTACGCTACTTTCTGTTTCTTTATACTCTTCCAATTCCATAAACATCTTCTTTTGAAATTCATTTTCGATATAACGTCTAGCAAGATCACTGATGATTATTGCTACAATAAGTGCAAGCACTCCCGTTATTGTTACAAAAATGATAGCACTACTTATTGTTGTTGTTATTAAACCTATGTATATTGCTGCTGCCACTCCACTTACTGCAACAGAAACACCGATAATTTTGTTGCATTTTTTCACCTTTTTATTGGCCACTTTTCTACGCTCTATATATCTATTGCTTAAAGCATGAAATGTGGGAAAATCTATTCCAGATGTTCTATCCAATAGGGATATATTTCTTCCCACAAGCAAAATCTTTAGTAGCTCTAAATTATTTGATTTTATTCCATAATCAACTGCTGAAATAGGATTTGCTCCTTTTTTAAGCAATGATTTTACAACGTTTAAGTTTCCACGCTCTGCAGCAAGATAGATTGGTGATTGATTTTTTCCGTTTAAAATATCTACATTAATTCCTTCTTTTAAAATATCATCCAGTAGCTCAACATATCCTCTTTCTGCTGCCAGGTGTAATAAACTGTTTTTTTCAGATCCATATTTATTACTTATCAAGGCTTTTATTATTTCTGGTCTATTTCCTTCTTTTGCATAACAAAAAGGTGTTTTGCCGCTATCGTCTTTTACTAAAGGATCAATATCTTCTCGGGTTAGTAAAACTTCTATGGTTTTGAGCCTATCAGCGTAATGTAGGGGTGTTTTATTTTCATAATCTTGTAAGTTAATTTTAGAGTTTGGAGCATTTATTAAGCATTTCACAATATCCAAGCATAAGTCTCATTCATCGTAATTACTGGCATTTACTGCGTTGTGAAGAGGTGATAACTCCATCGAGCCTTGGCCTTTGCGTACTCTGTTAGCATCTGCTCCAAGTTTCAGAAGCAATTTTACTATTTCCAGTTTTTTATTAGACCCCCTGCGAAAAGGTAAAAAACAGATGAAAAACATTAAAAAGCATGTAAAATGAAAGTTTTAGAAGAGGGAAGATGGCAATAAGTTACGTAAAAATAGCAAGAACACCATATATTTTTAGACAATTGACAGGGCTCACAACATCTGAATTTGAAAAAATTGTGGCAAAAGTGCGTCCAGAGTGGGAAAAAATGGAGGCGAAAAAGAAATGTCACGGAAGAAAATCGCATGTTGAGGAGCTAGAAGACAGGATTTTATGTGTTCTAATTTATTACAGAACGTACATAACGCATCCATTTTTAGGGTTTTTGTTTAATTTGCACAACTCAAATATTTGCCGACTTTTTAAGAAAATGTAGCCATTATTGGCCAAAAAAATTACTATAAAAAAGGATAGAACGCTGACGCCAGAAAGGATTTTAAAAATTTTAGCAGACGTCACGGAGCAACCGATACAGCGGCCGAAAGACAGCAAAAAACGTAAGAAAAGTTATTCCGGAAAAAAGAAAGCAACCACAATAAAAACCGAAATTGTGATCGAGGGAAATGGGCAAATTCTGTCGATTTCGAAGTCGCATAGAGGTCGAATGCATGATTTTCGCATAAGGAAACAGGAAAAATTGTTGGCCAAAGATAGCATAAAATATGCCGATTCTGGGTATCAAGGTTGGCAAAAACTGCAGAAAAACGTTGTGATTCCGTACAAAAAACACCGTAAAAAGCCACTAACGGAGGAGCAAAAGGAGCATAATCGGAAGCTGGCATCGTTCAGGATGCGTGTGGAAAATAAGATTCGCGAGATAAAAATCTTCAAAATAATGTCAAATGTTTACCGCAATTTTCAGAAGAAATACAACATGAGATTTAATATTATAGCAGGAATTGTGAATTTGAGGCATAGTTTTTAATAATTTTTAGGCTGGGGATTTCTTACCAGATTTTATCAGCAACTTGCTTCACGTTGTTTCGCAGGGGGTCTAGTTAAGAAATAGCTTATTTAAAAGTCATTTTACAGAAGATTTGACAAAAGTTGCTCCAGGAATACTGTCTTTCAGAAATGAGTAGGGTAGTATTCAAAATACGTGTTTTCTAGCCCTTTTTTGGTAATTGAGTGAACGAACATCAGATATCTTATGAAGATCAACTTTCCTCCCCTTCCTTACAACTAAAGTGTTTGTTAAAAATAACTTAGATAATTGCTCCATAACGCAATCCATGTCCGATTCTGTAGAAAAAATATCGAAAGCTAAGTTTTTAATTGCATTAAATGAAACAGATTTATTAATGCTTTTTTCAAGCTTACTATCAGCTAGGTCTGCATTCAATGCCTCTTCTACATCTTCTGTCATAATACTTTCTAGGTTGCTAATAAAAATGGTTGACCAAAAATCCTGCTTAATAGTTTCAACACTTTTACCTGTAAAATTCTCTAAGCCTAACCTTCCTTTGAGTTTAGAAAAAAATGTTTCTATTCCCCAACGTAAGTAGTATAACTCTTCAAATTCCTCAACCTTAAATTGCTGCCCATCTAATAATGATGTAATTAGCACTTCAATTTCACCAGAGGAAAGTATGATTTTAACTAGCCTAAATTCCATTTCATCAGGTAATCCTAGCTTTCTTAGCTGCCTTGCCACTTTAATAGGTGCAGTAGCTACTGCTATTGTACTAGAGGGACTGCCCGGCTTAAACATATCGTTTACTTCACTAAAAGATGAACTTGGACAACGAATTACATAATTAATTTTCCTTTCCGTAAGCTCGGCAATAAATCGATAAGATACATACCCTCTATCACAGATTAGTAAGTCATCTGAACTGAGGCCTTCAAGCATATCGGTTGCTAAATCAACTTCATAACTGTCACCTCTACTTAACACCGATTTTATTGCAATATTATTTAGCACATCATAACAAGCTTCAAAGGTTGCACTTGTATAATCTTCAAACCTCTGAACTCCATTCCATACTGCTCTTAAGCCAAACTACTCTATTACCTCATCACTTTTTGGTAGAATTAATATAGAAGCATCAAATGCAAGTACCCTGAAACCATGGTGAGTTTTAAACTCCTGATCCTGGTAATATAGGGAAACTACATCATCATTAAGTTCTGAAAATGCAGTATACTTTAGCTTCTGTCTTACTTGGGTAAAAGCACTTGCAGTAACTGTATAATCTCTCATCGTGTACAGAATAAATTCATTGAGCATCACTTGTAATGATTTCACACTTTTTCTGAAAATCAAAATGAATACATCAATAAAAGGCAATTTTCTTTTTCGTAGAAAGTCTTTTGGTGATACTTTGTGATCATTTATAAAGTTTAAACTTATCAATTTATTTTTTATGAATTCGATTATTGTTTTTTTTACTCATATTATTTTTCCTTTAAGTTTAGGAATTTTACTTGATTTATTAATATAGTCCATCCTTTTCTCTTAACTTAATGGCAGTGCTATTGACATGACGCTCCCGAAAAACTTCTTATCATGAGTTGTTGGGCATTACCGTAATTTTTGCTGTATGAATTTTTCTGTCCTGTGATACCATGCAGTCGGTATGGTTAATTATCCAAAATGAGATGGAAAGATGAGGGCATTATTATAGCCACTAAAAAATATGGAGATAAGAATTTAATTCTCTCTTTGTTTACGAAAAATCATGGAAAACGTAGAGGGTTGATTAGATTAACAAATAGTAATAACCTTAAATTTCAAGTAAGTAATCTATTAGATGTTGAGTGGAGTGCTAAGCTACTTGAAAATCTGGGATTTTTTAAGTGTGAATTAATCGAATCTTCATTTCATCATTTTTTTCATGATAGATTAAAAAACATTGCTATTGTTGCTTTTTTCTCCATTTTAGAAAAGGTGCTGCCAGAAAGCGAACGATTCCCAGTGTTATATGATAACTTTCGATATTTTATCGATATAATGAAACATGAGAATCTATCTTGGCAAAGTCATTATCTCAATTTAGAACTTTTGCTTCTTACTCAGATGGGATTCAAATTAGACCTGTCCAAGTGTGCTGTAACAGGAATGACAAAAAATTTACAATTTATCTCCCCAAAAACTGGTAGATCAGTATCAAAAGAAGCCGGTAGTTATTATGCAGATAAATTGTTACCTTTTCCACAAATGCTATACAACGTATATAATAATAACCTGCAAAACAGTTATTCAGCTCAAGAATTTCAACTAGGGCTAAAAGTCACTGGTTATTTTCTAAATAAATATCTATTTTTGCAGTTAGAGATGAAACTCCCGGAGTCCAGGAGTCTCATGCTGTCATTTTAAGTAGCTCAAAAAGCAACGAGAATTAATTAAACTTCTACTTGTTTTCCTTAGATACATGCTGATTTACATTTTGTCCTTCTGTTTCAAGTATTGGGCTTTGAAAGCATATATGTAAAGATACCAACAGTAGCCCCCCTGCGAAACAACGTGAAGCAAGTTGCTGATAAAATCTGGTAAGAAATCCCCAGCCCAAAAATTATTAAAAACTATGCCTCAAATTCACAATTCCTGCTATAATATTAAATCTCATGTTGTATTTCTTCTGAAAATTGCGGTAAACATTTGACATTATTTTGAAGATTTTTATCTCGCGAATCTTATTTTCCACACGCATCCTGAACGATGCCAGCTTCCGATTATGCTCCTTTTGCTCCTCCGTTAGTGGCTTTTTACGGTGTTTTTTGTACGGAATCACAACGTTTTTCTGCAGTTTTTGCCAACCTTGATACCCAGAATCGGCATATTTTATGCTATCTTTGGCCAACAATTTTTCCTGTTTCCTTATGCGAAAATCATGCATTCGACCTCTATGCGACTTCGAAATCGACAGAATTTGCCCATTTCCCTCGATCACAATTTCGGTTTTTATTGTGGTTGCTTTCTTTTTTCCGGAATAACTTTTCTTACGTTTTTTGCTGTCTTTCGGCCGCTGTATCGGTTGCTCCGTGACGTCTGCTAAAATTTTTAAAATCCTTTCTGGCGTCAGCGTTCTATCCTTTTTTATAGTAATTTTTTTGGCCAATAATGGCTACATTTTCTTAAAAAGTCGGCAAATATTTGAGTTGTGCAAATTAAACAAAAACCCTAAAAATGGATGCGTTATGTACGTTCTGTAATAAATTAGAACACATAAAATCCTGTCTTCTAGCTCCTCAACATGCGATTTTCTTCCGTGACATTTCTTTTTCGCCTCCATTTTTTCCCACTCTGGACGCACTTTTGCCACAATTTTTTCAAATTCAGATGTTGTGGGCCCTGTCAATTGTCTAAAAATATATGGTGTTCTTGCTATTTTTACGTAACTTATTGCCATCTTCCCTCTCCTAAAACTTTCATTTTACATGCTTTTTAGTCGTTTTTACCTACTTTCTACCTTTTCGCAGGGGGTCTCTATTTGTATGTCAATGGTTGAAGCCATAGTAGAAATGCTAAAGAGTAAAAATATTAAAGCAATTTCGATTTTTATGCAAGTTACTACAAAAGCTGAGATAAAAACTTGGTTAATAAGTACACAAAATCACGTGACTTCTTACTTTTAATTTTGCTATATTCTTTCAATACATCTTCACTCTCTTCATCCCATGGATCTGTTGACTCTATATGTCTGTCAGTGAAGAAACTTAAAATATCAACTGATAAAGCTTCTGCCAGCTCACATAGCCTACCGACCAAAACCTGGTTTGAGCCATTTTCATATCTCTGTATTTGTGTATATGAAACACCTACTTTTTCTCCAAGCTGAGTTTGATTAAGTCCACGGAGTAACCTAAAGTGTTTTATTTTTCTTCCTAGCTGTATACTAAGATTTGACATACTAGTTTAATATTTGCTGTAACTGCTTTATCAATTTCTTTCTTTCACTAGCTAAGTTGGTCACTTTGATATATTTTTCTTCTATTTCTCTCATCTCATCTTCCCGTCTCTCTAAACTGTCTTTGTCTGCTTTTCCATTTGCGAGTTCTAATTTTAATCTTCTAACCTTATACTCTAGCTCTTCGAATTTTCTATATTTTCCTAGTAGATCTATCATATTATTGATTTTTTCACGTAACTCTTCTTCTTTGATACTATCTTCTATTAACGACAGTAACAACAGGTCTATCTGGTAGTTTATTTCACTTTGAGCAGTAAATAGCTTGATTAGGTCAATTGTAGTTTTTTCACCAACTCTTGCTTCATACAAAAAATGATAAAATATTAACTTTTTCTGAAGATAATTTTCCATGTCTTTTGTAAGATCCGGTTTTAACTCTTCACAAAACTTTTGCAATAATGTTTCTAGCTTTTTCAAGTATTTCAGGTCTATTACTCTGATCTCATCAGTTCCTACATCCCTTATTTTGTCTGTTTTAGTGCATTTCCCATAAATTGATATTTTTAATTCTATTGGACGTTCTAAACAAATACCCTCAGGAACAAGTATCATAAGTAGATGTCTTACTATTTCTACATCATTTGACTTTATTGCTTGATATAGTGCTTTCTCCCTATCTTCTCTCACATCATATAATTCTGAGGAGTCACATGTACTGAATAGATAATTTACATTACCTTCAGGAGTATTAGTGACTATATTCACGTTTCGAAATGGATGGTCTGCATTAGACAATTCGATTGACTCTTTGCCTATTATTTCCTCTATCGCAACTGCAGCCCTGCTTAACATTTTTATTTGGTTAATTTCTTTGGTACTTCTCATTGCTTCTTTAGCTCTAGCCAGTACCTGATAATAAAGATCTTGTCTTTCCTTATCATTTAACCCTTGGCGGTGCTGCTTTAGCTGCTCATCAGAATACAACAAACACTCCATTTCTCACTTCTTTATGCTATAGCAGATTATTTTCTTTAAAGCTGAAATAACCTGTTTCTGTTACAATTATATGATCCACAAATTCTATCCCTAATTTCGTGCATGTCAAAACTAAATCTAACGTACTTTCTTTATCTTCCTTTGTAGGTTTTAGATCTTGGCTGGGGTGATTATGTGCAACTATAATAGACGTTGCGTTAAAATTTAATCCTTTCCCAATTATCTCTCTTAAGTACATTGGTGTGCTGTCTACAGTGCCAAAATCTTGAATATACTCATGTATTAAATGATAACTTTGGTTTAAGTACATTACCCGTAAGCGCTCTTTTCTTGATTGTCCTATTACTAATTTCAAATAATCCCTTAGTATAACTTCATTATCAATAATGGGTAATTCTTTTAACTTACCTCTTAATATTCTGCCTAAGATTTCTTTGATGCAATAAATTATCGCAACCATTGAGTCTGTCATTTCCGAGTCTACGCTTATAAGTTGATGATAATCAGAGCTGATTACTCCTCCTATACCACTAAAAAGCTGTATTAACTTTTCTGCAATAGCTATACTTTTTTCCACGCGTTGTCCTGAACATATAGCTAATCCTAGTAGCTCATGATCCTCTACTCCATCTTTGCCTAATAATACTATTGTCTCTAATTTTTCTCTTTCATTTTTACTATTATTCATAAAATTCCTCATTTATTAATGACTAAACCTTTTTAATTATTTACTCTGCTTTTTTAGCAGTGGTCGCTATAGAGCCATCGATTTCCCAAAAGGTCAAGTCATTTTTGAATTTTTTTTGCAATTTTATTTATTAATAAAAATAGTAAGTATAATTAATCTTTTAGCAATTATATTAAGGATAAATACGTTAAAATACAACTTGATTCAATCAATAATAGAATAATTAAATTGACCTAGTGCAATAGGTTAGTATAAAATGGATATATAGGCTTTTTTGGTGAGGTTAACATCATGAATAACTGCATTACTACCGAAACACATTTTTCACAAACTATACAATTTGACGATATTAAAAAAGTGAAAATAGAATTGTTGCAAATAATTAATGCAATAATAGAAAGAAATTCTTGGTCTCAAGGAGAAGCAGCACGGGTTCTTGGTACTGACCAATCAAAAATTTCCTACATTAAACATTTGAAAACTCATGGCTTTGCTTTGGAGCGAATTTTCCTTTTTCTACTCAGGCTGAACTGTGATATGGAATTGGCAATAACTTTACTAGAAGGCAGAACCACTATAAACATACAATCCAATATTAAGGATGTGAAAATAGCAATAATGTGCTTCATTGTCAATATAATCACTCAATATCACTTATCACAAATAGAAGCAGCAAAGGCAATGAAGATTGATCAACCTAAGGTGTCTAATATAAATAGGCTGAAAACTGACAATTTTGCCATAGAGCATCTTTTGACCCTCACGGCTAGACTGGGCTGTACCGTAGAGATAATAATAAAAACAAAAGAAAGATTAAAAACTTCACCAGAAACATTTAATATATGATTACCAAAATACCGGTGAAATTAGCTGTTTTATCCTGCTCTTACTCCAGCTTTTACCTCTGAAGATGCAGCCCTAACTCTTATATGTTAAAAATAAGTTCATAAGTATTACAAAGTGGTAATATTAAGGACACACGGAGGAGAGGAACCGTTTTAACTCTTGGTCATAAGGACCGTCTGAAAGCAAGGTTCTCTTCTCTGGTTTATTATACTGAAAGTTCCGAACAACTGATTGAGCTTTGAGGCTCGTATATAAGGGTGGAAAATGCAGTATTACATATTATTCTATGGAGGAATTATGAATCCATCAAATATTATTGCTGGCATTGATGTTAGCAAAAATAAACTAGACATCCACATTCATCCACTTGGATATCATAAAGTATTTGAAAATAACGTTCAAGCTATTGATCAAATACTCGACTTTTTGCGTTTACATAACGTAACCAAAGTTGGACTTGAAGCAACTGGTGGGTACGAAAAATTATGTGCTTATACTTTACTAAGCCATGGTTTCAAAGTATATGTCATTCAACCAAGATGGGTGAGAGACTATGCAAAAAGCCTTGGTATTGCTACTAAGACTGATAAAATGGACTGTAGCATCATCTCACGTTATGTTAGTAATACAGATATGCGTGTTACTCCTTTAAAAGTTAGTAACAATAATATTGATTGCTTGAAGCAAAAGCTCTCTCGCAGAAATCAACTAGTAGAAATAGCAAAAATACAAAAAACCCAAGCTCATCAGGTAACTGATATATCCATAATCAAACAAATGGAAGAACTGCTAGTTGTTTTGCAAAATCAAATCCAAGCCCTAGAAGATGAGATGATGGCATTGGTTGATAAAAGTGAAGAGCTTAAAAGAAAATACATACCAATAACCAGTATACCAGGTGCACGTAAAATCACAGCTATTACTATGATTTGTTATATGCCAGAGCTAGGAAGTATCCGACATAAAGAAATATCTAGTCTTGCCGGAACAGCACCATTTAATCGAGACAGTGGTTCTAGTAAAGGAAAAAGGTGTATTCAGGGTGGTAGATCACAAGTTAGGAAAGTTTTACATATGTGCATTCTTAGCGCCAGGGAATGGAATTCTTATATAAAAATTTTCTTTGATAGATTGTATGATCAATATAAAAAGCCATATAAGGTTGCTTCTACTGCTGCAATGAGAAAATTTCTTATACTTGCTAACTCTTTAGTAAGAGATGGCAGGATTTTTATTGAGGAATATAACCCTAAGTCTGTTTAGATCTAAATATTAGCAGATTAGTGTGGTTGTGGATAAGTGCGCTTACACAGACTGAAAGCACTTATCCACATCCACACTTTTTAAAAGAATTTAAACCAGATACTACAACTTAAATTACGTAAAATGTGTTAAAAACATCTTTGGTTTTATAGCCCATCAAGTAAAAATTATTTTTAGTATTTTTCATTTTTCTATTGACTTTTAACACAACTGCTTTCAGCATAGCTTAATCGTTTAGATGTTGATGTATCATTTAAGAAAGTGTTAGGTTTATCTTCATTAACTTGAGGTACTGATTTTTCCACTAACCTGTTATTAGTTATTGCCTTAGGCGAGCTTTTTTGTTTTCCTACAAACAACTCAACTTCTTTTTCAGCTAAGACCTCTTTTAGACGACCATCTAAACAATTGAGAAATTTATCAGTTTGTTTAAACTCTGGACATGCTTCTTTTGCAGGTGAGTATAAAGTCTTTGATATTTCAGAAAACTTACCATTCATTATTTGTCCAACTATAGTTGATTGTACTTCTATAGGATTGAAATTCGAACTGTTATCTTGTATACCACAACTCCTTGCTGTACGCTTTAGTAATGTATCGAATCCTAGGGTAATACTTGACGCATAGCCTTGTGCTTCTAGTAAGGATATAGATTGACCTTCTATAGAGATGTGCTTTTGATCTGTAACTTTTCTAATCAATAAATCAAGTAACATTATTGTACCATCAACATTCACTTGCGCATCTACTTGTGATAGTGAGCTTTGGGTTGTATTGTTTTCAGGTAAAGCAGTTTTAGAGTTAAATAACCCATCTATAGAACTTTTTCGTCCAAATAAATCATTTATTTATGATACAGTTCTTGTTGCTGCACTTTCTCCACTTTTACATCCTTAACTACGTGAATAGAACTATGGCTCACTTTAGCAGAAATAAGCTCATCACTCGTTGATATTAAAGAATTTTTATCTTTAGCTCCCACATTAACGACTACACCCATGAAAAACATTTTGTCACTATCTGTGATTGCTTTCAGTGCCGCCCCTTTAGCATATCTAGTGTTTTGTTCTTCTGTTAATTTATTAACTTCCTGTTTCAGCTGATCTTGATTTAAGTTTTTATTTATAAGCTTAAATTCTAGCGCTATAGGAGTATATTCTTTAGTGCCCTGAAGCGAAGGACCAATACCTTGAATTACCATATCAACACGACCAC